>NZ_JADYXD010000040.1:0-13885 GCF_015864475.1 Pseudoalteromonas sp. SWXJZ10B
CCCGATGGGTTAAGCCAAAACCATCTAAGTATCCCCATAAAAAGAAAAATGCCAGTCAGCTTAACTGACTGGCATTAAGCTATTTGCTCCTTTAAATATGATTCGCTATTATTTTAAAAAGTAACTTAATGGTACTTTTTAAAATTTAGGACCGCCGCCGCCCATCATTCCAGGTGGTAACATGCCTTTCATACCGCGCATCATTTTAGTCATGCCGCCTTTACCTTTCATTTTTTTCATCATTTTTTGCATTTGCGTAAACTGCTTAAGCAACTTATTAATCTCTTGTACTTGTGTACCAGAGCCAGCTGCTATGCGTTTTTTACGCGAACCTTTAATGATTTCTGGGCGTGCACGCTCTTTTTTAGTCATAGAGCTAATAATAGCTTCCATTTGGATAAATGTTTTATCACCCATTTGACCTTTAACAGCATCTGGTAAGTTAGACATACCAGGGAGCTTATCAAGCATTGACATCATGCCACCCATGCTTTTCATTTGCTTTAATTGGTCAGCAAAATCATCAAGAGTAAAACCTGCGCCTTTAAATACTTTTTCAGCAACTCTAGCAGCTTGCTCTTTATCTACTTTCATCTCGACTTCTTCGATTAATGAAAGTACGTCACCCATGCCTAAAATACGCGACGCTATACGGTCTGGGTGGAAAGGTTCAAGTGCGTCAGTGCGCTCACCCACACCCATAAACTTGATAGGCTTGCCAGTGATGTGACGAATAGATAAAGCAGCACCACCACGCGCATCACCATCGGTTTTTGTTAATATAACACCGGTAAGTGGTAATGCTTCGTCGAATGCTTTAGCTGTATTCGCCGCATCTTGACCTGTCATTGCATCAACAACGAACAAGGTTTCAATTGGATTGATTGCTTTATGAAGATCTTTAATTTCATCCATCATGTTGCTATCAACATGTAGACGACCTGCAGTATCAACAAGTACTACATCTATAAATTTCTTTTTAGCATGAGAAATTGCAGCGGTTGCAATATCAACTGGCTTTTGCGAAATATCACTTGGGAAGAAATCAACATCAACTTCTGCTGCAAGCGTTTCTAGCTGTTTAATCGCCGCAGGACGATAAACATCGACACTTACTACAAGTACTGATTTCTTTTTTCGCTCTTTTAAAAACTTAGCAAGCTTAGCTACACTGGTGGTTTTACCCGCACCTTGTAGACCCGCTACCATTACAACGGCTGGCGGTTGCGCATTTAGACTTAGCTCTTCATTAGCCTCGCCCATTGCTTTTTCTAGTTCTTCACGCACTATTTTTATAAATACTTGGCCTGGGCTTAAGCTTTTTGTAACTTCAATCCCAACTGCGCGTTCTTTAACTTGTTTTACAAAGTCGCGAACAACAGGCAATGCCACATCGGCTTCTAAAAATGCCATACGCACTTCGCGAAGTGTGTCTTTTATGTTGTCTTCCGTCAGACGGCCACGGCCACTGATATTTTTTAAGGTTTTACCTAATCGTTCTTGGAGGTTCTCAAACATGTAACGGTTCCGATAAGACGTTTATATCAATCCATTTAAATTTTACGATTAATTTGATTTTTCAATTAACCTAGATTGACTTATTAAGTTTCAATTAAAAGTAGTATACCGTATATGGCGTCTTACAATATAGTGTTCAAGTGCACCTTGATGAGTTTCTTTTTTTAAGGTCTATGCATTTGCTTTGCTATAAAATACAATGGCTATATAACAACAAGGTTTATTTTGTCTCAAATTAAGTGGCCCAAGCACAATGCTGATTATTAGTTTAACTATTATTGCCAGTTTATTTTATGTGTTAGCAACGTCTCACGTGCTTTCACGCCTGTTTCATCAACAAGGCCCAAGCCAAAAAGTAACTGTTATTTTAAGCACGGTTGCTATAGTGGCGCACATGCTGCTGTTAGTTAACTCTGTTTTTAGAGCCGACGGTCAAGATTTAAGTATCGTAAACGTCGCTCTTTTGACGTGCTGGGTGATTGTGGTCTCGGTGACGGCTGTCTCGCTAAAATTCCCTGCAACTTTATTGTTGCCCGTTGTTTATGGTTTTGGTGCCTTACTAACCATTGCCAGTTTATTTATACCTCATCATATTTTATTGCAAAGTATCAATATTGAGGTGGGTTTAGTAACGCACATCTCTTTATCTTTGTTAGCCTACTGTATTTTAATTATCGCTACTTTATACGGTGTACAGTTTTACTTTATTGATAAACGTTTAAAACGTAAAGATTTAGCAATTGTACATAGCCATCTTCCGCCTTTAATGGTTGTGGAGCGCCAGCTTTACCAACTTCTTAATTTAGGCACTATATTACTCACATTTGCATTACTTTCAGGGTTTGTATTTCTTGATGGAATGTTCGCTAAAGAGTTCATTCATAAAACAATATTATCGTTAGTTGCGTGGGCTATTTTTGCCGTTGTAGCTATCGGGCATATGAAAAAGGGTTGGCGCGGTAAACCGGTGGTTATTACAATCATGGTCGCTGCATTTGTCCTCACACTCGCTTATTTTGGCAGCCGTTTCATACAAGAAGTGATACTAAATAAGTTTTAACTTGACTCTGCTTGCTCACTCTAGCTTAATACGCATTGATTTATAAGAAAAGGATCCATCGTTGGACGACATATCGACAAGTACCCTATTTATCATTTTAGGTTTTTTGGTGCTTTTTTCTGCTTATTTTTCTGGTTCAGAAACCGGAATTATGTCAATCAATCGTATACGCCTGCGACACCTCGCTAAAGAGGATCATCGTGCAGCTAAACGAGTCAGTAAATTACTTAGCCGTCCAGATAGGCTCATCGGTTTAATTTTAATCGGTAATAATCTTGTTAATATAGCAGCAGCCCAAGTTGCAACCATTATAGGTATTCGCCTTTACGGTGACCTAGGTATTGCTATAGCAACGGGCGTGTTAACTCTAGTTGTGCTTATATTTGCCGAAGTAACACCTAAAACCCTTGCTGCCCTCTACCCTGAAAAAGTTGCTTTTCCAAGTTCAATAATACTTAAGGGATTACTAAAAATTCTGTTCCCTTTTGTCGTGGTTATTAACTGGATGACAAACGGTATACTGCGGTTATTTGGTATTAGTGCTGCTCAAATCGACGAACACAGCATGAGTAAAGAAGAATTAAAAACAGTACTCAATGAGTCAGGCGCACTTATTCCTGCTCGTCATCAAAGTATGCTGACTTCAATTTTAGATTTAGAACAAGTAACCGTTGAAGATATTATGATCCCACGAAACGAAATTGTGGCCATTGATATTAATGACGATTGGAAACTAATTAGTCGCCAGCTTACCCATGCGCAACATACTCGTGTGTTGTTGTATCGCGATAATATAGATGATGCAGTAGGTTTTATTCACTCTCGTGATGCGCTTCGTCTACTTACAAAAGAGCAATTTGATAAACCCTCTTTGCTACGGGCTGTACGTGAAATTTACTTTATCCCTGAAGGAACATCACTAAATACTCAGCTATTAAAGTTTCAGCAATCTAAAGAACGCATAGGCTTAGTGGTAGATGAGTATGGCGACATCCAAGGCCTAGTGACCCTAGAAGATATTTTAGAAGAAGTTGTTGGCGATTTTACAACTACGCAAACTCGTACGCCGAGCGAAGAAGTAGAAACACAAACTGATGGCTCATGTATTGTGGATGGCGGCGCTAACGTACGCGATTTAAATAAAGAAATGGGTTGGGATTTCCCGCTCGATGGACCTAAAACTTTGAGTGGTTTAATTGTTGAATACTTGGAGAATATTCCTGATGCAAATATTAGTCTGCGTATCGCGGGATATCCTATTGAAGTACTCGAAGTAAAAGAAAATATGATAAAACAAGTGAAGATACTGCCGAATAAGCGTTCTCGCTAAATAAAAAAGGAGCCAATTGGCTCCTTTTTTATATCCATTAATAATTATCTAGCCAAATATAAGACGTTCAAACCAACCTTTATCAAGCTCTTCTTCGCAGTGTTTTAATTGCGCACCATAACGGCTCGCTCTGTGCTTAACTTTGTTCGCAACACCCATTAGCCACTTTTTCTTTTTGTACGTGCCACGCTTATACCCACCCCAACCTTCATGATAATTAAGGTATTGTGCGTAAGCATCCCATTTAGATATTTTATTTACTTTATGCGTTTTATAAACAAACCACGCCATAAAGTCGATTGCATCGTCAAAGTCATCTCTATCAGCACCGTTGTTGCCTGTTTCACGAATATAATCAGACCATGTTGGTGTTTTAGCTTGCGAGTAACCATAGGCATCACTTGCGCGACCGGTAGGAATTATCCATAAAAAGTACTCCATAGGCGGAGCGGCATCATGCTTAAATGAGCTTTCTTGGTACATCATACTCATGAGTACATGCTTGGGAGAACCCCATTTTTCTTGTGCATCTTTTGCATCGAAATACCAATCGGGCTTTTCTTCAAAGATTTTACATAAATCGTTAGGTTGCTTTGGGGGCGCTGTAGCACAACCGGCTAAAGTAATGGCGAGAGATAGGATAATTGCATTTTTTTTCATTTTTCTAAGATCTCACAGAACTTTTCTAAAAAGTGTGGGTCTGACTCAATGAATGCACCAGTACAGCATTAATTCATCCCTGAATATATTTACGCAGCCAACTTAGGCTGCGTTTTTTTGCTTAAATGTTGCTAAATACTAAGGTTATTTACCGTCAAAATACGCATCTAAAAACGCGGTAAATGACTGGGTATCTGCTTGCTCAATTGCAGCTTGTGCTTCGTTAGACTCTACAACTTGTTGTTCCAGCCAAGGCTTTAAAAACTCGCTGTAGTCAGTATCTGCGTGGCTTTGCTTATATTTACTAGCCAATGCTAGTGCAAAGTGACCGTTGTCTAAACCAGACTCTTTTAATTGTGACACGTAACGTCCAGAGTAAGTAAGCTCTGGATTATGTATCCACGTTGCCATGCGCTTTATAGTATCTGAGTAATAGTTAACACCATAAGCATTATCCATCCATTTAGCGACATCTGTAAGCTGGGTAAATATTTCATCGCCCCACGACTGAAGGCTACGCTGTGTGTTATTAAAGTTAAGCATTAGCCCTTCTTCTCGACCTTGGTTTACTACTGTGTCGAGATTTTCAGTACTACGTGCTTGTTCTTTCCAATCCATTGGAGCTGAATCTTTTAATAAACAATACGTTAAAAACACATCTAAAAAGTGAATTTGCTCAATATCAATACCAACTTCGCTAAACGGGTTAACGTCTAATGCGCGAATTTCTACGTATTCAATGCCTGCTCGAAGCAATGCATCCGTTGGCGTTTCGCCACTTTTCGCATTGCGCTTAGGACGAATTGGCGAGTAAAATTCGTTTTCAATCTGCAGAATATTTTTATTTAACTGCTTAGGGTTTTCACTCTTGTAGTCATCAAGATCACCATAAATTTCTGATGGTGTGTTGATTGCTTTTTTAAGGCCCGCTACATATTCATCTAACGAGTTATACATTACGCGTAGTGACGACTGAGCGCTATTTGTATAACCTAAATTACCTAAACGCAGTGCTGTACCAACTTCTAAGTAAAGCGTGCCTTTACCTAGTTTTTTAAATGGTAAGTCAGTTTTTCGACCTTGCAAAAATGAGTTACACAATGCTGGCGATGCGCCAAACATGTAACTTATTAGCCATAGTTCGCGTTTAAAGTTACGAATAAGCGATAAGTAGCCTTCTGAAATAAAATCTTGAAGGCTTGCATTGCTTTTTTGTAAAGAATGAAGTGACTGCCAAAGCGTATCTGGGAATGAAATATTAAAGTGAACACCTGCAATTGCTTGCATCATACTACCGTAGCGATTTTTTAATCCTTCACGGTATAGTGTTTTCATTTGACCAGTATTTGAACTACCAAACTGAGCTAGCACTATATCGTCTTGGTGCTCAATAAAACACGGCATGCTAATGGGCCAAAGTAGTTCATCGCCCATTTTTTCTAGAGTGAACTTTTGAAGGTCTTTTAATTGCTTAAGCGTTTGCGTTGACGATTCACTAACTGGAGTAATAAATTCAAGTAAAGACTCGGAAAAATCAGTTGTGATATGGCCGTTAGTTAACGCACTGCCCACACCTTTTGGGTGACCTTGAGGTGATATTGCACCATTATCTTGTATTCTTAGCGACTCTCGCTCTATGCCACGTTTAATGCCTTTAACTGCATGTTGGTGCTCATTTACTGATAACGCTTCAAGTGCGTTAGTTAAATCATGTGTTGTCAAAAAATCTTTCCTCGGGCCACGTGGCTTAATCATAAGGTTATGGGGGCTAATTACTTAGACTCAAGATTAATACCAATTTTATTGAAAATATGATCATTCTATCGCATTAAATAGCGCACTCACTGCGTTAAAAATTATTCATATAGAACAACTATATGTCATAATTTTCGCCTTGTTATTGTGCTATTTTCTTAGCGCTATAATTGATCACTTATTTAATGCAACTGGTATAAATTGCTAGAACAATATAATTTTTCTAAGTTAATAATTATTTACCCACTCTATACATGCGCTCAATATGACCAACATCATTATATTAAGTCGTAATATTGCCATTGCTCTGGGCATTATACAAATGCTTTAAATGCGTATTTAAGTATAAATTAAATACGCAAAATATAAGCCTAAAATAATAGACCGGAACTTATTTAAAATGAGTTCAATTTAGCTACTCGATATTTAAATTTGATCTAGATCAATAAAAACAATTATTTGCCTTATGAGCATAAAAGGAAAGACGCTATTTTTTGCTTTGTAGTGTGTAACCAATATAATGACAGCAACAATAAAGGATGATAATAAACATAATGCACAATGATAAAAGCTTAAAAAATAAAGAAGTATACTTTGATGAGTCACAAGAGCTTGTTTCTACTACCGACCTCAAGGGTGTAATAACATACGTCAATCAAGAGTTTTGCTCTGTAGCAGGTTATAGCGCACAAGAGCTTATCGGTCAGCATCATAATATTGTTCGTCACCCTGATATGCCAAAAGCGGCCTTTAAAGAAATGTGGGCAACATTAAAACAAGAGCACTCGTGGCGCGGCATGGTTAAAAACCGCTGTAAAGATGGCCGTTATTATTGGGTAGATGCCTTTGTAACCCCTATTTTTGAGCATAGCCGACTTGTTGGTTATCAATCAGTAAGAACTAAAGCAAGCTCTCAACTTAAGCAACGTGCACACGCTCTTTACAACAAAATAAATGCCAATAAGTCATCATTTAAACTACGAGAACACACCACAATAAGACAAGGCATTACTTTTATATGCCTATTACTTTGGCTGATTTTTATTGCTGTTACGGGATCAATCTCTTTAGCTGTAATTAGCCTATTGATGTGCGCCTTAGTTATTGCGCTAAATTATGACGAACTGATTGTTACCCCTAAAATATTACGCGAACAAAAAGCAAAAGCCGATTCAATCTCTCGCTATATTTACAGCGGCCATACACCGCATAGCGTAAGTGATTATAGAGAGCAAATGCTAAGCGCAAAATTGCGCACGGTTCTTGGCCGTATGAAAGACTCCACATTAAGCTTTAATGGCATCGCAACTGATCTAGATAAACAATCTACGCTTACTGAAAAAGGCATTTTTTCGCAAGGTGAGCGTTTAGAACAAATTGCATCAGCGATGACTCAAATGAGCTCTACCATTGGTGAAATATCAGTAAATACCGCTCAAACAGCTGATAAAGTGAATAACACCCATCAAAGTTGCTCTGAAATAAAAGACCATATTGCAGATAATAGTAAAATGGTATCTGATTTAGCTTTTCAAGTAGAAAAGGCTGCAACCACAGCCACCAGCTTAGCCTCTGAAGCAGATAAGATTGGTAAAGTAATGAGTGAAATAGAAGGAATTGCCGATCAAACTAACTTACTTGCCCTTAATGCAGCGATTGAAGCAGCTAGAGCGGGAGAGCATGGTCGAGGCTTTGCTGTAGTAGCCGACGAGGTAAGGACCCTTTCGTCACGTACTCAAAATGCTACAACACAAATCCACAGTTCTATTAAAGAAATACAAGATACTTTATTTAGCTGGTCTAAAGTAATGCAAAGCACTAAAGCACAAGCCGATAATTGTGTGCTGACAACCGATAAAACTCAAGTTGAATTAGAGGGGATTTTTATCCAAATCAGTGAAATATCTCATTTAGCAATACAAATATCATCTGCTGCAGAAGAGCAACAAATGGTTAGTAATGATATTAGTAATAATGTTTCGCAAATTAAAGACTTTGGAGATAACAACTTAAGCTTAAGCTTTAATGTGGCAAAAGGAGCAGCTGAACTTGTTGAAGGTTCACGTAGGGTGAACGATTTATTACTAACTTTTAAAGTTTAACAAACATAAAAAAGCCGCTATTTTAGCGGCTTTTGAGTTTAATTATTTACAATTAACGCTTGGAAAATACCAGAGAGTCGTCATTTGCATCAATAACGATCACGCAACCTGGTAAGTAGTCTCCATTGAGTAACTTTTGTGCCAGCGGGTTTTCAATCGTTTGTTGAATAGCACGCTTAAGCGGACGTGCACCGTACACAGGATCAAACCCACTTTCTGCAATTCGCTCAAGAGCTGCATCGCTTATTTCAAGCAGATATCCCATCTCAGTTAAACGCTCACGTAATTTCATTAACTGAATATCAGCTATTTCTTTTATATGCTCGTTTGCTAACGGGTGGAACACGACAGTCTCGTCTATACGGTTAATAAATTCAGGCCTAAACTCATTAATTAATACTTCCATTACTTTAGCTTTAAGGGTCGTGTAATCATTATTACCCGCTTGCTCTTGGATAATATCTGAGCCTAGATTTGAGGTCATGATAATAACGGTATTTTTAAAATCAACGGTTCTACCCTGCCCGTCTGTTAATCGGCCATCATCTAATACTTGCAGTAAAATATTAAACACATCAGGATGCGCCTTTTCTATTTCATCAAGCAATATCACTGAGTAAGGTTTACGACGAACAGCTTCTGTTAAATAACCGCCCTCTTCGTAACCCACGTAACCTGGAGGAGCCCCTACTAGACGTGCGACTGAATGTTTTTCCATAAACTCAGACATGTCGATACGCACCATGGCATCTTCGGTATCAAACATAAAACCAGCCAGTGCTTTTGTCAGCTCGGTTTTACCCACACCAGTTGGACCTAAAAATAAGAAAGAACCAATAGGACGATTAGGGTCTGCAAGCCCGGCACGTGAGCGTCGTATTGCGTTAGAAACAGCAACAACCGCTTCATCTTGCCCTATTACTTTACTGTGTAACTTATCTTCCATTTGCAGCAGCTTTTCACGCTCACCTTGTAGCATTCTTGCAACAGGAATTCCTGTCCAGCGAGACAGTATTTCAGCAATTTCATCCTCACCTACTTGGTTTTTAAGCAGGGTCATTTCTTGCATTTCGGCTTGTGAGGCTAAATCAAGTTTTCGTTCAAGTTCTGGAATTCGCCCATATTGCAGCTCTGACATACGCTGTAAATCACTTGCTCTTCGCGCTACATCTAAATCTAATCTTGCTTGTTCAAGCTCGGCTTTAATTACTTGCGTGCCTTGAAGTGATGCTTTTTCAGCATTCCATATCTCGTCTAGCTCACGATATTGCCCATCAAGGTCGGTGATCAACTCTTGCATTTCAGCTCGGCGTTTTTGACTTGCTTCGTCTTTTTCTTTCGCTAGCGCATTATCTTCTAACTTTAGCTGGATGATACGGCGTTCAAGCTTGTCTAACGATTCTGGTTTGGAGTCAATTTGTAATCGAATTGAAGAACCCGCTTCATCTATTAAATCAATCGCTTTATCGGGTAACTGACGGTCACTAATGTAACGATGAGATAACTGCGCCGCAGCAACAATCGCGGGGTCAGTAATTTCTACTGAATGATGTAACTCATATCGCTCTTTTAAGCCACGTAATATTGCAATGGTATCTTCAACAGATGGCTCTTCAATAAGTACCTTTTGGAATCGACGCTCAAGAGCTGCGTCTTTTTCTATATATTTACGGTATTCATCAAGCGTGGTTGCGCCAACACAGTGTAATTCACCGCGTGCTAATGCTGGCTTTAACATATTGCCTGCATCCATGGCACCGTCACTTTTTCCTGCACCTACAATAGTATGTATTTCATCAATAAATAAAATGACTTGGCCTTCTTCTTTAGCCAATTCGTTTAATACTGATTTTAAACGTTCTTCAAATTCGCCACGGTATTTAGCACCCGCAACTAACGCCCCTAAATCAAGTGATAGTACGCGTTTATTTTTTAATCCTTCAGGTACTTCACCATTAATAATACGCTGTGCTAACCCCTCGGCAATTGCTGTTTTACCAACACCTGGTTCACCGATTAATACAGGGTTATTTTTAGTGCGGCGTTGTAGTACCTGAATCGTGCGGCGAATTTCGTCATCGCGACCAATAACGGGGTCAAGCTTACCTTGCTCTGCTCGCTCAGTTAGATCAATCGTGAATTTTTCAAGCGCTTGACGTGTTTCTTCGGCATTTGGGTCATCAACTTTTTGACCGCCGCGAATCGCTTTAATTGCAGTTTCAATTTTAGTCGAGGTAATATTTAACGACCTAAATATATCGCCAAGTGGACCTTTATCATCGCATGCCGCCAGTACAAATAATTCACTTGAAATATATTTGTCTTTGCGTTTTTGCGCGTACTTATCACATAGATTAATAAGTGATGCCATATTGTTTGATAGCTGGACGTCGCCACCTACACCTTCTACTTTAAATAATTTTTCTATTTCTTGTGAAAGCTTGGTGTTGAGTTCGTCAGCGCTGACACCCGTTTGTGCAAATAATGCACGTACACTAGAGCCACTTTGCTTTAGCAATGAATACATTAAATGTACGGGTTCAATAAATTGATGATCGCGACCAAGGGCTAGCGATTGCGCATCAGAAAGCGCAGATTGAAATTTACTTGTAAATCTATCTAAACGCATGGTGTTACCTATTAAATAATCTAATTGCTTAATTAATGGGTATGTTTAGGTATTTGTTCAAGGTGTAGGGGGAAATATAATGATTAAAGATGTGAATTACTTGCGCCAGATCAAACTAGCCATACGTCCAGTTTGTCCATCTCGTCGATAAGAAAAAAATAAGTCACTTTGAGAGACTGTGCAGTAGTCGCCACCCGTAATATTTTTAACGCCTTGCTGGGTAAGTAAAGTACGCGCAATACCATAGATATCAGCAAGATATTTACCATTAGTTTGTAGTGTAAATGCTTGAATAAATAAAGGGGACCTTTTTTGAAATAACTCAAACACTTCAGCCCCAACCTCAAATCGAGTTGGCCCAATTGCAGGCCCTAGCCACGCATTTATATTTTCACACTTTGAGCTAAAACATTCCAAAGTATTTTTAATAATTCCCTGCTCAAGCCCTCGCCAGCCGCCATGTATAGCTGCAACTTCCTTTTCATCATCACTCACTAATAAAATAGGTAAACAATCGGCGGTCATTATAGCCAAAGGCTGATTTAATAACTGAGTATAAAGCGCATCAGCATCGTGTAACTCATCAAAATCAAAATATTCATCAACAATAACAACATTAGAGCTATGAATTTGATTTAGCCACACGGCAGGTTTAGGTAGGAGATTTGTTAATAATGAGCGGTTTTTTGATACATGATTTTGATTATCACCAACATGGAATCCCAAATTAAAACTTTTAAATGGGATTTTTGAAACACCACCTCCACAAGTAGTACTTAACGTTCCTACTTTATGAAGGTTTTGCCATGTCGCTGACAATAAGTGCATTATCTATCGATATCAGGATTAGCTTTGGTATCTTCACGTAATGCGAGTGTCATAGCAACCATATCGTCTGGGATAGGTGCTTGCCATGTCATCATTTCACCCGTAATTGGATGCGCAATACTCAATTTTACAGCATGTAGTGCTTGGCGTCTAAAGCTACGAAGTAACTCAAATAACTCAGGTGTTGCACCTTTAGGTGGACGCGGACGGCCGCCATAAGATTGATCGCCAATTAGCGGATGATTTAAATGTGCCATGTGCACGCGAATTTGATGCGTACGACCTGTTTCTAAGCGCAGGCGTAAACGAGTATGAGCACGGAATTTTTCAGCAACACGGTAATGTGTAATTGCCGGTTTACCCAGTTCATGTACTGCCATATGCGTACGCTGAGTCGGATGGCGGCCAATTGCTTTTTCAACCATACCACCTGCGGTCATAGTACCATTACACAGTGCTTCATATTCACGCGTAAAGTTTTCACGCTTTTGCAGCGCTGTCACTAAATGCGTTTGTGCTGGAATCGTTTTAGCTACAACCATTAAACCGGTCGTGTCTTTATCTAAACGATGCACAATACCCGCGCGTGGTACGTTAATTATTTCAGGGTAGTAATGTAGTAATGCGTTTAGCACTGTTCCATTAGGATTACCCGCACCGGGGTGAACCACTAGGCCCATTGGTTTATTAATTACCAAAATATCATCGTCTTCATAAACAATGTTTAATTTGATATCTTGTGCTTCGTATTCGCGTGGTGCTTCAATTGTTGTTTCAACACTTACAACTTCACCACCTAGTAGCTTTTCGCGTGGAGTGTTGAAAATTTCACCGTCTACGGTGATTTTATCATCCAATATCCACGTTTTTATACGAGAACGTGAATAATCAGGGAACAATTGTGCTAATACTTGGTCTAGACGTTTACCACCTAATTCGGTTGGAACGTCGGCTTGAAGAGAAATTTGCTCTGACATTAGTAACTTTACCCAATTTACCAGTGCAAGCTTTGCTCGACTGGGTTAGAATCGCTTTTAATAAAAGCATAATATAATACGCATAGTTTACTCGGTTTTACCGACTTGGCCTAGCCGAAGACATCGAAGGTAACAAATAAAATGATAAATAAAATAGGGAAACGTGCATTTGCCATTGTTTTTTCAGTTTCTGTACTTAGTTTAGGCGCTTGTTCGTCTGCTCCAGACCAAGAAGACATTCAACGTGTACCGAATAAGTCTGCACACGCTTTATATGAAGATGCAAAAGAAACACTAGATTCTGGTTTATATGCTCGCGCAATTGAACTTTTGAGTGCAATAGATTCTCGCTACCCGTTTGGCCCATTCTCTAAACAAGTACAAATGGACTTAGTGTATGCACATTACCAATCAGGTAATACTGAACAAGCACTTGCAACCATTGACCGCTTTATTCGCTTAAATCCAAACCATAAAGACCTAGATTACATGTATTACATGCGTGGTTTAGTAAACATTAAAGCAGATAAAAATGCGTTCCAAGAGTACTTTGGTGTAGATAGAGCTGATAGAGATGCAAACCGTACACGTGTTGCATTTACCGATTTATCGACACTAGTAAAACGCTTTCCGAAAAGTGATTACGCGCCTGAAGCTAAGCGTCGTTTAGTATGGCTTTTAAATCGTATGGCACGTTATGAATTAAAAGTAGCCACTTACTATTATGAGCGTGAAGCTTATTTAGCTGCTGCTAATAGAGGTAAGTTTGTTGTTGAGCACTACTCACAAAGCAGTTACTTGGATCCCGCGCTTGAAATGATGGAAAAAAGTTACGACCAATTAGGTTTAACTGAGCTTAGTGAGCACGCAAAGCAAACACGAAGACTAAATAAAAGAACTAAATAAACAAAAAGGCGCTTAGTAAGCTGTCTCTTGATCACAAGTCTGGCTCAAGAGATTTTGCTAAATCGTAGCCTTCCAGGATGGCTTGTAACTTAAGCCATCCTTGCCATAACACTTTCACAG
>NZ_JADYXD010000041.1:0-13530 GCF_015864475.1 Pseudoalteromonas sp. SWXJZ10B
TTAAATCCAGAGAAAAAAGAAGCAATGCGGGCGGCATAAAATTTAATTTGATGCGACAACTAACTTGAAAAACTCCGTTGACCAAGAAATTAAATAACTAGAAGCGTTTAGCTCTAAGAAGGTTAAATACGGTCTTTAAGCTTAAAAAGGGAGGTGGTATTTTCAAGTAAAACTAGCTCTAATCTTTAAATCTAAACTCCGAGTTTATTTATTCGTTGTAGCCGCTGAGCTTGCTCGCGTGAGAAGCGCAGCTTCTAATTACTATATCCATTCAAAGCCTAATCAAGCCCACTTAACCCCTTTCTAAAGCTGCTCTTTATTATTACCTATGTTATTTTAAGTACCTTGTTTAAAAGGATCTGACTGCATGTTTAAAACCGCATTTATTACGCTATTTTTATTTCTCAGCGCTACTCTTATTTTCAGCGCACAGGCCGACGAAGCTAATAACTCACTTGTTGTAGGTGCGCAGCAATATGCTAAATATTTACCGCAGTTAAAAAATAAACGCGTAGGGCTGGTAGTTAATCAAACATCAACGGTAGGGCAAACTCACTTAGTAGATGCTTTGCTGACTAAAAGCATAAACATAACTAAAATTTTTGCACCTGAGCATGGCTTTAGAGGCGATCACGATGCTGGCGCGCATGTGAAAAATGCCGTTGATAGCAAAACCGGTATTCCGCTTATTTCTATTTACGGTAAAAATAAAAAACCAAGCCAAGCTGCTTTAGCCGATGTTGATGTCATTGTTTTTGACATTCAAGATGTAGGCGTGCGTTTTTATACCTACATAAGCTCTATGCACTACATGATGGAAGCCGCTGCAGAGCAAGGGATCGAATTTTTAGTACTCGATAGACCCAACCCAAATATTGCCTACGTTGATGGGCCAATATTAGAGCCAGAATTTAAATCGTTTGTAGGTATGCACCCCATTCCTGTATTGCATGGTATGACCGTTGGCGAGCTGGCTAAAATGATCAAGGGTGAGGGCTGGATCAATAAAGCGGCCGATTTAAAATTAACGGTGATCCCAGTTGATCATTACACTCGCAAAAGTACGTATAGTTTGCCTGTAAAACCAAGTCCTAATTTACCTAACGATCAAGCCATTGAGCTTTACCCATCGCTTTGCTTTTTTGAAGCAACGCCTATCAGCATTGGTAGAGGCACCGACTTTGCGTTTCAAGTAATTGGCTATTCGCCAGTTGCATTAGGTGATTTTAATTTTACGCCGCGCGCAATTAAAGGCGCTGCTTTAAATCCTAAATTTAAAAACCAAATCGTGCAAGGGCTCGATTTAAGACAAGTAAACATCACAGGGCTAAATTTAACTTACTTAATAAATGCGTATACAGAGCTTAGTAAAAATAACATCTCGTTTTTTGAACGCGCTGACTTTATGGATAAACTAGCGGGCACTAATAAACTACGTTTAGCTATTGAAGCAGGGCAATCAGAGGCGCAAATAAAGCAAAGTTGGCAGGCGGGGCTTGTGCAATTTAAAGCGCAAAGAGCGCCTTACTTGTTATATAAATAAGGGCTGCCCATGTTTATTGCTTTAAAAAATCAAAGGTGTGGTTATACAAAAACAGCATTTATAGTGGCGCTAAGCTTTATTATTGTGGGTTGCACTACACCACTTGAACCAATTAGCTCGCTGCCAACACTTACAAAAAGCCAACTTGTAGAACTGCCTAACGGACAAGTGGTTGTTACGTTTCCTGAGGTAAATCCAAGTAGCCGGTTTTATGTTAATAACCGAGGAACGTTTAAAGCTTACAAAGGGCGTGGGGAATTATTAATACAAAACCACAACGCACAAAGCGCCGATATTTACATTAATAATCAAAAGCTCGACGTTAACCAACTAAGCGCCAACACCTTGTACAATTACAGCTTGGCAAAAAATACTCACAACGGTGTTAATACCTTTAAAGTTGAAAATATTCTCCCTAATGGCGCAAGTTTAACGCTGCGTTTTGCATTTCCTACTTTAAGCGACGAACCAGTAAAAAACGTAGATTTTAGCGAAGTGGATGCGTTAATAAATCGCGATGTAAAAGCGGGTTTTCCTGGGGCTGTGTTGGCTGTTGTTAAAAATGGCGAGCTAATAAAGTTAACTGCTTATGGCGATGCAAAGCAATATCAGCAAAGTGACTTAATGCTGTTACGCCCGGAGCCAATGCAAACTAATACCTTGTTTGATTTAGCCTCAAACACCAAAATATTTGCCACCAACTTTGCACTTATGAAATTAGTAAGCGAAGGGTTATTAAATATTAATAAACCCGTACAAAGCTACCTAAGCGAATATAAAGGCGAAGGGCGCTCACAACGCACAGTAAAAGATTTACTTACACACAGCGCCGGATATCCGCCAGTATTTGACTTTCACCGTAAAGATGGCAGCAATGGCGACGCGTTTTATTCGCTAAATAGTAAAACCACCAAACAGCTATTACTTACCAGCGTGCCTTTTAGCAGTGAATCATCTGGGCAGCCTATTTATTCAGATATTGATTACATGATTTTAGGCGTACTAATTGAGCGTATCACTGGGCAGCCCCTTGACCAATACCTAGAGCAGCACGTGTATGCGCCACTAAAATTAACTAACACGTTATTTAATCCACTTAAAAAAGGCTTTAAGCCGCAGCAATTTGCAGCCACCGAGCTTAGCGGCAACACACGAGACGGGCGTATTAAGTTTGATAATATTCGCACCACTGTTTTACAAGGCCAAGTGCATGACGAGCGCGCTTACTACTCGCTTGATGGCGTAGCAGGGCATGCGGGGCTATTTAGTAACGCTCATGACTTAGCCGTGCTTTGCCAGCTATTATTAAATAATGGTGGCTACGGCGACCAACAATTATTTAGTGCAAGCGCCTTAGCGCAATTTTTAACGCCGCAATCAAGCGACGAAACCTACGGGCTTGGCTTTAGGCTTGCTGGTAACAACCAAGCAAGGCGCTGGCATTTTGGCCCTTATGCAAGCGCGCAGGCTTATGGACACACAGGTTGGACGGGGACAGTGACCGTAATTGACCCCGCTTACGACTTAGCTATTGTTTTACTTACCAATGCTCGCCATAGTGCAATTAAAGGCTCGCTAAAGCGTTACGAATTTACAGGCAAACAATTTGAAACCGCACAGTACGGATCGGTAGTGTCGCTTATTTATGAAGCACTACTAAATCAATAAGCTATCGTATAGGTTAAAACGTACTAACTGTGCCACCTTAAGTGATTTATTTACAGGTGACTTGAGTAAGCCAATCCATTAAGCTAAGCGGTCTATAAAACTAAGCCGGTTTATGTTGTTAGGCTTAACAAATAAGCGTTAAAACGCGTACAAAGCGAGGCTACTCGCTAATAATTAAGGTTAACTTTTTATGCATTGGTATTCTATTTTACCGCCGCTAATTGCGATTGCTATCGTGTTTTGGCGAAAAGAAGTGATTATGGCGCTACTTGTTGCCGTTGCTTCTTCTGAGTTTTTACTCGCCTTGCAGGGCGAAGGTAATAGCTTGTTTGATACTTTTTTAAATACCATTGAACGTATTATTTCGGTTGCCAGCTCGCCAGGTAATACACGCATATTAATATTTAGTATTTTAATTGGTGCACTGCTTGCCTACATTCGCGAATCTGGCGGCGTTGCAGCAACTGTTAATATGCTAATGAACAAAGGCATTGCAAAAAGTAAGCGCCAAGTGGGCTTTTTAACCATGTTTACCGGTATTGCGGTGTTTATAGAATCTAACCTGAGCGTACTTACCTCGGGTATTTTATCGCGTGGCTTATTCGACAAATTTAAAATGAGCCGAGCGCGTTTAGCGTATATTATTGATAGCACCAGTGCGCCAGTGTGTATTTTAATACTGCTTAATGGCTGGGGCGCATTTGTACTTGGTTTGTTAAGTAACTACGAGCTAGGTGAGTCGGCTGTATCGGTTTTGTGGGGCAGCGTAGGGTATAACTTTTACGCCATAATCACTCTTGTTATTGTTTTTTACACCATCGCGTTTGATAAAGTGCATGGCCCAATGAAAGAAGCCGAAGAAAAACTAGAGCTTCAAAAAACCGACTTAAAAGATGAAATAAAAGCCTCTAAAGCGCGTTACATGTTAATTCCGCTTATTACGCTCATTACCAGCATGGTTGGCTTTATGTATTACACCGGTAATGGTGTGTTAGCAGAGGGCAGCGGTTCTAAATCAGTATTATACGCAACGGTTTTAGCCATTGTTGTCGCTTACTTTTTAATGATTGGCTCACGTAAATTTACGCATCATCAATTAGTTGATACCGGTTTTAAAGGTATGGGCGAATTAATGCCACTGGTCGCCATTGTACTGCTTTCGCTTACACTTGGCGCAAGCTTAAAAGAGTTGGGTACTGGCGTATTTGTAGCGTCACTTGTTGGCGACTACCTACCTATTTACTTAATAGTACCTGTGCTGTTTTTAACCGGCGCTGTAATGTCGTTTACTACGGGCACATCGTGGGGCACGTTTGCTATATTAATCCCAATTGGTGTGCCACTTATTCAAGCGCTAGGTTTACCGCCATCGCTTGTTGTTGGTGCTATTTTGGGTGGTGGTATATTTGGCGATCATTGCTCGCCTATATCCGACACCAGCGCTGTATCGGCTATTGCATCGGGGTGTGACTTACTCACCCACGTTAAAACGCAGCTACCGTATGCCTTATTTGGTGGTGGCCTTACGTTTTTAGCGTACTTAGTAACAAGCATTATTGTTTTATAAAATTTGATTATTTAAATATTCAAAAGCCTGCTTAATCGCAGGCTTTTTTGTTTTCAAAATAAATAAAGCTAATTAAGATAGAGCCAAGCAATACCAAACTCAAAGGCTCTATAGTTATTAGAAAAACTATTTAATTATAGACTTAAGTACCCGTATTTATATTTTTTAGGTTATTGTATAGCATGAGCTTTAAGCTTTTTGTTAGCTATAAATTCTTACTTTTTAATACCAATTCGCTTAATTAAGTAATCTATTTTGAGGCTGGAAAAACGTGTTGATAGCTAGGCAAAAAATTCGCTATTTAGTTGTTCTCGGCAATTGCTCCTGCATTGCTCTACCTTCTGCATCCATGCAGTCGTAAATGAGAGTTTTTTAACGCAGGTAGCGACACGTTTAGCCCCGCAAAATGACTAAGTATTATTGCGTATTGGTATAACTCATATAAGGCTGTAAATCCACACTATGTTTGCAATTGACAATATCATTCTCGTTAGTGCTATTTTAATTTTACTAGGAGTAATTTCAAGCAAGTTATCTGCACGCGTTGGCTTACCTGTGCTGGTGCTATTTTTACTTGTAGGCATGCTCGCAGGTGAAGATGGTATTGCAGGTATTTCATTCGACAACGCAGAGGCCGCACATGCTTTAGGTACTCTCGCGCTTGCCATTATTCTATTTGATGGCGGCTTACAAACGCCTACCAGTTCAATTAAACAAGTGTGGAAACCCGCGTCTGCTTTAGCAACCGTCGGGGTGTTATTTACCGCTGTAATTACAGGCCTTGTGGCCACTTATATTTTAGATCTGCCCATATTACAAGGTGTATTACTGGGTGCTATTGTTGGCTCTACAGATGCCGCCGCAGTGTTTGCACTTTTACGAAGTGCGGGTATTCACTTAAATAAAAAGCTTAAATCTACGCTTGAAATAGAAAGTGCCTCGAACGATCCAATGGCTATTTTTCTAACGGTTGGATTGCTCGAAATGCTCGTTAACGACATGCCAATAGGGCTGGATTTACTACAGTTATTTGCTCAACAAATGGGTGTTGGCGCTATTTGTGGCCTTTTAATTGGTAAGGTATCGGTTTGGTTTATTAATCGAATTAAACTAAATGCATCGGGTTTGTATTTAGTGATGGTAACCGCATTTGGACTGCTTTCTTTTGGCCTTTCTGCAACGCTCGGCGGCAGTGGATTCTTAGCTGTATTTATAACGGGTGTTATTTTAGGTAACAGCAAATTTGTATATAAACGCGGTATTTTTCTTTTTCATGACGGCTTAGCATGGCTTGGGCAAATAACCATGTTTGTTGTATTAGGACTCCTTATTAACCCGTCATCGTTGGTTGATGTATGGCTAGAAGGATTGCTTATTGCACTGGCGCTCATTTTTGTTGCACGCCCATTAGCGGTAGCGCCTATTTTAAAACTGTTTGGCTTTAATAATCGCGAAACCCTGTTTGTATCTTGGGTTGGTCTTAGGGGCTCAGTACCCATTATTTTAGCTATATTCCCATTACTATTTGGCCTTTCAGGGGCTGAGCTTATTTTTAATGTTGTTTTTTTCGTGGTATTAATTTCAGCAACGTTACAGGGTTCAACAATGCCTTGGATGGCTAAAAAACTAAATTTAGTAGAGCCGCCGCCCGACCTAGCCGCTGCAACACTCGAAATCACAGCCCTAAACGATATTGATATAGAAATTGTAGAATACACCTTAAGTGACGTTTCTCGGGTTTCTGGGCGCAGCTTGTCACATGCCGCACTTCCCGAGAGCGTAGTTGTTGCTATGATCACGCGGGGTCCGTCAATCATACCGCCACGAGGTTCAACTAAGTTAAAAGCAAACGATCATTTATTTGTTGTTTTAAAACCAGATAACAGACCTTTTGTTGATTTAGTTTTTACAGCAACCGATAAAACAAACCATCAAGATAGCCACTTAGCGCACAACGAACTTAAAGTGAAAGGGGTAACATTGGTAGGTGATATATTTTACTCTTACCACATGCAAATAGACGCCCCAGAAGATATAAGCTTGGAAGAAGTGATCAACCAAAAGCTTTCAGGAGAAGTCAGTAAAGGCGATATTGTTGTTATTGGTAATGTGCAAATACGCGTTATAACCATGGTACATACACGCATAGTGACCATTGGTCTAAAGTACCTAAGCACCCCAGAAAAGCAGCTTTTAAATAAGTAATTATAAACAGAGATTTATTAAGTGGTCACACCGCGTTTATAGCACGTAGGTTGGGTTGAGTGACACGAAACCCAACGAATCTGCAATGCAATGAGCACACCTAAAGCTAGTTATATGTAGTGTTTATTGTAGGAGAACAGCTTGAGAGAGAAAGGTTGACTCCGAGGAATATGAAAATCGCAAAAACTTACTTCAGAAGCTAATCATAAGTATAAACTTTATGGTAGATTAGATTTTAGACAAGCAGATAGTTTAAAACTTCAATAGAGTACTGAGACAAGGAATTTAAATGCCAAATAATTATGGTAATAAGTCAACATCATTAATTTCGTATACGGGTAAAGACGGCGTAGATATGGGGGTACTTAATGATGGAACTCCATATTTAGGAACTCGTGGTTTAGCACTTTTATGCGGTACTACAGAAGCTGATATAACTAATTTAATCAAAAATTGGGATGAACAAAAACATACAACGAAGGGAAAATTTATTAGGGAGTTAATTGAATCCCAAGGTCAAAGCTCGGTGGGGTTATATATTCCAACTCCGATAAATGGAGTTATGTACGACGTCATAAATGATATTAACTGTATGGCTATACTTGAATATTACGCATTTGAGGCTCCTTCGCTAGTAGAGCAAGCTAAAGCTAATTATAGAAACTTAGCAAGGTTAAGTCTTCGCACTTATATTTATCAACGTACGGGTTACTCACAAAATGATGGGGTTCCTGATTACTGGCAAACATTTCACGAGCGCATAACTTTAAATGAATTACCTTCCGGTTATTTTAGTGTTTTTTCCGAAATCGCGAATATTCTAATAACAAGCATTAGGAAAGGTATGCCATTGGATTCCAAAACAATGCCAGACATTAGTGTCGGACAGGCTTGGAGTAAAGAATGGATTGCCCAAAGTTATGATGAAAAGTTTGATATAAGGATTAAGTTTCAGCATAAGTTTCCCGACGATTTCCCTCAAAAAAATCCAGATACTTGGATATATCCTGTTGACTCTTTGGGTGAATTTAGGAGGTGGTTGGATGATACCTATTTACGAACTAAATTCCCTAAATATCTCGCGGGAAAAATCAAGAGAGGGCAACTTCCTAATTTAGATCTCAAAAGCTTAATTGAAGAAATTCAACCTATAAGAATAGAAACCAAAAGGTAAGATCTTGTTTATATTAAGTTGATTAACTAAATCATCATTATTTTAATGGAATAAATATGAAGCTAATAAATAAAATTAATAAATTGAGGCCTAAAAGTGAACAACCTTCATTAGCTAGCAGTCTTGAGAGTGATCGTGGTCGAATTATTAATAGTGCCGCATTAAGAAGATTACAACAGAAAACTCAGGTTTTTCCACTTGAGCGTAATGCCGCAGTTCGCTCTCGTTTGACTCATTCACTCGAAGTGCAGCAAAATGGACGCTTTATTTCTAAAACAATCATCAAACTACTTAAAGAAAAGGGTTTGGGCGACATATTAAATTACGAAGAAAATAAAATTATAGAATCCTTAGCTGAGCCGCTTGTTACGTTAGTTGAAATGGCTTGCTTGATGCATGATATTGGTAACCCAGCGTTTGGTCACTTTGGTGAAGCTGCTATAAATGACTGGTTTACAAAGTATTTACTGAATCATAAAGACTATAAATATGTAACGAAAACCTTTTGTGAAAATGAAAAATTTACTTTAATTACATTAGAAGAAAAATTACTATTTGATTTGTGTAACTTTGAAGGGAATGCACAAGCAATTCGAATAATACATAATCTATCAGCTTTAAATTTAACTTACTGCCAAACCGCCAGTATTTTAAAATATACTCGGTGTGCGACAGAAGTGAGACCCGAAAGCACAGACTCAAGAAGTTATCTAAAAAAGAAAGTTGGTTATTATTACAGCGAACAAGCTTTTGTTATGGAATTATACGATAAGTTACAGATTCAAGTTGGAAACAGGCATATAGCTTCTTATATTATGGAAGCTGCTGATGATATTGCTTACTGTTTAGCTGACATGGAAGATGCTGTTGAGAAAGGTTTTATTAAAATTGAAGTACTTAAAGATCTATTGGTTAAAGAATATTCGAGCATTATTGATGGGTATAAATTAACTAGCCAACAAGATGAAACTTTTATGGAAAAAAAGTGCGAATATGCGTACAAAAAGGCCAAAGAGAACCCCACTAATCTCGAAAGCGAATTTTTTATATGGCTTCGAGTTGGTTTAATACATCCTTTAGTTAATCACGCATCAACACGTTTTGTTGACAACCTTAATGAAATCTATAATGGTAGTTTTAATCAATCTCTTCTTGAAGATGGTGGATACCAACATGCTATAACGAAGTCACTGAAAAATGTTGCTTCTAAACATGTTTTTTGCCACCCCGAAGTAGAAAAGCTCGAGCTCCAAGGGTATAAAATTACATCAGGAATTCTAAATGAATATCAAAGATTACTAGATTTGAAAGCGGAAAGTTTTAGAAAAATTATTAATAAAGAAAAGATCCTACCTGTAGAGACACGGTTGCTAAATCGTATATCAGACAAGTTCATAGAAGTTTATAAGCATACCGTTGATAGCCTGAATGATGAAGAAAAAGCTCAGCCAATATACGAGTTTTATTTTAGATGCCGTTTATTGCAAGACTTTGTTAGTGGTATGACAGATCAATTTGCTTACGACACATATAAAATACTCACGGTCTCTGAATAATGATTAAATAGGCTATCTAAGATCACGCAAATTTAAAGGTGACTCTATTCGATAGTCTTCATTCATGAGTAACGCAATTAGTGGTGAAGTTTTTAACTCCTACATAATTTCACCCCTGCTCCAGCATGTTTAAGCGCAATAATCTGCCCTTTACCGTTATGCGCCATAGCCAACATGTCACCCGTATTTAGACCACTTTCTACCGCATGTTTACCCTTTAAATCACTTAACAGTGAATGCTTAATTTGTACGAGTACCTCGTCATTACAGCTGGCTATGTACCAGTCGTTATCTACCTTTACGAGTGTGCCGTATTCTATGTGGCGCTGTTGGTGGCGGCGTAAATCGTTAGCTAATTGACTATCAAGCGCGTGTTTTTGCTCGTTTATAGAGCTTGCGTAGCTACCAGCTTGGTTTATTTCGTGTGTTTTAATAATTGAATAGTCGTGAATGTCTATAGTTTTAAATACGCTGTTAAGTACGGTTTTAGGTGCAGTATTTATTATGTCGTTATTATCAAACACAATAAAGGAGAACACACCAAGCGCACAGGCAAGGCTGGTTAGTTGTAGCGTAAAACTAAGCCTTGTGGGCTTTTTAGGCTTTATATGTGTGGCTTTTTTGAGTAGCGCTTTTTGCTGGGCAGCGCTGAGTGTAGTGCGTGCTTTTCGCTCTTTGTAGTGTTGTGTGAGCTTTTGATCGAACGGCTCATCAGGCTTGTTCATTGCTTGCTCCTAATAAACGTTTAAGGTTTTGTTTGGCGTAGCGCAGCCTTGTTTTAATGGTTTCAGCATTGCTATGCGTTATAAGTTCTATGTCGGTGAGCGAAAAGCCTTCTTGTTGTAATGTTATGGCTTCGCGCTGTACAAAGCTAAGTTGTTTTAGGGCGGCGTCGAATGCGTCATAACTTATGTTTGAGCTGCCTATATGCGAGTCACCACTAGTTAAGTCGCTTTTATCATTTTGTGCTGGTAAGTGCGTGCTTTCGTCGAGCTCTACAAAGTGCTGTTGCTTGCGGTATTCGTCAATTAGTGTGTTGCGCGCAAGTTTAAACAACCACGCTTTGGGTGTGGTTTGTGCTTGGTAAAGGTGGCGTTTTTCGATTACTTTTAGCCATGTTTGTTGGCTTACGTCGTATGCTAAATGCGTATTAGATTGCGTAATAAGGTAGTGGTATAAGTCGTTACTGTAGAGGGCAATAAGCTGCTCTAAGTAACGATTGTCGCCACTTTTTGCGTAACTTGCCATGCAGTCCTTGCTTGGCGTTTCAAATAACCATGACTTAATACTTAGTAGCATAGGCTCATCGCTTTTATTGTTGTAATTTGAAGTCGAGTTGTACGGTTTGACCTGTTTGTAATTGTGCCACACCTTCAATTACTTTGGGGCGATATTTCCAGCGTTTAATAGCTCTTATTGCTTCGCGGTCAAAGGTGCGTTTTGGCTCGGCGTTAATAACTACTGGGTCGATTACTTCCCCTGTTGGCGAAATACTAAAGCTTAGTTGTACCCAACCTTCAATGCCATCGCGCGCGGCTGTGGTTGGGTATTTAGGGTTTATGCGCACTATGGGTGTTGCATCCCCTGTTGGGCGATTAATGGTGTTATTTATGTCGCCACCAAAATCGTCAATCATCACTGGCGTAAAGTCGCTAATTGCAAGCACAGGATCGGCTGATGTATCAAGCGGTGGAGCTTTTGGCGGCACTTTAGGCATTGGCGGTGGCGGCTGTATTTTTTGTATATGCCTTAGCTTTGAATCCTCAGGCGCTTGAAAAATCTCTACTATAATATCGTCCCCAGGTTTAACCGGTGCGCGTTGCTCGCCACTTATTAAATATTGCATAAACGCAAAAGCTGCAAAGGTCATTACTGCACCGCCAATAACGGCGGTTGATGTTTTAATAAATACTGGGTTGTTAGGTACTTCAAGTGTGTGCATAAGCCGCTCCAAATTTTATTGATCACAACAATTAGGGTGTTTTCAAAGCTATAACGGGTGGCAAATCAAAAAGGGGTGAAATAATTTTATAAAAAATGTGGGGTTTAGTTACAATAGCCATTCGCAAATATTAAAACTTACATTTTTAGGCTGTTATGCAACTCATTGAAATAAATAAAGCGCGTTACCGTAAACATTTAAACCGTGTTATTGCAGGGTGTGGTATTGGTTTAGCTGTAGGCAGCTTGGCTATATCGCAAACGCTAATTGCTTTATTTCCTGATGAAAGTGGTAGCCATTTTCATTGGAACTTAATAGGCGTTGCTATTACAAGCGTTGGGCTTGCGTGGTTACTTAATAAATACCGTACACATAGTTTTATGACAGAAGTTGTTTATGTGTGGGAGCTTAAAAAAGCACTTAATAAAATAACCCGCAAAATGGCTAAGTTAAAAGCAGCAGGGCGCGAGGGTAATGCCGATGCGTTATTAGCGATTCATTATAGTTACGCAGGCTCTCGGTTATTGTGGCAGCTAGACGATAATCTAATCACCATGGACGATTTAGCCATTAAACAAGCTGAGCTTGAATCTGTTGCAGCGCAACATAACGTAACGCTTAACGTTGAAGATTACGACGCAAGTATTTTAAAACAGTTTTAAAGTTTAGGTTTTTAAATTAGTTAGAGGAGCCTTAATGAAAAAAATACTCATAGTGTGTTTAGGTAATATTTGCCGCTCGCCAACCGCAGAAGCGGTATTAAAAGCCCGTGCTAAAAAACTAGGCGTTAACGTTAAAGTTGATTCGGCAGGGACTATTGGTTACCACGAAGGTAAAACGCCTGATAGCCGCTCAATGGCAGCAGGCGAAAAACGTGGTTATAGCTTTAAAGGTATTTGTTCACGTAAAGTACGCAGTAGCGACTTTACTGAGTTTGATTTGATTTTAGCGGCCGATACGCAAAACTTAGCTGATTTAACAGCGCAATGCCCTGAGCATTTACGCTACAAGCTGGCGCTATTTTTAGAATATGGCGAGCAGGCCCAAAGCGCGATTCCCGATCCTTATTATGGCGGCGATGATGGTTTTGAAAATGTGCTCGATTTAATTGAAGCGGCAAGCGATAAAATACTCGCTAAAATTTAATTCTTATTTTATTACTAAAGCTAAATTTAACGAGCTTTTTGTCGTATTGCACAGTGTTCCTAAAGTAAGTACATTTTATGCTTACTCAAAGGGAACTTTATGAAAATAAAAATATTACTACTGACTTTATCTATCGCTTCTTGTTCTACTTTTGCTAACGATGTTAGTTTTTCGATTGGGGGTGGCTATCCTTACTTAGTTATTCCTGAAGTGTCTTTATCGGCTAACGACGGCACACAGCGCTGGTATGCAAACTACAAAATAGGCCTTGATGATGGATTTTCTGCCGGTTTTGAACAAGCGGTTAGCGATAATAAAAAACATGCTTTTGGCGCGCTTGTGGGCGCTATTGGTGCAAGAGATACAGACCAAGAGTGTGAAAGTTCAACTAATGATGTAGCAACTGACTTTGCTAATACGCTAGGTTGTGTAATTGGCGGTATTTTTGATGAAGAAACAACAAACGGCATAGGGCTTACGTACAGTTATAACTTTAATGGACTGAACAGCGCTGGTTTTAGATTAGAGCTAGATGTGGGCTATGGCAAAACAAGCGACAGCAACGAAAAAAGAGCCGATGGCGGTATTAGCGTAAGTTACGAATTTTAACTACGTGAGTTTTGTATTAGTTAGTTTTAAAAAAGGCGCATAAAGCTGTCTCTTATACACAAATCCCTGCTAAGAAATTAGCGGGGATTTTTTTGAACTAAATCTCAATGTCATGATCAG
>NZ_JADYXD010000042.1:0-10153 GCF_015864475.1 Pseudoalteromonas sp. SWXJZ10B
TTTTAATTTCGTCATTTTTTCACCCAAATTTGTATGCTTATTAGCATAACATTTCTTTCTTAATGGGTGGCCAAAATCACTGTACCACTACAAACAAGAGATTAAACAGTTAAACCACAAGTCTTTATGTTCTTGGCCTCCCACATCTATTAACTCATATTGAGGTAAACGCTCGCCAAGCCCTAAGCTCAAGTAAGCACTTTCCAGTAAATCTAAGATTTTTGTTCTTGAGGCTAGCGCCTTACCCTGCAAGCTCTCGTTACTCAACTCCTTATTATGAACGCCATCGTTTGTTAACTCTCTAACAGCATGAAATAGCTCTCTATCAGCTCCATGAATTGCGCTGATATCTGCAAGTTCATTTATTTGCTCCCATAAGTTTTTATTAGTAAATTCATAACTATGGTGTTGCGCATATAGTAAGCATAAGGTCTCTAGTATTTTACGAAATTTAAACAAACTAACATCAGGGCTTACATTCATCAGTAATAGTGCATTTTTGTAATCTGAAGCAATGGACTCTTTAAACAATGCTGCGAATTGTTCATCATTATTTATAGTGCTCATGCTGAAGCTCCCTGTTTATACGCGGCGTTATTTTTAAGCTGATACTCGCTATTACTAATGAGGCTAACTGTATTATCCTTTTTATATCGGCTAGTAAACGTCTCCCAGTTTATTTCACAGACTTCTAATGCTTGCTTCACACCTACATCTAAAATTAAATCACCATAAACATATCCATTTTGAGTTGCGCTATTTTGATAAAAGCGTCCTTGAGGGTTAATCATTAAATAAGAATTTGTCATTGCTTCGTTGTCTTCTGCCACCATGACTTCTTTTAATGAAGCGTGGCGTTTTACAAACCCAGAAAATTGCTCATCAGAAACTAATAAGTTGCTATTTAGTACAGGCAGCACCTGAAACACCTTCCATTTTTCGGGTTTTATGTCTGCTATTAGCTGCTCGAATGATTCTTGGTAATTAAGGCTATTAACAACGGTGTTTAACTTTATTGTAATCGATGGATTAACGCTACGAATCTGTGTAACTGCTTTAATTAAATCGTGGCTTCCAAAAGACTTACCTTTACGATCTATTCGGCCAATATCTTTACGTGCAGTTGAAAATTGGCTATCAAAACTGATCCCAATCATTGAAAACATGGCACCATAGTTATCTATAAAAGATTTTGTTAGGTAGTGGCCATTGGTAATTAGCGATAAATTAAAGCCTAGCAACTTTGTTTTTATGATTAACTTTTCAAAACGTTTTTTAAGTATTAAGGGCTCCCCACCTGCAAAATTAATACGTACACTTTTGTAAGGGAAAACTGCTTTTACTTGGTTGGTATTATCGTCAAAAAAGTAATTGGCTAATTTTTCAAGCATTAACTCTGCATCTTGGCCATTAGCTTGTATTTCGTTGGGACGATCCCACTTTGCATAGCAAAATTTGCATGAGTAGTTACATACTTCTGTAACGTGATAATTAATGACTAATTCATCAATAGACTTATTCATGCGAACCTCCTAACACAAGGTTCAATAACGTTGTTTTAATAGCTGAATCAGCTAATGAAAGTTCATTGGTTTCATTGAGTAATGAAAAAAGAATTAAATGGTGCATTATAATCTCCTAATATCACCGCGGAGTGCGGTGACTTCAGGAGCAAGTATCAAACTGTGAAATTCACAAAAAAGGGAAGGCAGTAAATATTTTAATATTTATTCAGCAATAAACTATATTCTTCGTATTCTGCTTTTTTAGTGTTGTATAGAGTTACTAGCCATTGACCCTGTTCGCTAATAAACGCATCTGGGTTGTTGGTAATTAGTTTACCCAAAACACCAAATTCACCTTCGATGACGGCTTTAAGCGCTAAATCATATGGGCTCGATTGCGCATCAAACTCAATAGAATCAGCAATCATCTCCAATGAACTATATTGACCTTCATTAAATGGATATGGAATTTGATCTTGTGACCAATCTATATTTTCATCTGTTAGAAAGAGCCTTAAATCACCAATACGCTTATCAAGTGCTTGAAATAGTAATTTTTTAGCCTTCCACTCCTTGGCAAATTGCTCAAAACTTTCAGTGTTGATTTTTTCGCCATTGAGCCAATTTACAACTAATTTTTTATCTTCAAACAACGTATCTAGAATAACCAGATTGCGAATAAATACATGATTACCTGCTTTAATAGGCTTTGGCACATAATCGACTGACTCAGATTTTATATCTTCCTCATCAAGTAGTTTAGCTTTGAGATTTTTATCTTTAACGTAATAATTTAAACGACTTCTCAACCGCTCTGGTAACAAGTTGCGGTCAATTCCCAAAGCTTGACAGGCAACCGCTGCAATACTTTTATTTTTACCAGCCATACTGATTCCCATAGCAACAAAGACGTTTTTTTGCGCCTTGAACCGTTAAAACACCTTTCGCTACAAATTCGTAATCAATTCTGTTTGTCTCGACACCGCACTGTTTTGCTACTCTATAAATTGCGCCAATACACATCCCTGCCAAATTGGCCTCCTCTAAAGATGTACTCATTGAGCCAAGTAGTGAATTTTTTTGTTCTAAAAATTCACTACAATATTTTTTAAGATTAATTTTATAGTATGAATGGTATCCGGTGCACTGCCCCGCTAAGTGCGCTTCAGTCACAGAAGTTGAAAGCTTTTCTAATAGTGAGCGTTGTTGCTCTTTTTTTTCTTTACACGCAAGGTCTATATCAACTTTCGCTAAACTGCTTGAGCTGAAAAGAATGAATATGACGAATATAAACCCTTTAAACATTGACGGTGCCTGCTTTTGTTGAGTCTTTTTCAGCTACTTGCTTTAATGGTTTTTCGTCAGGCTTAAAGTTAATTAGACACGAAATAAATAAGCTAATTATTATCACGTCATCAATCCAATAAGCGTTGTATCTACTCACAATAAGAAAAGGAATAATGCCTAGTAGGCTTACTTTTATTAGTACGTTTAGTGACTGAATACCTAATAAGCTGACACTAAACCGAAAAGGAGTGATAGCTAATTTTTTATATTTCCCAATTAAATTGCTCGCTGTTTTAATATTTACAATCCAAAACCAGCCTACTAGTAACTTAACAAACAAATTATCCTGAGTTTTAACCAATACTAAGAGGCTAATAACCCCAAGCACTAAAATAACTATTAGCGTGATTAAGAAGTGAAATAAAGAATGAGCCCAAATGCTAGGTTTTGATAACTGCTCTATTTGGTTAGCTCTTGAAAAAAAGTAAAACTTTGCTGAGTTTCTAATTAAATCAGGTTTTTTTAGCTGAGATAAATATTCAAAAGCAATCATATGTTTGGCTTTATATGTTGCAAAGCCATTGTCTGATAATTGAAAATCTTCATTTTCGTCTAATAAGGTATTTTTTTTATCTAAATACGCTATTGAATCTAGCGCGGTAGTAACCTTTTCATCACTTTTATCGAGTTCTTTAGGTACTTCAAACCCAGTGTCTTTTTTTAGGGATGCAAGGTTTACTCGCCATTGCTGTATTAATTGATTCTGGGATAGGTGGTTATCTTGAGTTTCTGCTTCTACTTTTGCATTGGTGTCAGTGGTGTCAGTGGTGTTCGAATGCTCGTTATTACTTTCCATACTTCTCTTAATATCCTTATACAAATAACTAAATTGAAGATTTTTATAATATTAAAACTAAAGCTCTTATATTTTTTATACTTTAAAGCAGAGTGACAGTTAGGCACTTTAATCCATTAAAATCACTTCATAAGGTGGATTTAACATGCATAACCTGATGATACCGCAAAAATTGAGACTTTATAAAACTTAATTTTAAAAATATGAATGGGTTCTTAATTACTAAATTATGATTTCACTTAAGCGCGCTAGTGCCACTCGAGGGTGTAACTAATTTTGTGTAACTGCCTATCATAATTTACTCTATCAAGAGTTTAAGGATTAGGCGATGAACATGAATAAAGAAGAACTCGAAGCGTTTGCTAAAGAAGCTGCTAAAAGTATTAAAACACCTGACGATTTAAATCAATTTAGCCAAATGTTAAAAAAATAACGGTTGAAGCGGCGCTTAATGCAGAAATGGATGAGCATTTAGGCTATCAAAAACACAGTAAATCCACGAACACCAATAGCCGAAATGGTAAAACAAGCAAGCGCATCAAAACGGAAGACGGTGAGTTTGAGCTTAATACGCCCCGTGACCGTGAAGGCTCTTTTGAGCCACAGCTAGTTAAAAAGCATCAAGCTCGATTTACTTCAATGGATGATAAGATTCTGTGGCTATATGCACAAGGTATGAGCACCCGTGATATCGTTAATGCATTTGATGAGTGGTATGGCGCTGATATTTCTCCTACATTGGTGTCGCGTGTAACCAGTGCTGTGATGGAGCAGGTTACAGAATGGCAATCCCGGCCACTGGATGCCATTTATCCTATTGTTTATTTGGACTGCTTGGTTGTAAAAATACGCCAAGATAAGCGCGTTATCAAAAAGTCTATCTACCTTGCCTTAGGTATTAATATTGATGGTCATAAAGAACTGCTTGGCATGTGGATTTCTGAAAATGAAGGCGCTAAGTTCTGGCTAGGTGTGCTCACTGAATTAAGTCAACGGGGCGTTGAAGATATTTTAATCGCGTGCGTAGACGGCCTGAAAGGTTTTCCTGATGCGATAAATACAGCTTATCCGCAAACACATGTTCAGTTATGCATATTGCATATGGTTCGCAACTCATTGAAATATGTTTCATGGAAAGATTATAAAGCCGTTACGGCAGATTTAAAGTTGATTTACCGTTCGTCACAGAAGAAGAGGCGTTGCTAGAGTTGGAGCGATTTGCAGAGAAATGGGACAGTCAGTACCCTCAAATAGCCAAGTCATGGCGTGCGAATTGGGATAATCTAAATACGCTATTTAATTACCCTGAGGCAATACGCAAAGCCATTTATACAACGAATGCTATTGAATCACTTAACAGCGTTATTCGTCGAGCGATTAAAAAACGTAAGCTCTTTCCAAATGACGATTCTGCAAGGAAAATGATTTATTTGGCAATAAAAGAGGCATCGAAAAAATGGACGATGCCAATTCGAGACTGGCGTAAAGCAATGAGTCGTTTTATCATTGAATTTGAGGAGCGCCTCAGTAAACATATTTAAAATCTAAAAACGGGCAGTTACACAGAATCCGTTACAGGCTCTGCCACTCTACCGCTTTTACTAGCCTAGCCAACTTATAAAAAGGCTATTTTTATTTATTAAAACTTCATTCAATCAAAAGGGCTACTGTAAGGTAGCCCCTTTGCTCTCATACAAACAAAATTTATTTAACTAAGGTTTTCAAATCTGCAGCAGTGCCGTTATACATTTTCCAATTATCAACAGACTCTATAATTTCTGCATTCGGAGATAATAGGCCTAGTGTTAACTTTTGGTCACGCTTAAACAAAGCTAGTCCAATATAATCATCGACACGAAGCATCCCCGTTCGATTATAAGCAACACCATCTGAGTAAACTAATGAAGTCTGGTTCATTTCAAATGCTGGCGAGAACGCTACATCTTGGACATATGAAAAACGCGTATCAACTGCTTCGCCACTGTCATATTCAACAGACATACGCTCTTCAAAATCAACTTCATAAGCAACACCATCAAATTCACCTGCACTATCATCCGCTAAGCCCGTATAAATAGCATGGTACCAATCACGATCTCGAAGACCCATACCTTCATTCACAGCTGCAGAATAGTCATCCATCCACATGTAGCCACCACCATATCTCCTTCCGTCTACTATCTTTTCTACTTTAAACAATAGCGCGGTACCCGCATCTGATTTATGGCCATAAACTAAGTTGTAAATTAAAGTGTAACTATCTTGGCTTGTTATAACCATCAAACCATCACGATCAACGGTAAAATTATAACAATCAGCATCCACATCAGCGTTTAAAGGTTGCCCTGAATCAACAAACGCATTTTTTATACAAAACTGCTCCCAAGAATTCTCTGCTTTAATAGTTACTTGGCCATACTGATCACCATCAAGGCGGTCAAAATGGTATACACTCCAATCACCCACAAACGAAGAGAGCGTGGTATCTTGGATGAAATCACCTTCTACAACGTCAACCTCTACGCTCGGGACCTTTAAATAAAGCAAACCACTTTCATCAAGCTCAAATGAAATCTCACTGGCAACAACACCCGACTCAAGCGCTGCATAAACAGTATCAGCAGCAAGAGAGACGTCATACGGCACATCCGTTAAAGACACACCTTCTTGTAATAATTTAATTGCATAGTCAGATGCCAAGCCAACCAAAACAGCTTGTGCATTGCTATCATCTAGCGCCGTGTAGTCACCTTCAAACACACTCACATCAACCGACCATAAATCTGCGATTGATTCAACAGAGTAACCAGAGTCTACAGCCATCGTTGTTACAGGGCTTACATTCGCTGAGCCAGCTTCTGCATACATAGTGTATGAGTGACCCACAATGTTGCCCTCATTTACGCTCGCTGTTTTCTCTGACACTGTATCAACAATAATTGCTGTATCTGTGTAGTCACCTGACACTGTAAATGCACCTGATGCTGATGTTAGGCCTAAAAACTCAGATTCTTCACACACTAAGTTTTGGTTTACGTCTGCACAAACGCGAGCATCGCTTAGTGGTCCTACGGTACCAATAACAAAATCAACATTGGTAACAACGCCAGTTGATGTGTCACCAGTCGAGTCCGGCACCTGCGTTTCAGAGCCAGAACCACATGCCGCAAGCAAGCTACAAAGAGATAAGGTAATTAATTTTTTCATTTTTATATTCCAATATTTTTAAGGTAGGTAAGCAACTGAGGTGCCTGAAGATTAAACTTTGATTTTTAGCCTATTTTTTGTTTGTAAACGCGCTCCACTTAGAGTTCTCTTTAAACGACTTACAACAACTCAGCTGTTGGCTACACTTTTAAGATGTTCTAGTAAAATTCCCATTAACTTTTCATCATATTGTGATGTCCCGTCAGGGCTTACAGAAACAGGATGACTTAAACGATATTCAACTTTTGACTTACCGCGGTACAAAAAAATATCTAAATCTACATACGCAACCATATCACCTGAATTAAATGTAAAACTATTCTTGTAGACTCGCTTATTTGACTTATTCTCATTCGGTTTTTGCTTTAATTTTCTCTCAAAACTTGTTTGAACAGATGCAGGGTCAAATTCAACATTAAATGAACCGCTAGAATAAACATGTCTATCAATATTTTTGCCAGGTTTATTCAATACATTATCGAGTAACTCTTGAAGTGTTTTGTCGCTTACAGGAGAAGATATTGGGATAAACAATGCGTCAGAAGCATCTTCTGCAGTCGCAGTCATTGCAGGTAAAAGGTTAACTTTAAAAGATTCAGTTGTTTCTTCAATTTGGTAAGGAAATGCAGTGTGAACTTTTGAAAGATAAGTACTGCCTGTGCGGAATTTATCCCCGCGAAAGTAGGTAATCTTCACTTCAGAATCAGTTAGAGAAACTTTTTTACCCCATATTGATTTTATGTCTGCCGTTTGCCACTTTCCGCATTCGATATCGCATTGCGTATATCCAGTATGTGCTGAAACATGCTCCCTTAAAGCATTTTTCACAGTCCCTAAAGTAACAACATTACTTGCAACGCCTGGTAGTTTTTTATATTCAAGTGTTTTATTTTTAGCTGTTAGACTCAACGGGATATCCCTGATATCGGGAGTTGACTTACAACCCGAAACAAAAGATAAAATAACAGCGATTACAGCAAGTCTTTTTAAGTTCATTATTAATAATTCCTTCTTATTTAAAGTTTAATTAAATGCGATTTTGTAAACTTATATACAATGGTTTTGAAGCATGTTTTTTCACGAAAGGAATATCTATGATTTTTTAAAAAGGAGGTAGTGAATAAATATAAAACAGTGTGATTTAGTGTGAAATTTTATAATTATTAAATAGTTATAAATATCATGGAGATTGTTGAAATAATCAAAACAAATGGTTAAACTCCCCGAAAAAATAATAAAGATCTTCCTGTGAACTATAAAATCAATGACTTTTTAATCTCACCAGATATTAATTTAGCATCAAAAAACAACGAAAAATTTGAACTGACCTCCCAAGAAATAATTGCACTTAAACTGTTTTTTTCGTCCGATGATGGTTTTGTTGATACACAAACTCTTGAATCAGAAATTTGGGGGGAACGCATTGTAACTAAAAACTCACTTCGTAAACTGATAAGTGATCTACGGTTAAAATTTGGCGATAGGGAATCATTTAAAAACATAAGAGGCAGAGGCTACAAACTCACATTTGAATCGATTGAACCCTCAACGGTTAATCACAAAAAAGTAACGAGTTATAAGTACTTGTTCACTTTACTATTTATTATTTTGATATGCATTGTGGCAATTTTATCATATAGCTATAAGGGTAAAGTTAAAACATTACCAAAGGTTTCAACTCAGACCGTTTTTGAATCTAAAGATTATATTTTGGACTATGCGACTCATAACAATACGCTATTTGTTACTGCGCGAGACAAAAATACATCAAAGTTATACAAAGTTCTAAATCGCCAAAACACAGTGTTAATGTCGGAAAATTACTCTGGTGCTTATCGCGGCTTAGAAATTCACACTAGCGGCCGCACCATAATGCACATGGTTGAAGATTCGAAATGCAAAATTAAAATCTACCGAATACCAGTCGAAGACCAAATAGATGAAATTCCTTGTAACAGGCAAAACGCATTCCCCTCTTTTGATTGGATCGATGAAAATAGATTTTACATTACTTTTAACGTTGATCCGAGTTCATCAATTAAACCTTTTATATATGACCTGACAACTAAGCGATTAGAAGAGGTCTTTAGTACTAATTTTGAGTCAGAAAATAAGAAAAATTTTATTGATGCATATATAAAAGGACACAATGATGGGGTATTTTCATTAAGAGAGAATCATTTAGATAAAATGTCTTTGACTTACTTTGAAGGTAATAATAGGAGAACACTTTATAAATTTAGAGCTAAACCTTATTCCGTTGCAGTTGCACAACAAAACCTATTCTTTGTAGGTAATAATAATGAGCTATTTATGTTGCCCTTATCAGATGACATATTATCTCAAGATATAAATTTATCGCTATTGATGGCATCGCAAGCTACCAAAATTGATGATCCTTTAGTTCTTGAAGAACAACTCTATTTTTCTTTAGGTAACGTTACCAAGGAAGTTATATATAGTTCATCAGGGGATTTTACTTATAGCTTAGAAAATGGTGTTAGAGACTTCACCTATACTGATAATGTGCTTACAGTTTTAGCATTAACCAATAGTGGTTACGCAATAGAACAACTCAAAGATGGACTTGTATTTAATACTATTTACTTCGATTCAAACCTCAGTCTCAGACATATAGCTTTTTTTAAAAACGAAATATTCTTGGCTGGTGCTGATGGTGTTTATAAGTTATTTGAAAATAAGCTGATTCAGATTAGTAATATAAAAACTATCGAGCTCGTGTCTAACGGTAAATGTATGATAGCAGAGGGTGACGGTATTCATTTATTTGAACAAAAAAAACATACCTTCATGAAAATAGTAGAGCAGGGTGAAAGAGCATTTCAAAGTGAGCAAGGGTGTTTATTTGTTGATACGCTAACTGGGAATATTGTTAATGAAAATCGTGAAATAATAAGTAAGCAAACAAAGAAAAGACTATTAATTGAGCACAAAGGAAAACTTGCACACAGATACAATGTCAAAGAACAAACACACATTGTGGATATTAAAACCGGTAAAGTAATAGAAAGAACGAGAGAGCGAGCCCGATATACAAGGCTTATTTCCTATGAGGATGATATTCTTTATTTAGGAGGAGCTGATGTTAATACTTCTATTTTGAGGTTGAAATTAGATTAAAAGCTTATCAGCTATAATCACCCTGAACTTATTATCGCTAGAGTATTTAATTTCATTGAGTGAGTAAGCGCATTGAAATTCCCCCTGTGTCAGGATAGTTGTCGCCTCTAACTTTTAATAGAGGCAGATAAAATGAGACGTCGATTTACACCAGAAT
>NZ_JADYXD010000043.1:0-8179 GCF_015864475.1 Pseudoalteromonas sp. SWXJZ10B
AGTTAGTTTCCTAACTACGGATTTTGCATGATCGTTTGGATCGGTCAACCGGTCATTTTCTTAACTGATCGGCATTAAGCCTAGGCTCCTTTTTTAATACTCATATTCCAGTTTAAAATAACCTACTGACGATTAATTTTAACTGCAAATGGCGTGTCGTTATAATGCGTAGAGCGATACGGGTTTATATCAAGCCCACCGCGACGAGTATAACGCGCGTAAACCTCTAACTCTTTAATATTAAGTTGTGTTGTTAAATCGCTATAAATACGCTCAACACACTGCTCATGAAATTCGTTATGTGTTCTGAACGAAATTAAATAACGCAGTAACGATTCGCGACATATTTGCTCGCCTGTGTATCGTATAATCACACTTGCCCAGTCAGGCTGGGAGGTAATTAAACAGTTCGATTTAAGTAAATGGCTATAGAGCGTTTCAGTAACTACGTTATCACTTTTTGCTTTAAGTGAATTAGCATCAATATCGTAATTATTAATTTCAATATCTAAGTCATCAATACATTCACCTGGCAGCGCCGTACACGGTAAGCAATTGTAATCATCAGGATTATATAAAGTCACTTTGACAGGGCTGTTAACCGCGTTTGATAAGTCATCAATTAAGTGCTGTTTTACTACATCAATGCTTTCAAATCGGGTTTGGTTAAAGCTATTTAAATAAAGTTTAAACGACTTTGACTCAATAATATGGCTGCTTTGGCACTCAAAGGTAAATAAGGCTACGGCAACTTGCGGTTTACCTTTATTGTTTAGCCATGAAAGCTCGTAACCTGTCCAAATATCTTGGCCTTTAAATGGAAGCTCTGCTTCGTCAATATTTAAAGCATCACGATTTAGTTTGCGCGCAATAGGGAAAAGCAAGCTTGGCGTGTACACATCTACATACTCAGTAGATTGGCCTAATACGCTACCTTTAAGGTCTGGAGAATTGCTGTAATCTGTCATGTTTGCTCTTAAATAGTTACAATAGGGACATTATATCTAATTTAAATGAGTTTCACAGTATGTCTGTTGCATTGCTTATAGAACAACTTCATCAAACATTTAGCGAAAATATCCTGAAAAACACTACAAAGTACCCACTTATTGCGCACGACGAACAATGGCCAAGCCCATGTGAAGTTGGTGAGGTTGACGAGCAAGGAAACATTCAATGGCAGGGCGCGCGTCAGCAACCTGCAGGTTCACTTAATGATTTAGCCAGTGCACTTGAGCTTGAGTTTCCAAAAGAGCTTAGCGAGCTATATGGGCATATGTACGGTGGAAGCATTTCAGCAAGTATTGATGGGCATCAGGTTGAATTACTACAAGCATGGAACGAAGAAGACTTTAATTTGTTACAGCAAAATATAACGGGTCACGTTTTAATGAAACGCAAACTCAAGCAGCCAGAAACGGTATTTATTGGTTTAACAGATCAAGATGATTTACTAGTGAGTGTATTGGTGCACACTGGTGAAGTATGTTTAGAGCACGTAGGCAAAAAAACACACCATGTACTTGCACCTAACATTAATGCTTTTTTAAAGGCATTAGAGGTTTAAAATGCATCTAATAAATCAGCTTAGCGTTATCACTAAGCTGATTTTTAGAGCCATTACTAGGGCGTGTTGACCTTTCGTGATTGATTTTGCAGCTGTATGTTTGGTTTTTAGGCAAGGCAGAGCCTATGTAGTGTGGTTATTCCCCATAAATAGGCGATAACGAAGCATAAATGCCAAACATGCGCTGCCCTTTGGGTTCTTTCTAGGGACGATTTACTCTTTGTTGCTCGGTTTTTACTTAGCCCACTAGGTTACAAACCTCGCGCCGCGATTAAATCGTCCCTAGATTGAACAAATTTCAATCCACAAAGGTCAACACGCCCTAATGGTTACTGAAAATCCCACGATATATTAGACACTAAGCCACACGGCTCACACCTAAAGTCGAATAACCCAAACCACGATTCAGGTAATTTCCAATCACCATTGCAGCTAGGGCATTTTCGTTCAAGTTCAGACGCTTTATCTACGCCGCCTACACGGTATAAATAATAATAGGTTGGCTTTTCAGTTAAAAAACTAATTCGCTTTGTTATGTCTTTTCCGCGTCTGTATAAGTCGCTTTGGATACTCGATATTTCTTCAAGTGCCGGAAACTCACAACGGGTTGCGCCATTAATTTGAATTTGATCGCAGGCTTGCCAATCTTCTTGCCATTTTATAAGCGTTTTATAGTCACCATTAGCAATTGCCGGAATACGAAATAACGGCACAGGCAAAAAGTCATCACCACAATAAAGCGGGCTACACGTATGCACATAGGTTGTGTATAAAATATAACTTGATGGTTCTTTACAGCAATCAGCGCCGTTGGAGTGAATATCTTGCCCAATCACTTTTACTTTTGGCGCAAGTAGCCCCGCACTATGTAACTTTTCGATACTGTGCTTAACAAACGGGCTGTTATTTAGCGGGTGCATTGCATCTTCAGTAGGGCACATAACACGGGTAATAAAAAATCCATCTTTTAAAACGGTTGGAAATTCTTCCCCCATTATTTGACCATTAAAACGCAGTGCATTTACTAAGCGATTTATTGCTTGTTCGGCTTGTTCTAGGGTGGTGTCTTGGTAGCAATCAAAAGTTAAATCAACAACGAACATTTATAGTCTCAAATTATTTTTGTTCTAGCAGTGCAAGAAGTTTATCGAGTTTTTGCTCAATTCTATCTAATTGACTTGTTTTAAGCTCAGTACTATCTGACTGCTGTGGGTTTCTCATGAAGTTATTTATTGAATCAGGATTGTTTTTATATTGGCTTACTGCTGCAATAATCATCGGCATAGGAACCGGTTGCGCCAAACGGCTTTTAGTTAGTGCTACAGTAGGGGTTTTGCCTTCATCGAGAAGGGCTTTAATTGCATCAAATACAACTGAATTCATTAGATATATAACTCTTTAATAAAATAACTGCGCAGCATATAAATACTGCGCAGATGCTATGTTAGCAATAAATAAGGGAGGGTACATTAAATAAAATTACTTACTTTGACGAATGCGTACATCTAACTCGTCAATTACTTCACTCCAATCACCGTCTTGTGCAAGCGATTCAGCTAAAAAGTGCTGTTGTGCCTCATCCCAAAAAGAAGCTTCTTGGAGTAGTGTTGTGTCTTCTAATTCATGTGAGGCAATAAATGCATCTATTTGTTCATCAGAATTAGGTAATCCAAGCTGTGCAAATAGTGTATTGATGTCGTGTTTAGTCGTATCCATGATATTGCTCCTTATACCAGTTTTATTAAAAATATGCTCATTCTAGCGTATTAAATAGCTCACTTACTGCGTTAAAAATTACTCATATAGAACAACTATATGTCATAATTTTCGCCTTGTTATTGTGCTATTTTCTTAGCGCTATAAATAGAACACTCATTTAATGCAATTGGTATTAACTAAATGAAAACTTATTCTAAGGATTAACTCTACTCCTAGCTAGTTAAACTCTCGCTGAATTTACGGTTAATAATTTTAGGTATATAGTTAGGTATAAAGTTAAACAGTCTACAGCTAAAATAATAAAGGAAATACAATGAGTGTAACCACGCCAGCTGATACGTTCAGCGTACAGTATTTAGCCGCAGAAGATATTAGCACTGCAGCAAGCCTAATTTATCAGGCTTATCATGACGATCCTGTATTACAAAACATGCTTAGCTACAATGACGAAAATAAATCAGTATACGAAAAAAAATTACGATCATTAATTCGCGAAGAGCTCAGTAGTTTTTGGCAAGAAAAGCAGCCATTAATTGGTTTATACCGCAACGATAAATTAAAAGCAGTAGCGTGTGTATTTGAATCTAATAGCCAATTACAAGCGCAGCGTTATTGGCACTGGCGTTTAAAATTAATGCTGAGTGCGGGCTACTTACAAACAAATCAATTAATAGATAAAGAACAAACAATTAGAGATGCCCTTAAAGAGAAAGGCAATTACTACTTTTTAGCTTTTATTGCCGTAGATCCACATTTTCATGGGCAAGGGTTTGGTCGTTACTTACTACGAGGGCTTGATGATTTAGTTAAATGTAACGCTGAGTCAACGGGGATGGCTGTATTTGTAACGCGTAAAGAACACACTGAATTTTTTAAAACCGAAAAGTTTGAAGCATTTAAACACCTTACTTTTAACCAAGTAGAGGGCGAGTTACTGTTTAAATCAATAATTGAGCCAACTATTTAAAATTATGATGTAAGCCAATGCGCCCAAACGGACATAAGGCCGTGAGATATATCTCACATTATCGTGAGCATTGTCAGTTAAAGGCTATTAATAAGTAGCCTTTTTCAATTCAAGCTATTGTTATTTAAAGTTTATTTTTATTTTTCATTTTTGTGACGTTTATTTATTTGATGTTAAGTCCTATTTCTCCCCCCTGATTGCTTTAAACTTCTCTTCGTCAAGACGACATAGCTCAATGATTGAGTTACTGCCAAGGATACGGAATAGGCAACATAGCGGACGCTAGCAGGAAGCATAAAGGACAAGCTAAAACGGATACAAGGAAGAATAAGGAAGTGCATGAAGCACTTAGTAGCTAGGAGTTACTTTAGGATAATCACGGATGACGCTACAGGAAGTAGCAGGAGCGTTAGTTTACGCAGGACGGCCAAGATGGCAAGTGGGCATTGCAGGATGCAAAAGTGGCAGGAGCTGCTTTAAAGGATTACCAGGGATGATGCTACGGGATGTAGCTAAACGATAGATTTCGTGGGTTTGCCAAGATGGCTATGGATATTGCAGGATGCAAAAAGTGGCAGGAGCTACTTAAAAGGATTACCAGGGATGATGCTACAGTATGTAGCCAAACGATAGATTTCGTGGGTTTGCCAAGGTGGCTATGGATATTGCAGGATGCAATGTGAGGGTAAACAAGGTTGTTTACTCGTTCAGGGGATGATAATACGGATTTAAGATAATGGATATCTAGCAGGATGCAGTCCAATTGGGGCGTAACTTTAGTTACGCCTTAGTTTTTTGTGTTGAATTAAGTTTATTAATTTAAGACAAATACTCCTAAAGTATATTAAGTTTTATATTTTATGCGGTGGAACAACCACACTTTTCAAAAACTCATTTTCCATAATTAACACACCTTGATAAGCATTTTCACCATCGCTTGAAAACTCAAATATAAATTCGCTTTTGATGCCTGGCTTGCCGCTCTTTAAAAAACCAAAGCGGCGTTTAGCACATGCAACACTCATCAACTGCACCTGCAATTGCTCACTTTGACGTTTAGCATGAACGTTCGCCGCTTCAGCAACCTTTCGGTTAAGCCAAAATAAGTAAATTACACTACCAATAAGTATGAACGTCCATAAACTTGCCATTTAAGAGAATAACCTTCCAATTGCACGCGCGAGGGTTTCGCTACGATTTTCTTTACGTAATAAGCCTAATAAATGCGGGCGAATAGTCGGTATTGCAACTAAGTCAGCAAAAATACTAGGAAACAACTCATCAATTTTTTGATGATGTGCGCAATTATCAAAAAATACATGTAAGCGTTCAGGGTTTTCTAATTGCTTAAAACACCGCCCAGCTATTGTTAGTAACACGTCAGAGTCGTGCCTTACCTGTGAGCTTAGTACAGTATCAACTAATTGAGCGCATAACCCTTGAGCTTGACCTTTTGAAACAGATCTTAGTGCTGCGGTTATAGCTAATGTATCGTTATTACTAATTGCGGCCTGTGTGTAATCAACAAGTAACTCACTCATTGATGTTGGTATTTCAACGTGTTCAAGCATGGCACTGAGTGGTTGTAGTACTTCAATAGGTAAATGCGCCCATGCTTTTTGCAAATTACTTAAGTTTGTATCGCTGTCTAAGCGTAGTGCAAAATCGGCAATACCCTGCAGTGCAACACCTTGCCAATTATCAAAACCAATTTTACCGCTAAAGTATAACTGTGCATGCTCGTAATACTGCGACGCAGGCTGTTTTAATAGTACTTTTACTTGGGCGTTAAATGCCGCTAATTTATTTGCGTTTGGTGTAAAAACATAAGGGTTATTATCAAGTTTTCCATCGGCTTGCTCACCTGTGATTTCAGTGCCGAGCGCTTGAATAACCATATCAGCAAAGTGATCGCGGCTAGCACTTACAAGCATACTTTGCTCATCAAGTGGAAACTTTAAAAACCATACATAAGGTTCTTTACTGGCTTTAGTATCCCAAAATTGGATAGCGAGCCAAGCATGACCAGCAAGAGGATAAGGGTAAGGCACTTGAGCTTGTTCAATAGCTAAAAATTGTTTTTTATCGAGTTTAGTAATGTGCCTGCCAATATCAAAAGCACGCCACTGAGTACCCGCACCATCTAAAAGCTGACCTAATGTAGCTATTTGATCACTCATTGTTTTCTCAACTGTTTTTACTGCAAAATTACGTTAATTATACGTCATAGCCGCCTATGAGGGAACAGGGTATAATTGCATTACATATATAAAAGAGGGTGGTTATGTACCAGCAAACCCAAACTTATTTAGTGCAGCTAACCGCACTTTTACAAAAACATGCGCTTTGGCAAAGTGAGCCAATAGACGCTGAGGCACTACTTTCAAATACTCCTTTTTGTCACGATACAATGGCATTTGAGCAGTGGTTACAATTTGTATTTATTAATAAAATACAGCAATTAATAACACATAAACAACCACTGCCTCGTAACTTTGCTATTGCCCCTATGGCGCAAATGACACTTGTGAATAAAGCAGGGAGCGATGAAATAATTGAATTGCTAACAGCCCTTGATTCCTTTTTAGGAGAACCAAATGAGTGAGCGTCCGGCGCCTATTGAATATGGCGAGCTGACTATTTTGTATCAAGATGAAAACTATGTGGCTATAAATAAGCCTTCAGGCTTATTAGTGCATCGCTCGTTTTTAGATAAACACGAAACCCAGTTTGCTATGCAAATGTTGCGTGACCAGCTAGGGCAACATGTATTTCCAGTACATAGGCTCGATAGACCTACGTCGGGCGTATTGCTGTTTGCACTGAGCTCTGAAGCTGCTCGCGATATTAACCAGCTATTTATTGAAGGTACTATTGCTAAACGCTATTTAGCCTTAGTGCGCGGCTTTGCGCCAGAGTCAGTATTTCTAGATAAACCGCTTAAAGAAGAACTTGATAAAATAGCTGATAAATTTGCAGATCAAGACAAAGCACCGCAAGAAGCGCAAACCCAGTTTAATTGCTTGCACCAAGTTGCATTGCCTATTCCTATTGGTAAGTACCCAACAGTGCGTTACTCGTTGGTTGAGTGTTTTCCAAAAACAGGGCGCAAGCATCAAATTCGCAGACACTTAAAGCACTTATCACTGCCTATTATTGGTGATGTAAATCACGGTGATAACCAGCATAATCAATTTTTTAGAGAGCATTTTGAGCTAAGACGCTTAATGTTATTTGCAACAGAGCTTAGTTTTGTGCACCCTTATAGTAATGAATCAATAACAATTAAAGCGCCACTAGGTGAAGACATGCTTGAAATATGTAAGCAGCTAGGTTGGCCAGAGCAAGAAAAGGATTATTAATGGCACATATTAGTATTTTTGTAGGCAGCGTTAATGGCGGTGCAGAGCGTTTAAGCGACGAAGTTGCTGCCACAATTGAGCAAGCGGGTCATACTGCTACAGTAATTACTGAAGCATCACTTGATGATATAAAAAATGCATCGCATATTTTAATTGTTACCTCCACAACAGGCCAAGGTGATGTACCGAGTAATTTGGCAGGATTGTACTTTGCAATGAATAGCACTTTCCCAATGCTTACCGATAAACCGTTTGGTGTAATTGCAATGGGTGACAGATGTTACGGCGATACATTTTGTGGCGCAGGGCGAAGCTTTGACGAGCTACTACGCGATTTACAAGCAAAGCCTGTGGGCAACCGCCTAGAAATAGATGCATGTGAAGATTTTGAACCATGGCCAGTAACCGAGCCTTGGTTAAAAGTATGGCTGGAGAAACTACCTGCTTAATCCTTAACTTTAAGGTATTAAAAAAGGAGCGCATGCGCTAATGCCAGTCAGTTAAGCTGACTGGCATTTTTCTTTTTATGGGGATACTTAGATGGTTTTGGCTTAACCCATCGGG
>NZ_JADYXD010000044.1:0-6625 GCF_015864475.1 Pseudoalteromonas sp. SWXJZ10B
GCCGGTTTAGCGCCAAATGAATCTGAGGTTAGATATCAAGATTCTAAAACTGTGGCCAAATTTTATTGACCACTACAAAGTGGCTGATTAATGAAGTTTACATAACTGCCTTTGTGAACTAAATGAGCCTTAATTCTATCTCTCAGGGCTTTCTTTTGGTTGTTTTCTTCTAGGTTCTTAGCTTGTTTACATTGCATACCCGTAAGTCTGAGTTTTTGGCTTTCGAGTTCTTTGGCTCTTTTTAAAATACTGGCTTCATGAATTTTGAATACATTAAATTTTAGCTTTGTTGAAGTGCCAAATAGCTCTTCAGATTTATCATAATTCAAGCCGTTTGGATCGTCCTCTTTTCTTAGGTGATGAAGCGCGAGTCTGGTAAGTTCCTCTGCGTGTTTAAAATGATAGCCGTTGGCAACCATAATCGCTTTTGTGTTGGATTTAAAAAAGCTTCGACACATAGTGCAAAATGCACCTGCCGATCCTTTCATTACAATATTTCTTAGGTCTCCTTTAACTGCATCAACAGGCGAGTAATCTTTAATGATTTTATCCAGCGACCTTTTAGCAAATGGCTTGTTCAGATCACGAGGCTGAAGAAATATATGATCAGGGTTACAATTGGGTAATGCATTTTCCATCCAGGCTCTCTGCTCTAAAATAATGGCGCGCATGGCCTTGGTTAATGGCAGCTTATATTCTTTTTGGTTTTTCATTTCTCCACGAATCCCGACAACAGATGCCGGAAAGGTAATTAAGGTTGGGAAATCGATACTATTGAGCCAGCCCCACTTCATTTGTGGAATGTTGATAGGGCGTATGCCTGTTAATATCATAAATCGAGCAGCATTTTTTTGATGTACATTTGGGGCCGATGCTAGATTTATCCATAATTCAGCTATCGAATCTAAGTCTGTATAAACTTGGCAAGGACGAGGGCTTTCTACACGGTCAGATACGTAAAAGTCATCGATATCAGCAGCTGGGTTTTTACCTGAGTTAAATTTGTTTTTGGCAAATCGCCATACTCTTCTAATTTGTGCAAAAAGTTCGATTGCTTGGTTATTGGACTCTGCCTTGATAATTATATCTACAATCTTTTCTAACTCTCCAGCTGTAAGAGACTGGAACGCTCTTTTAAGCGGAAAATGATGCCTGAGTTTTTTTATTCTGCATTGATATGTTCTGAGCGATGAAGCTGCAAATTTAGTGGGTGCGGTGTTATGACGCTCTATTAAGCTTTGTTCATAAGCAGCAAACACAGTTTTAATATTATGATTATTTAAAACGCCATATTTCATTTGTTCAGTGAGCTTACGCGCTTTTGCTATTGTTAATTCAGGTGCTTCACCTAACTTGGTATTAGCTATGCCAGATGATTTAGGGAAAGCTGAGTAAAAAGATACTGTTCCAGATAGGGTAAATATAAGACGAAGATTGTGTTGTGCCTCATATTTCGATAATCGCTTCGTATCTTGCTTCTTAACCTCTTGTTTTGATTTTTCTTTTTCCTCAAAAAAGATGATTTGAGAGGCCAAAATAACACAGCGGTTTATGTGCTGCATAGAAAATGGCGATTTAAGTTGCTTCCATTCTAGTTTCGCTTTCGTGTATTGAGCTTTGGTAAGCGTTGATAGTGATTTTTTCACTTTGATTAAACCTATATAAATAAAGGCCTCGCGGCGATTTTTATTGATTAAGATCAACAAAGCAACAGAGAAAGATAGGCATAATCCGCGGCTGTAATTTACACCCAAAAATAAAAATTTGTGTTACTAATTTGTGTTACGATTTAATGAAAAATAGCGGTTTTTTATTAAACTAGAACTGCACAAAAATTAGCCTTTACACACATTTGTTTTTACTTATCTTTTTGTTTTATAATGATATTAATTGAAAAGGTTAAAAAGTGGCTCTACTCATAAATAACAAATGCATTAACTGCGATATGTGTGACCCAGAGTGCCCTAATGAGGCTATCTATATGGGCGCTAAAATATACCAAATAGATGCAAGTAAATGTACTGAGTGTGTAGGGCATTATGATAAACCTACTTGTGTAAGTGTTTGCCCTATTGACTGTATAAAGCCCGATCCTAATAAGCGTGAAAGTTTAGATGAGCTGGCTGATAAGTTTGTGCTGCTAACGAACTTATAACTTGTTCAGGTATTTTGCTAAGCCGCTTTTTACTATTGGCTAAAAACTATCTACATTACTTATTTAGCTTGTAGTTAAAGTCCGCTGTCATGCATTTTTAGTTTCAATCAAATTTTATTACCTTCATTAATTATCAATTATATTGTGTTACCTTAAGGCTTTATAAACTCAAGTATTAATCTAAGTTTTAGATTGCATTCTATAGGAGTCTATTTTGCATATAGGTATTAACGCTATTCAGGCTGTATCTTCAAAACAAGCAATATTTATTAATGATGAGTGCCGAGTGTTTGTAATTGGCGATCTTGATGGTGATTTACCGGCCTTAAAAAACGCACTTAATAACGTAAATTTTACCCCTGAAAGAGATACTTTGTTTTGCCTAGGCGATTTTGTTGATCGCGGGGATAAAACATATGACTTATTCACATACTTACAAGCCATTAGGGCATGTATGATATTAGGTAATCATGAGCATTTAATGTTGGAATCATTATTAAGTAATGATGAAGCGGCTTTTAAATTATGGACTGACAATGGTGGCAATTGGCACAAGTCGGTATCGAGTGAAAAGCTCAATGTTATGTGCGATGAGTTACTAACTAAGCCTCTTTCGATAGTACTTGAATATCGTGGTTATAAAATTGGGTTGTCTCATACATTTGCCCAATCGTGGGATTGGGAAAATTACCCTGATGATAAATCGGTGATTGTGCAATCTCTATTGTGGGATCGCGAAGTAGTTAAACAAAATAAGGTAGTTAAAAGTCATGGAGTCGACTTTTCAATACATGGACATAACTCAACTAAAGCACCTTTCTGGGTGGGTAATAGCTATCATATAGATACCAATTATTATGGTGGAAAGCCGACATTACTCGAGCTTTCAGTGGTTATTGCTACGCTTGATTAACCAAGCGCTATTTAGCAATTGTTACTTCTTTCAAATATCATCCGGCAGTTTTGCTTTTTAAAGTATAAACTGCTGACTACCACATCTAATTATCCCCTTCGTTTTTTTGTATACACTTTATGATGATTTTTGCACTGTAATTATTTCATTAAGCTATTAAATACCACAAAGCCGCTCTTAGTTTGTTAATTGAGAGCGGATTTGATGTGTGGGCTGGGTTTTAACTTTCATTTAATAGGTATAAATACAGTTAAAAGAGACGTTTATTTAATTTAATATTGTTGGTTAACAAACGGTTAAGTTTGGCTGTGTAGAATTGGGAACAATTTTTGCCATTACGTGAATAATTTGCGTAAAAGGACTAACTTCTCGCTTTAGTTTTATGAGCAGATTTAAATGGAACAGCCTCTCACATGATAGTAGCAAGTATATACCCTTTCCCTTTTTCAACGTTTTGTAAGTCATCACTTTATGTATCAATTTTTTCTGCTTTGGGTTCTACGTGTGCTTTTGCAGCGCAAGAAAACGAAAACTCGCAGCACACAAAAGATATGGAAGTAATAGAGGTACGTGGCATCCGTTCAAGTATGGCCGAAAACTTAGATGTAAAACGCATGTCTGGCTCAGTGGTTGATGCAATTACAGCGGAAGACATTGGGAAGTTCCCTGATAAAAACGTTGCGGACTCTCTTCAGCGTGTACCTGGTGTGGTAATTGAGCGTGACGGCGGAGAAGGTTCATCAGTCAGTATTCGTGGTTTGTCGTCGGCGCTAACTTTTACACAGCTTAATGGTAATTTTATTGCGTCTTCTCCGGGAGAGCCTTCGCGTTCGTTTGATTATGCTTTGTTACCGTCTTCGATGATTGAAAGTGTAGAGGTTTATAAATCGCCAGAGGCACGCTTAGATGAAGGAGGGGTTGGTGGTACTGTATTAATGCATAGCCGAAAGCCTTTGAGTATGGATGCAAACTCAGGTGCATTTAATGTAGAGAGTACTTACGCTGATGTTACAAAAGAGTACGAACCGCAGTTTACGGGTTTATATTCATGGAAAAACGACAACGAAAACTTTGGTGTATTAGTTGGCTATACCTATCAGGAACGAACAAACAGGACACTTTCGGGAGGAACTGATGCAAATGTATGGCGCTACACTGGCGGTGGACAACCTACAGATATAAATGGTAACGCAGTTAATAACAATAATGGTTGGGATACTATTAATGATGCAAACGGCAACAGTTACGATGGTGTTTGGTTTCCACAAGTTGTGCGAGGCTCAGTTCTTAACGAAAAACGTGAGCGCGAAGGAATTCAAGTTAGTACACAGTGGCGACCAACAAATCGTTTAGAGCTTGGATTTAATTACTTTGGCTTTACACTCGGCCAAGACAGAACTGAATCTGTGATTGATATACCTGAGTGGTCTTTAAATTCTGATTTTTTAACTGATGTAAATCTTGATGAGTCGGGCGCTATTGTTACAGGTATGCAATACGATGCGATGGCAAGCGGTATTGAAAGTGATATGCAGTTTCCATGGATGCGCGGCAGTTATGTACGTGAAGAATCCACCTCCGATACCTTTGATTTTAATTTAACTTATGAAGGCGATAATTTTAAAGCGCGTTTTGTCGTGGGTAATACAAAATCAGAAGGAGGACCAGAAGAAAGTTGGGAAGCTGCATATAAAAGTTCAAACGCGGGCGAAAACGCCATTGCTATTCAAAATGCTGCTCAAACGGCTGGCTGGTCACTCAATCAAAATAATGTATCACTTAATATTGACCCAAATACACTAGCTAACTTGCAAAGTGGAATTGGAGGCGGTCGTGATGCGGGCTCTTCAAACTCAAGTTTTGTACGCAGTGAGCTTGAGGAAGATTACTACCAGGCTGATGTGGATTTTTATGTTGATTGGGGCTTTTTAAAAACAATTAGAACCGGTGTTAAATACCGTAACTCCACGCTTCATCGTGAAACTGGTAATACCTTCTTTTTAGATCCTAATTTTGATATTGCTGCGGGCGAAGCAAGCGAGCAAGGTATTACGCGTTTTGACAGCCACCAATGGAATGGTGGAATGCCATTAGCTCAAAATGTATTTACTAGTGAGAGTAATATAGTAGGGGGTTTTGATATAAACCAAATGCCAAGTATCGACTGGGATAAATATCGCGATATGGTTACTACTAGCTATGTACCTTATACACGTATTGAAGATAACTTTGTTTACGACATTGAAGAAAAAATATCTGCTTTTTATATTCAAGGCGATTTTGAGTTTAGTGAAGTAAGAGGTAATTTGGGCGTGCGTGTTGTGCAAACAAAAACACTTACTTCATCTACTGACTTATATACCTACCAATTAGATCACACAAATGACGAAACAGGCGAGCCAGTAACTGGTGACGCACGCTTTGTAGAAGACTATCAATTAGTCACTCAGCAAAACGAAGACACTCAAATACTACCAAGCTTTAATATAGCGTGGGATGCAACTGACGATTTAGTTATTCGTGGGGCAATAGCAAAAGTAATGTCTCGTCCTGATTACAGCGATTTAGGTGCGCAGCAGCGTATTACGTTTGTATCGGATGAATGGGCAAATGATAGAGCTGAATTTAATGAACAGCCAGGTTTTAGCGGCAGTGGTGGTAATAAAAACTTGAAGCCATTTGAATCGGTGCAAGCTGATTTATCTATTGAGTATTATTATGCAAAGGGTTCTGCGGTTGGATTGGCACTTTTTCATAAGAAAGTAGATAACTTTGTTGTGCCACTGGTAATTGATGTAGAGCAAAACTTTGCCGGTAAAAATAATATAGTAGATGCCGGTATTATCAATATAGCTCCGTATAGCACTGTAGGTAATGGTACCGATGCAATATCTAAAGGCGCGGAAGTATTTATTCAGCATGCGTTTGATAATGGTTTTGGTTTTTACGCAAACTACACTTATAACAAAACTAACAAAGCAGATGTAACCGTAAATGGTAAAGAGTTTGGTCAATCGGCATTAATAGGCAGTGCAAAGTATCAGTACAACACCTCTGTTTATTATGAAGGTGACGCTTTTAATGTGCGCGCTTCATATAACAAACGAGGGGAGACAGTATTAGGCCTTAATAGTGGTTTAAATGTATATCAAGATCCGTACGAACAGGTTGATGTTAATGCATCGGTTAATTTGTATGAAGGGCTAAGCTTAACAGCTGCTGTTATTAATTTAACTAAGTCGGAATCGGTAACGCGTTTAGGTGATGATACAGATGCACGGTTACTTAATTCAAGCTATTCAGGACGACGCTATTACGCAGGCTTTAATTATAGTTTTTAATTAACGGCATACGTAAGACTTTATTAAACGCCAACTAAAAACTGTAGTTGGCTTAGCCTAACGCACCTAATATTGTAGTTTTATGTATGCACATAGTTTAACTGCTCATATGTTGGTTGTTTAATAGGCAAATAAAGCTCTGCAGCCCTTTATTTGTATAGCTTTCATACTAAATTCATTTAATTGTCAAAAAGCTGAAATAAAACATTGACCCCC
>NZ_JADYXD010000045.1:0-4427 GCF_015864475.1 Pseudoalteromonas sp. SWXJZ10B
ATGATTGGCGTGTTGCTGTCGCTTTGTGCTGCAACATCAACAGTGAGTGTCGGCGGTGTATTATCAAAGTCATCTGAGCTAATTGTACGGGTATTACCTGCGGCATCGGTCGCTGTTGCGATCACTGAGCCTAAGTTCAGTAATGAGATATCAATACCAGTCAGTGACCAGTTACCATTGGCGTCAGTGGTTGTGGTGTAACTTACGCCCACACCGCCGCCAACAAGTTGCTCAGTAATAGTAATTTCACTGCCAGCCGGTAAATCAGATGTACCGTTTAATAACACCAATGAACCTAATAAGAAGGTAGGTGTAAATGCTAAGTCTGGCGGTGTTATATCGACTTCGCCACTGTCCGTGCCGGTGCCTGTGTTGCCTGCAGCATCGGTGATGCTGGCGCTGACGCTGTAATTACCTTCCGCTAAATCGCCGCTTGGCGTTGCACTCCAGTTACCACTTGCATCGGTTTGTACATCAATGCTTTGAGTGGCATTCGCTGCATCTGTAAACGTAACTGTGATAGTTCTATTAGGTGCATCACTGGTGCCAGTCACTGTGGGTGTGGTGTCATTGGTGAGTACTGGCGCATTTACACTCACACTCGGTGCGGTCGTATCAATGGTGCCGTTGCCTATAATATCGGTGCTGTTACCTGCCACATCGCTGATGTTAGCTTCAATACTATATGGTCCTTCTGCTATCGCTGTTGGCACTTCGGCTGAGAAGTTGCCATCTTCATCAACCGTGGTGGTGAACGTTTGTGTATTGCCTAAATCGTCCACCACGGTGAAGTTAATAACGGTGCCTTCAACGGCATCGCTTGTGCCGCTAAGTGTCGGGGTGATGTCGCTACTTGAGCCTGGACTGGTAAGTACAAGTGTCGGTGCAATGGTGTCTATTTCACCAGCGCCAGTAGCGGTGGTGTCATTGCCTGCTGCATCGCTCACGCTTGCGCTGATGGTGTATCCACCTTCTGCAATGGCTGCCGGTACAGGAATTGACCACGTACCATTAGCAAGTACGGTGGCGCTCATTGTTTGTGGTGTGCCACTGCTATCTGTCACTATAACCGTTACCGTACTGCCTTGCGGTGCATCACTACTGCCTGCAATCGTTGGCGTGGTGTCGTTGCCTGCACCGTTGTTGGTAATAACAAGGCTCGGACCTGTTAGATCTATCTGACCTGTCTCTGTGGCGCTGCCAATATTACCCAGTCCATCATCTACCTGTGCGGTAACAATGTATTCGCCTTCGGCTAAATCAGTTGGTGCATCGACACTCCATACACCACCCGTTACGGTCGTATCAACAGTCGTAATATTCCCTGCACTGTCTTCAAACGTTAAGCTAATGGTTGTGCCATCAGCTGCATCACTTGTCCCGCGAATTTCTGGCGTGGTGTCATTGGTGTCAACCAGTGCATTAATACTGATGCTTGGCGCAGTGGTATTGAGTGTCGCGGTTTCACTTAACGTGGTGGTGTTGCCTGCGCTATCACTAACGCTAGCTTCAATGGTGAGCTCACCATCGCTCAGTGCATTCGGTACATCTGCTGACCAACTGCCATCGGCTTGTACTGTCGCGGTGAACGTTTCTGTGTTATCTGCATCCCTGACGTTAATCGTTATAACCGTGCCTGCTGGCGCGTTTGATGTCCCGCTAATTGTTGGTGTGCTGTTATTCGTGGCGCCCACGGTATCCAGTGTTAATGTCGGTGCTAAGGTATCAAGAGTGCCTGATTGAACTGCGCCACCGGTGTTGCCTGCATCATCGGTGATACTGGCTTGTACGGTGTAGCTGCCATCTGGTAATTCAGGGCTGGTTGCTTGCCAATTACCGCTGGCATCAACTGTGGCAGTGATTGGGTGCTCATCACCGTTACTGTCGGTAATAATAATGTTGATAACCGTGCCTTCAGGCTCTGTTGAGGTACCACTAACAACTGGGGTGCTGTCGTTACCTAGACCCAATGCGTCAACAGTGACGATTGGTGTAACCGTATCAACATTGCCACTGCTATTCGCTGTGCTCTCATTGCCTGCGGCATCGGTAATGCTCGCAACAACTGTGAAGTCACCTTGGGCAAGCGCGTTTGATACTTCAATAACCCAGTGGCCATCGCTGTCAACTATTGTATCAATGGTTTGCACAGCACCTGCGCTATCCGTGATAGTGAGTGTGACAGTGCCACCAATTTCATTACTGGTGCCCTGCAGCTCAGGTGTTAAATCGCTAACATCGCCTACGTTTTGAATGGTGAGCGTTGGCGCTTGCGTGTCGATAGTCGTGGTGTCACTCACGGTGGTTTCATTGCCAACACTGTCGCGTACACTTACTTCAATGGTGCTTTGACCTTCACTTAATGGTGTCGCTGGTGTGGCGCTCCAATCACCGTTTGCATCCACAAGCGCGGTGATGGTTTGTGGGTTGCCGTTGCTGTCGGTAACCACAATCGTCACTTGTGCACCCTCACCTGCATCGCTTGTGCCGCTTATGATTGGCGTGTTGCTGTCGCTTTGTGCTGCAACATCAACAGTGAGTGTCGGTGGCGTATTATCAAAGTCGTCTGAGCTAATTGTACGGGTATTACCTGCTGCATCGGTCGCTGTTGCGATCACTGAGCCTAAGTTCAGTAATGAGATATCAATACCAGTCAGTGACCAGTTACCATTGGCGTCAGTGGTTGTGGTGTAACTTACGCCCACACCGCCGCCAACAAGTTGCTCAGTAATGGTAATTTCACTGCCAGCCGGTAAATCAGAGGTGCCGTTTAATAACACCAATGAGCCTAATAAGAAGGTAGGTGTAAATGCTAAGTCTGGCGGTGTTATATCGACTTCGCCACTGTCTGTACCTGTGCCTGTGTTGCCTGCAGCATCGGTGATGCTGGCGCTGACGCTGTAATTACCTTCCGCTAAATCGCCGCTTGGCGTTGCACTCCAGTTACCACTTGTATCGGTTTGTACATCAATGCTTTGAGTGGCATTCGCTGCATCTGTAAACGTAACTGTGATAGTGCTATTAGGTGCATCACTGGTACCAGTCACTGTGGGTGTGGTGTCATTGGTGAGTACTGGCGCATCCACGGTAATGCTTGGCGCGGTCGTGTCTATTGTGCCGTTACCTGTAATACCGGTGCTGTTACCTGCTGCATCGCTGATGCTGGCGGTGATCGTGTACGGCCCTTCTGCCAAGGCAGTCGGTACTTCTATAAAGAAGTTGCCATCGGCATCCACAGTGGTCGTAAAGGTTTGTGTATTGCCTTGATCGTCCACCACGGTGAAGTTAATAACGGTGCCTTCAACGGCATCGCTTGTGCCGCTAAGTGTCGGGGTGATGTCGCTACTTGAGCCTGGACTGGTAAGTACAAGTGTCGGTGCAATGGTATCTATTTCACCAGTGCCTGTGGCAGTGGCTTCGTTGCCTGCGGCATCGCTCACACTGGCGCTCACTGTAAAGGTGCCTTCAGCCAGTACTTGCGTGGCTGCTACGCTCCATGTGCCATTAACCCCTAATGTGGTCGTTACGGTATGAGTAATATTATTACTGTCGGTGATTTCAACGCTCACGGTGCTGCCTTGTGGCGCATTCGCTGTGCCAGTGATCGTAGGTGTTGTGTCATCAGTCACGGTTACATCATTTACGGCAATATTAGGAATGGTCGTATCCACTACACCATTTTCTGTTGCTGTACTTGTATTGCCGCTTCCATCTGTAACACTCGCTTCAACTTCATAACTGCCTTCAGCTAAGTCAAAAGGGGCTTCAACACTCCAGATACCGTCTGTAACGGTTGTTTGTACCGTGTTTGTTATGTCATTACTGTCCGTGATACTGACGGTGATAATAGTGCCATTTGCTGCACTGCTGGTACCGCTCACATTCGGCGTTGTATCATTTGTATCCATTAATGCATCAATATTAATACTTGGTGCATTGGTACCCAATGTTGCGCCTTCACTTAATGTGGTGGTGTTGCCTGCACTGTCACTGACGCTTGCTTCTATGGTGAGTGGACCATCAGTCAGTGCGTTCGGTACATCCGCTGACCAACTGCCATCGGTTTGTACTGTCGCGATGAACGTTTCTGTATTATCTGCATCCGTGACGTTAATCGTTATAACCGTGCCTACTGGCGCGTTCGATGTCCCGCTAATTGTTGGTGTGCTGTTATTCGTGGCACCTACTGTGTCTAACGTCAGTGTCGGCGCTAAAGTATCTAAGCTGCCTGTTTGTGTGGCGCCGCCGGTGTTGCCTGCATCATCGGTGATACTGGCTTGTACGTTGTAGCTTCCATCTGGTAATTCAGGGCTGATTGCTTGCCAATTACCGTTTGCATCCACAGTAGCGGTGATTGGGTGCTCATCACCGTTACTGTCGGTAATAACAATGTTTATAACCGTGCCTGCAGGCTCTGTTGAGGTACC
>NZ_JADYXD010000046.1:0-3532 GCF_015864475.1 Pseudoalteromonas sp. SWXJZ10B
TATGAAGGTGGCGCTCTTACTTTAGGCGTAGGTGCGTTGTAGTAACGTTCAAAGCGTAATTATTAGCCTAGCTAATTATTACCAAAAAGCCCGAACTTAGTCTCGGGCTTTTTAATGACTAAAATAAAGAGTGATTTGAAGGTGAGGATCTCACATTAGACGAAGATGCTTGGTAACAACATTCAAAATATCATTATTGGTATTAATAAAAAACCCGAGCCTAGCCCGGGTTTTGATAAGTTATGAATATGCCATAATTGGCTGAAAACTATTCAATATTTTGAATTTGTTCTCTCATTTGTTCAATCAATACTTTTAACTCTACAGCGGCAGTAGTGATGTCACTATTGATAGACTTAGATGCTAGCGTGTTAGCTTCACGATTAAATTCTTGCATCATAAAATCTAGGCGGCGGCCGCATGCGCCACCTTTTTTAAGGATTTTTTTAGTTTCTTTAACGTGAGACTTTAAACGATCTAATTCTTCAGCTACATCTTGTTTTTGAGCAAGATAAATAAGTTCTTGTTCAAGGCGTGACTCGTCAATGTTTGCTGTTAAGTCTTCTAGCTTTTGAGCCAGTTTTTCACGCTGCCACTTAGCAATCTCAGGCATGTGCGTTTCTACAATTTCTACTTGCTCTAAAATCGCATCAAGGCGGATTGCTATCATTTCTTCAAGGTTTGCACCTTCATCGCCACGAGCTGATTTAAAATCTTCGATTACTTGATCAAGACCAGCAATTAGTGCTGTATTAACGCTATCCATATCAAGTTCTTCAGCTTCCATAACACCAGGCCAACGTAATATATCAACAGGATTAATGTCGCCATTACTTTGCTGTTGAACCCATTTCGCGCTATTTATAAGTTGCTCAGCAAGGGCTTGGTTAATTGATAGCTCACCAACATGGGCAGGATTTGCTACAAACTTTAAAAAAACCTCAACTTTACCGCGTTGTAAGTGTTTGCGTAAACGCTCACGAATAACTGGCTCCATGCCACGAAATTGCTCTGGTGCGCGAATAAATGTTTCAAGGTATCGCTGGTTCACTGAACGAACTTCCCAAGTGCCAGTTCCCCAATCGCCTTTTATTTCGCGACGCGCATAAGCTGTCATACTGTGGATCATGGATATTTTCCTAAATTTATAAATACAATATTACGATGATTATACCGTAACACCGCTTAAGCTCTAGGGAAAATTTAATACACTGAATATTTTGCATACAGCTATTTATTTAAATCAGCATGGTATCTATACCCACATACACTTATAATGTCGCAAATTCTGAATTAAGGGGATCGTCAATGCGTCCAAGCGAAAGAACACCTAACCAAATTAGACCTGTTACATTTACACGTAATTATACTTTGCATGCTGAAGGCTCAGTACTTGTTGAGTTTGGTAACACCAAAGTACTTTGTACAGCTACTGTCGAATCGGGCGTTCCTCGTTTCATGAAAGGTCAGGGTAAAGGTTGGATCAATGCTGAATACGGTATGTTACCGCGAGCAACGCATACGCGTAATGCTCGAGAAGCTGCACGTGGTAAGCAGGGCGGTCGTACTATGGAAATTCAACGTTTAATTGCACGTGCACTGCGTGCTGCTGTTGATTTAAAAGCACTTGGCGAAAACACAATCACCATTGACTGTGATGTAATCCAAGCAGATGGCGGTACACGTACTGCTTCTATAAGTGGTGCATGTGTTGCACTTGTTGATGCGCTAACGCACATGCGTGCAAAGGGTATGATTAATTCAAACCCACTTAAGCATATGATTGCAGCTATTTCAGTAGGTATATACAAAGGCCAAGCAATTAGCGATTTAGAATATATTGAAGATTCAGCAGCAGAAACTGATATGAATGTAATTTTAACCGAAACAGGTAAAATTATAGAAATTCAAGGCACAGCCGAAGGCGAACCTTTCTCGTTTTATGAGCTAGATGAGTTACTTACTTTAGCTAAACATTCTATTCGTGAGATCATTGACGTACAAAAGCAAGCATTAGCATAAATAGGTAGGCCACTAGATATGAAAGATTATCAAAAAGAGTTTATAGAATTTGCTCTAGAGAAGCAGGTATTAAAATTTGGTGAGTTTACTTTAAAGTCAGGGCGCATAAGTCCTTACTTTTTTAATGCTGGTTTGTTTAATACAGGTCGTGACTTAGCACGTTTAGGTCGTTTTTATGCATCAGCATTAGAAGATTCAGCGATAGAGTACGATGTACTATTTGGTCCCGCGTATAAGGGTATCCCAATAGCAACAACGACGGCAGTTGCATTAGCAGATCACCATGATAAAGATGTACCGTACTGTTTTAACCGTAAAGAGAAAAAAGCACACGGTGAAGGTGGTACATTAGTAGGCTCAGAACTCAATGGCAAAATAATGCTAGTTGATGATGTAATTACCGCAGGTACCGCTATTCGTGAGTCCATGGAAATTATTGCACAAAATGGTGCAGACCTTAGTGGTGTTTTAATTGCATTAGATCGCCAAGAAAAAGGTAAAGCCGAGTTATCAGCTATTCAAGAAGTTGAACGCGACTTTAATACCAAAGTAATTTCTATTGTAAAATTAGCAGACCTTATTAGTTACCTTGAAAACCAAGGAACGATGGGCGAGCATTTAGCCTCAGTTAAAGCTTACCGTGATCAATACGGCGTAGCATAAATAAAAAGCCTCGCAGTGCGGGGCTTTATTTTGACCTTCATTCATAGAGTTTATTAATGAAAGATGTATTAAAACCAAATGGCTTAGGCCTCAAACGCGTTTTCAAAGCAACCTATTGCTCCTATCTTGGCTTTAAAGCAGCATTTAAAGAAGAAGCTGCATTTAGACAAGAGCTATTACTAAGCCTTATATTATTCCCCACTTCATTTTGGCTTGCTTCATCATTATTACACTGGGCAATACTAATTAGCTCACTGCTTATTATTCTAATTGTTGAATTGCTAAACTCTGCCATTGAAGCATTAACAGATCGAGTAAGTACAGAATTGCATGTATTGTCAGGTAGAGCCAAAGATATGGGATCTGCAGCCGTAACACTTTCATTAACGATCGTATTGATCATATGGGGTGTAAGTCTTTATATGAAGATCGTTTAAGCTCACTTTTAATATTAGTGAAGTTTAAACACCTTTAGTTGTTAATAATTTGCTAGTTATGTTGTGTTTTTAACGTGTTTAGCTCAAATACTCAGCGAACAGCACATTATTTCAAGTTTTCTTCAAAAAAGGGTTGATCTGTTTTCGGATCTCCCTATAATGCGACCCACTGAGACGGGAAACGCCAACGCATAGCGAGGCACGAACAACTCAGGGTGTTAAGTAAAACTTAGATAGAATATTTTTAGAAAGTTTAAATTTAAGTGTTGACAAAAAAATAGGAAAGCGTAATATGCGCAGCCCTAGCGAGATAAAGTTTAACTTTATAATCGCAACGTTCTTTAACAATATAAAGCAATCATCTGTGTGGGCACTCGTACAGATTGAGTTCTAACAGCCAACCTACTTAG
>NZ_JADYXD010000047.1:0-3367 GCF_015864475.1 Pseudoalteromonas sp. SWXJZ10B
AAGCCTGGTAATGTCCTACTTTCACATAGCAAATGCTACACTATCATCGGCGCTGTTTCGTTTCACTACTGAGTTCGGCATGGAATCAGGTGGGTCCAAAACGCTATTGTCACCAAGCAAATTTGGGCGTTAATTCGTATCACTACAAATTAACTGAATTTGGAAAATATCTGATAATATTTTTTAAGTCTTTCAGTAAATATCTACTTTAGTCATATTAACTTCTGTCTAAACTGTCGCATAAAACGCGTTTGGCGTTGTATGGTTAAGCCTCACGGGTAATTAGTACAAGTTAGCTTAATGGCTCACACCACTTCCACATCTTGCCTATCAACGTTGTAGTCTTCAACGGCCCTTCAGAGACTTTAAAAGTCTAGTGAGAACTCATCTCGAGGCCTGCTTCGCGCTTAGATGCTTTCAGCGCTTATCAGTTCCGAACGTAGCTACCGGGCAATGCCATTGGCATGACAACCCGAACACCAGCGGTTCGTTCACTCCGGTCCTCTCGTACTAGGAGCAACCCCTCTCAATTCTCAAACGCCCACGGCAGATAGGGACCGAACTGTCTCACGACGTTCTAAACCCAGCTCGCGTACCACTTTAAATGGCGAACAGCCATACCCTTGGGACCGACTTCAGCCCCAGGATGTGATGAGCCGACATCGAGGTGCCAAACACCGCCGTCGATATGAACTCTTGGGCGGTATCAGCCTGTTATCCCCGGAGTACCTTTTATCCGTTGAGCGATGGCCCTTCCATTCAGAACCACCGGATCACTATGACCTACTTTCGTACCTGCTCGACGTGTCTGTCTCGCAGTTAAGCTGGCTTCTACCATTACACTAACCGTACGATGTCCGACCGTACTTAGCCAACCTTCGTGCTCCTCCGTTACTCTTTAGGAGGAGACCGCCCCAGTCAAACTACCCACCAGGCACTGTCCGTAACCCCGATTCAGGGGCCAACGTTAGAACATCAAAACTACAAGGGTGGTATTTCAAGGTTGACTCCACAACAACTAGCGTCGCTGCTTCAAAGTCTCCCACCTATCCTACACATGTAGGTTCAATGTTCAGTGCCAAGCTGTAGTAAAGGTTCACGGGGTCTTTCCGTCTAGCCGCGGGTACACAGCATCTTCACTGCGATTTCAATTTCACTGAGTCTCGGGTGGAGACAGCGTGGCCATGGTTACACCATTCGTGCAGGTCGGAACTTACCCGACAAGGAATTTCGCTACCTTAGGACCGTTATAGTTACGGCCGCCGTTTACCGGGGCTTCGATCAAGAGCTTCTCCCTAAGGATAACCCCATCAATTAACCTTCCGGCACCGGGCAGGTGTCACACCGTATACGTCATCTTGCGATTTTGCACAGTGCTGTGTTTTTAATAAACAGTCCCAGCCACCTGGTCACTGCGGCTCCCGTCCGCTTAGAGAGCAAGTCTCATCACAGATAGGAGCGTACCTTCTCCCGAAGTTACGGTACGATTTTGCCTAGTTCCTTCACCCGAGTTCTCTCAAGCGCCTTAGTATTCTCTACCTGACCACCTGTGTCGGTTTGGGGTACGATTCCATATAATCTGAAGCTTAGAGGCTTTTCCTGGAAGTATGGCATCAGCAACTTCATCACCGTAGTGACTCGTCTCGTGTCTCAGGTTTAATGTTTGTCCGGATTTACCTAAACAAACGCCCTACTCACTTTCACATAGACTACCAACGCTATGCTTGCTTAGCCTGCTCCGTCCCCCCATCGCAATTATATCGAGTACAGAAATATTAATCTGTTTCCCATCGACTACGCCTTTCGGCCTCGCCTTAGGGGTCGACTTACCCTACCCTGATTAACATGGGATAGGAACCCTTGGTCTTCCGGCGTGGGAGTTTTTCACTCCCATTATCGTTACTCATGTCAGCATTCGCACTTCTGATACCTCCAGCATACCTCCCGGTACACCTTCAACGGCTTACAGAACGCTCCCCTACCACTCAGAATAAATTCTGAATCCGCAGCTTCGGTGCATAGTTTAGCCCCGTTACATCTTCCGCGCAGACCGACTCGACCAGTGAGCTATTACGCTTTCTTTAAAGGATGGCTGCTTCTAAGCCAACCTCCTGGCTGTCTGGGCCTTTCCACATCGTTTCCCACTTAACTATGACTTTGGGACCTTAGCTGGCGGTCTGGGTTGTTTCCCTCTTCACGACGGACGTTAGCACCCGCCGTGTGTCTCCCGGATATTACTTTACGGTATTCGGAGTTTGCAAAGGGTTGGTAAGTCGGGATGACCCCCTAGCCTTAACAGTGCTCTACCCCCGTAAGTATTCGTCCGAGGCTCTACCTAAATAGATTTCGGGGAGAACCAGCTATCTCCCGGTTTGATTAGCCTTTCACTCCTAGCCACAGGTCATCCCCTAACTTTTCAACGTTAGTGGGTTCGGTCCTCCAGTTGATGTTACTCAACCTTCAACCTGCCCATGGCTAGATCACCGGGTTTCGGGTCTATACCTTGCAACTATTCGCCCAGTTAAGACTCGGTTTCCCTACGGCTACCCTATTCGGTTAACCTCGCTACAAAATATAAGTCGCTGACCCATTATACAAAAGGTACGCAGTCACCCAACAAGTGGGCTCCTACTGCTTGTACGTACACGGTTTCAGGTTCTATTTCACTCCCCTCACAGGGGTTCTTTTCGCCTTTCCCTCACGGTACTGGTTCACTATCGGTCAGTTGGGAGTATTTAGCCTTAGATGATGGTCCACCTATATTCAGTCAAAGTTTCACGTGCTCCGACCTACTCGATTTCACTTAAAATGTCTTTTCATGTACGGGACTATCACCCTGTATCGTGGCGCTTTCCAGCAGCCTTCCATTAACACATAATAAGCTTAAGGGCTGTTCCGATTTCGCTCGCCGCTACTTTCGGAATCTCGGTTGATTTCTTTTCCTACGGGTACTTAGATGTTTCAGTTCTCCGCGTTCGCTTCGTTAACCTATGTATTCAGTTAACGATACCTGCAAGCAGGTGGGTTTCCCCATTCGGAAATCTTAGTCTCAAGCGCTTTTTACTAGCTTGACTAAGCTTATCGCAAGTTAATACGTCCTTCATCGCCTCCAACTGCCAAGGCATCCACCGTGTACGCTTAGTCACTTAACCATACAACCCAAACGGGTCTTTGTTTTGTGACAGTTTAACTTCGCCAGAAGTCAATATTGAATACTAAAGTAGATACCAATCAATCAACTCAAAGAGTTAACTAAATGGCACTGAATGGTACTGCTACCATTCTTTTTTTACTTTTGAAAACTCTTGATAAATACAATGTATCTATCAGAATTTTATTATCAGCTTTTCCAAATTTTTAAAGAGCA
>NZ_JADYXD010000048.1:0-3161 GCF_015864475.1 Pseudoalteromonas sp. SWXJZ10B
ATTCTGGTGTAAATCGACGTCTCATTTTATCTGCCTCTATTAAAAGTTAGAGGCGACAACTATCCTGACACAGGGGGTTTACATCTCTTTTGCTTCTCTTAGTGCAATAAGATTTTAAGTGATTTATTCACAAAGAGGTTTAGAGGGCGCTGCGCTTTAGAGAAGCCAATAAGTAAGTAAAGTATCAGTTATAAATATTAAAAGCGGCGCTTTACGCGTAAGTAGGCTTTACGCCTACAAAAATAAAAAAACCGCGTTTAAATAAACGCGGTTTTTTTATTTCTAATTAACGATTTATTTTAATCGTTAATTTTTGCAAACGCAGTACCTAAGCGAGTAACCACTTCTGGTAGTTGGTCATCCAGTATTTCAGCTTTATCAGCACCCCATGCTAGTACCACAGTAGAGCCTAATTTAAAGCGACCCATTTCTTCACCCTTTTTAAGCGTGATAGCGTTATCGCCAGTGGTTGGGTATTTCCAACTAAATACATCGCTACCTGCTGGTGGCGTGACAGTGCCTGCCCAAATAGTTTCTATGCTGGCTACAATTGTTGCGCCAACAAGTACCATTGCAAGCGGACCAATCTCAGTTTCAAAAATTGCTACCACACGTTCGTTACGTGCAAACAAGTTAGGCACGTTTTGCGCTGTAAGTGGGTTTACTGAAAATAAATCACCTGGCACGTAAATCATTTTGCTTAGTGTGCCATCAATTGGCATATGAATACGGTGGTAATCTTTAGGCGCTAAATAAATAGTGGCAAACTTACCGCCTAAAAATGGTGTTGTATCATCTTGTGAGCCGCCTAGTAGCGCTTGTAAGCTGTAATCGTGGCCTTTAGCTTGTATTAGCTGTCCGTCAACAATATCGCCTAGCTGGCTGATTGCGCCATCCACTGGATGAATGATGATATTGCTATCTTCTACCATTGGGCGCATGCCGTCTTTTAAAGGGCGAGTAAAAAATTCATTAAAGCTTTTATAATGAGCCGGATCTGGGTATTGGGCTTCGCTCATATCTACTTTATATTGCTTAATAAATAGTTTAATTAAAGTCGTTGTTAAAGCACCCGCTTTTGCGGCAGCTAATTTGCCGACTACGCGTGAAATAAAATGTTTTGGCATTGCGTACTGCATTGCGATTTTAAATTTGTCTAAACTCACAGTATTTTTCCTAAATTATACGCGAGGCGCACGGGCGCCTGCACGGCCATCGGCCATTGTTTCTAAAATTCGGTGGTAGCTGTCAAAGCGCAATTGAGAAATTCTTCCATCGGCTACTGCTTCTTTAACGATGCAACCCGGATCGTTTAAATGTTTACAGTCTCTAAAGCGGCACCCGCCTATAAATTCTCTAAACTCTTTAAAGCACCACGTTACACGCTCAACATCTAAATGCCATAAACCAAACTCACGAATACCTGGCGAGTCGATTAGGTTACCGCCACTTGGTAAATGGTGAAGTCGCGAAACAGTTGTTGTGTGTTGGCCTAAGCCGCTGTTTTCAGATACTTCTTTAGTTAATATTTCAGCGTTAGGCAATACAGTATTAACGAGGGTTGATTTCCCCACACCACTTTGGCCAACAAAAATATTATTTTTATCAACAAGTACTTCTTTTAATTTATCAATACCATCGCCTGATATATTACTAACAAGGAGTACTTGGTAATCAAGTTTACGATAGATATCGAGAACTTTTTGTATTTCGTTAAGGCCTGCTTCGTCAATTAAATCGGTTTTATTGAGCACTAAAATTGGCTCAATGCCCATATCTTCACAGGCTATTAAATAACGGTCGATAATACTGGGTGTAAACTCGGGTAATACAGCCGATACCATGAGTATTTGGTCAATGTTGGCTGCAATAACTTTAACACCGTCGTAAAAGTCAGGGCGGGTAAGTTGCGAGCGACGCTCTTGCGTGGCTTCAATTACACCGGCTAAATCACCCTCACTTACTTTGGCACGGCGAAATAATACTTCATCACCACATACTAAATTAGACACAGTACGGCGTATATTACAGCGAAGTACATCGCCATTTTCAGTTTCGACATCGGCGTGTTGGCCAAAACGACTGATCACAATTGCGCTCTCGACCTGACCTAAGTTATCGGTTTGCCATTCTTGCGCCCCTTTTTTAGCCGGTCTTGAGTCTGCGCTATTAATGCGCTTTTGGTGATTGGCCTTGATCTGACGCGATTGGCCTTTACTTAATTTTTTTTGTTTTGCCACTGGAGGCCTATAACCTTAGTTAAATGTCGCTTTTCCTAAAAAAAGCTTTAGCTCGACGGTTGATGCTAATATGATATATCGAAATGCGTTGGATCTAAAGGAAAGCACCGCTTAGGTAATTATGACTATTAATAAATCAAATTTAATTTGGCTCGATCTTGAAATGACCGGACTCGAACCAGAGACCGATAAAATACTCGAAATTGCGACGGTTGTCACTGACGCAGACCTGAATATATTAGCCGAAGGGCCAACTATAGCTATTCATCAAAGTGATGAATTACTAAATGGCATGGACGAGTGGTGTACTACTCAGCATGGTAAGTCGGGTTTAACAGCACGCTGCAAAGCAAGTACCTTTGATGAAGCCTATGCTGTAGAGCAAACTTTAGCGTTTTTAAAGCAGTGGGTACCAGCAGGCACTTCGCCAATGTGTGGTAATTCAATTGGTCAAGACCGCCGCTTTATGAATAAATATATGCGCGAGCTTGAAGACTTCTTTCATTACAGAAATCTTGATGTGAGTACTATTAAAGAATTAGCACGTCGCTGGAAACCAGAAGTGCTTGCAAAAGTGAACAAAAAAGGCTCACACCTTGCTTTGGATGACATTAAAGATTCGATTATGGAATTAAAAGTCTATAGAGAAAATTTCTTTAATTTGTAAAAAACACTTGCAAACAGACTGTATTATTGTAGAATCCTGCCCCGCTCAAGACGATAACCCACGCGGGGTTAGTGTGTTTGAGTGATTGAATTACCATCAATAAATGCGGTACTAGCTCAGTTGCTAGAATGTTGAACGCGACCCGTCGCGCACCAACGTAAAATAACTGAAGAAGTGAAAATGCGGTACTAGCTCAGTTGGTAGAGCGCGACCTTGCCAAGGTCGAGGTCACGAGTTCGAGCCTCGTGTACCGC
>NZ_JADYXD010000049.1:0-2893 GCF_015864475.1 Pseudoalteromonas sp. SWXJZ10B
CTAAGTAGGTTGGCTGTTAGAACTCAATCTGTACGAGTGCCCACACAGATGATTGCTTTATATTGTTAAAGAACGTTTTGAGTCGCTTTAGCGTCTCAAGGGATGCGAATGATACACCCTTTATTTTTCGAGTCAACACTTAGTTTTAAACTTTCTTTCGACAATTTAAAACCGAAGTTTTACTTAACTCTCTGAGTTGTTCCTGCCTCGCTATGCGTTGGCGTTTCCCGTCTCAGTGGGGTCGCATTATAGGGAGCGGCGGATTTTACGCAAGCGTTATTTGCATAAAATAGTAATTAAAATTAAGCCCCAAGCAAGCACACATGATAAGCACAAGTTACCCACAAAAACCTGTTGATAACTCCGCTTTTGAACTTTAAAACTAAACACTTTTACCCTGATGTGATAAGTTGCGGTCACTTTTTTTAACTCATGTATTTAGGCAGTATCCATGACAGACATAATAAATAGTATAAGTGCCCTTCTATGGGGGCAAGTTCTCGTCTACTTATTAATAGCAGCGGGCCTCTTCTTTACTTTTCGACTAGGCTTTATTCAGTTTGTGCAATTCCCGCATATGTTCAAAGTTATGTTTGGTTCTCGTAAATGTGCCGATAACGAAATTTCATCCTTTCAGGCTTTTTGTACTTCATTAGCAGCTCGTGTCGGTACTGGTAATATGGCTGGTGTTGCTGTTGCTTTATATTTAGGTGGTCCAGGTGCTATTTTTTGGATGTGGCTTATTGCATTAATAGGTATGGCTACAAGCTTTGCTGAAAGTACTTTGGCTCAGGCTTATAAAACAAAAGATGCTGATGGCAATTTTAGAGGTGGCCCTGCTTATTATATGCAAAACGGTTTAGGTAAACGCTGGATGGGGACTTTATTCTCGTTATGCTTAATTTTAGCCTTTGGTTTGGTATTTAACGCCGTACAGTCAAACTCTATTGCTGCAGCATTTGAAGTAGCGTTTGATGTACCTAAGTATATAGTAGGCATTTGCTTAGTTATTGGCTCTGGTATTATTATTTTTGGTGGTTTGAAAACGATTTCTCGTTTTGCTGAAATGGTTGTCCCATTTATGGCATTAGCTTACTTGTTAGTGGCTCTTTATGTATGCGCTATTAACTTTACTGCATTACCTGATGTAATTGTACTTATAATAAAAAGTGCTTTTGGTATTGAACAAGCTGGTGCAGGTGCAATTGGTTATGGTGTTACACAAGCTATGATCCAAGGTATAAAGCGTGGCTTATTCTCAAACGAAGCTGGTATGGGTAGTGCAGCTAATGCCGCAGCTACTGCGACACCTTACCCTCCTCATCCAGCATCACAAGGTTATGTGCAAATGCTAGGTGTATTTATTGATACTATTGTTATTTGTACAGCAACTGCTTCTCTTATTTTACTATCGCAGCAATTAGTACCTGAATCTGGTGTTATGGGGATTGAACTTACACAAGCAGCATTACAAGAACATGTCGGCGACTGGGGTACTTACTTTATTGCCATTGCTATATTGTTTTTTGCTTTTACTTCTATTGTGGCTAATTACTCTTACGCTGAAACAAATTTAATGTTTTTAGAGCACAACTCTAATAAAGGTATGTTTATCTTTAGACTTGTTGTTTTAGTTATGGTGATGTTTGGTGCTGTTGGTGAGCTTGGTTTAATTTGGACGCTGGCAGATATATCAATGGGTTTAATGGCCATTGTAAACGTTATAGCGCTATTTATGCTTTCAGGTGTTGTTGTATGGCTCTCTAAAGATTACAACGAACAACGCAAAAAGGGCTTAATACCCACCTTTGACAAAAGTAAGCATCCTAAACTTGCTAAAGAGGTCGATCCCGAGGCCTGGAAATAAACAATAAACAGCGAGCTACGGCTCGCTTTTTTAGTTCTAAAAATAAAAAGTCCTGACACATAGCACTCGATCATTTATAAGTAAAAGCTGTTACGGACGATAAGAACTGTATAAACATTATCTGATTATCAGCCTAGATAAGACAACCTACAAAAACAGATGTTTAATGCCCACAGCTCTGCATTATGTATAAGCACTTTATTGTTTACCTATTTGAAGTTCTCACCATAACTCTAGACTTACTCTTACCCGCGATTTTTAACTTCCAATGAGCATGTGTTAGCAACCAATTCGACAACTATACCAACCTGCATAAATCTCTGAGCAATTTAACGAATTAAATTGCACTATAACGTCGTTAAAAATTTTTATTTAGAACACTAGATACAAAAATTTTTGCCTAAATCTAGCGTAATTTCCTTAACCTTAAATAGACCCCATATATAAGCAGATTGGTATTACTTTATGCTACCAGCACATAGGTGTTTGAACTTTGCTTTCAAGGTTATTTGCTCTCGAGGTGTAGATTGCTTTACTGTTTTGAATTTTTTAAAGCTAATGGCCTACTTTACTGGTTGTTATCATAAGTCTATGACGCTTAGTTCAGTTCAAAGTGTATTCATTAGCATAAAGTACTGTGTGTCGCTAAGGATTGCATGGCTGGTTTATTTGAGGCGCTATAGGATTGGGTTTGGAAATATTACATTATGCTTACTCATATATATCTTTAATACGATAGATATACAAACTCTTAATGAACTATCACACAACGCTATTATTGGGTAGACCATGCATAAAATAGTGCATATCAAGATAATATAAATCATAGAAAACATAAAAATGATAAATCAAGATTTTTACTGGATATTTTATAGATATTAGAAGATTTATTGGATATTTTTTAAGCAGAGCGCTTAATAGAGAGATGGTGCCCGAGGCCGGACTTGAACCGGCACGACTTGTTAGTCGAGGGATTTTAAATCCCTTGTGTCTACCAATTCCACCACTCGGGCATCGAGTTTGCTA
>NZ_JADYXD010000005.1:0-259744 GCF_015864475.1 Pseudoalteromonas sp. SWXJZ10B
TTAAATCCAGAGAAAAAAGAAGCAATGCGGGCGGCATAAAATTTAATTTGATGCGACAACTAACTTGAAAAACTCCGTAAATGAGAAGACATCTGGCATAGAAATTACGAGCTTTGCTCGTCACGCCAGCAAGCTGTGCATCTACAAGTTTGGTGTAAGAATTTTGATGTACTGTAGGCGTGAAGCTTGCTCACGCGAAAAGCGCAGCTTTTAATTCTTTAACGCCACATGTAATAACAGGCACAAGCCCCTCAAAAACCTATTTACCACACTCTTTACACTCTGAATCTTTAATCACTTTAAAGTGCTGCTGCTTTAAAGTAAGCGCATCAAACGTTATAAATACACATCCCTCTGCATGCCCCATTAATAAGTTGAGCGTAAGTTGCGCCTGCATAGAGCCTATTACACCAAGTAGCGGGCTAATCACTCCTGCGTTACTGCAATTTATAACCGGTGTAGCTTCGCTTTGTGGAAAAACACAGCCATAACATGGGCTATCACTTTGCCTAAAATCAAAGCCCATTAACTGCCCTTTAGTTGCCAATGCAGCACCAGAAATTAACGGTGTTTTATTAGCAATACAATAACGATTAACGCAATAGCGAGTGCTAAAGTTATCAGAGCAATCAAGTACGATGTCGGCACCTTTTAAAATGTTAGCTGCATTATTCTCATCTAACTTTTGGCAATGCGTTACTATGTCTATTTGATTATTAAGACTCGCTAATACTTTACCCGCTGCAGCGACCTTGTTTTGCCCTAAGTGGTTTATTTTATAAAGCACTTGGCGCTGTAAGTTTGAAAGCTCAACTTCGTCATCGTCAATTAAAATAAGCGTTCCAATGCCCGCCGCAGCTAAATATAAAAGCGCGGGGCTACCTAGCCCGCCAGCACCCACAACTGCAACCGTTGAGGATTTAAGTGCTAACTGCCCTTCAAGCCCAACTTCTTCAAGCAATAAATGGCGACTGTAACGTAGGGTTTCTTTATCGCTTAGCTCATTCACTTTCACTGACCTTGTTAGTATTAATGTGCAGTACTTATGGCTACTTGCAGAGCACTTATAGCCTCTACGTAATTATCAGCCTCGGTAATCGCACGCACTACGGCAACACTACCCACGCCAGTTTTCGCTACCTGCTTTGCACGGCTTAAATCAATACCGCCTATTGCTACCGTTGGATAGCTTTGCATAAGCGGTACAAATTTGATCAGCTTTTCAAGACCTTGTATTTGCCCTGTCATGTCTTTTGTTGTGGTTGGGTAAATAGCACCAAATGCCATATAACTAGGGCGATAATTATGCGCACGCAGCATTTCATAAAAACCATGAGTAGAAAGCCCAAGCCTTAACCCAGCGTCTTTAATTGCCGCTAAATTAGCAATCTCTAAATCCTCTTGCCCTAAATGCACACCATACGCACCATGCTTAATAGCTAGCTGCCAGTAATCGTTTATAAATACCTGTGCGTTGTATTGCTTGCCCAGCTCAACAGCTTGCTTAATGAGCGCATCAAGCTCGTCTTGCGTTTTATTTTTAACGCGTAACTGCGCTGTTTTAATGCCTTGTTGTAAGCACTTTTCTAACCAATCGGTGCTATCAACAACCGCATATAAGCCCAGCGATTTACTTTCACAAGGTGCAAAATCAGCCGCCATATTAAAATCAAGCGGTACATCAAAATCTAGTTCATCACCCAGCCAACTACCAGGCTCAATAACTTGTGGGTAGTCAGCTAAATTAGTAGGGAACGATGTATGAGCAACCGGCCCAATCCCCTCACCGTAGCGTACCGACTGCTTTAGCCCTTGGTTTATATATGCCTTAGCTAAAATAAAGGCATCTTTTAATGGGTAGTCTTTAGCTAAACACGCAGCAATTACCGAAGCCATGCTACACCCGGTGCCGTGGTTATGCGGTGTTTGTATTTTTTGATTGCCTAACCAATATTCTTCACCACTTTGCGTATTACTATCAATACAATAATCAATGCAGTAGCCACTTGGGTAATCCCAATGTCCGCCTTTAATAACAACGGCTTTTGCGCCCCAGCTTAATAGCTTATTAGCCGCTTCTTTTATTGCAGCCGGGCCAATTAAATACACACCGGTTAATAACTGTGTTTCGTGGGTGTTTGGGGTTATTACATCCACCAGCGGCAGTAAACATTCTTTTATTGCGCTTACCGTGTCTTCTTCTGTTAGTAAGTCACCGCTTGAGGCAATAGCGACAGGGTCATATACAATAACGGGAGGCACAGGCCACTTAGTTTTATAATGACTTATATGTTCGCTGATCAACTGAATTTGCTGCACATTGGCTAACATGCCAATTTTTATCACTTTGGCTTTCATATCTTTTTCAAGCGCTAGTAACTGCGATTCAATAATATCGGTAGACACTGCATTAATAGCCTCTACGCCTAAACTATTTTGTGCAGTAAGCGCCGTAATTGCCGTGCAGCCATGTACACCAAAACTTTGCATTGCTTTTATATCTGCTTGAATACCTGCACCGCCGCCAGAATCAGAACCGGCAATTGTCCATACTACGTTATTCATATTCTTTCCTTACTGCTGATGCCAAAATGGCATACCCATTGTTGGGGTTGATGGGGCTGCAACGTCTTTTTCAGGCATTGCTTTTGCTTGATATGCAAAGCGCCCTGCTTCAACTGCGGCTTTAAATGCGCGGCTCATAGTAATTGGGCAACCCGCCCCTGCAATGGCTGAATTTAATAATACCGCATCATACCCCATTTCGAGTGCTTGGCAGGCATGCGATGGCAAACCTAAACCGGCATCTACTATTAATGTGGTATCGGGTAAGCGCTCTCGAATAGTTTTTAAATTATAGCTATTTAACAAGCCTTTACCGGTGCCTATTGGCGCCCCCCACGGCATAAGCACCTCACACCCTAGCTCATTTAAGCGCTGGCAAAGTACTAAGTCATCGGTGCAATAAGGCAATACTTTAAAGCCATCATTAATTAATATTTTTGTGGCTTCAAGTAGCGCAAAAGGGTCAGGCTGTAAATTGTAATCATCGCCAATCAGCTCTAGCTTAATCCAGTCGGTGGCAAATACCTCTCGGCACATTTTTGCAAGCGTTATCGCTTCTTTAACACTGTGGCACCCTGCAGTATTAGGGAGTATTTTTAAACCGGTATTTTTTATTAACTGCCAAAAATCATCACCTGCCGCTGCACTTTGTTGGCGCCTAAGCGACACGGTTACAATTTCAGCGCCAGAGGCGACTATCGATTGGGTCATAATGTCGGGCGACGGATAAAGTGCAGAGCCTATTAATAAACGACTCTTTATTTGCTCTCCATAAATAGTTAAACAGTCTTTAGTTTGCATGAGCTTTATCCGCCTTGAATGGGTGACAGCAACTCAACACTGTCGCCTTCATTAAGTACATAGTTACTGTGCCGACTTTGTGGAATAAATTCGCCATTAACAGCCACAGCAAAAGGCGCGACTGCACCAAAACTTTGAAGTACCTCAACGAGTGCTTTACTATTAACATTAAGTAGCTCGCCATTAATTGTAATATTCATTCTACTCTCACTCTATTCGTGAAACTGCTTGCGCCACTAATGCCGGCGCCAACATATAACCATGTCGATACAAACCGTTAATGCTAATTACATTACCAACTTGTGATACTTCTGGGCGGTTATCGCTAAATGCAGGGCGTAATCCGGTTTGAATACTAAGTAGTCGTGCTTCGGCAAACCCGCTGTGTACGGTATAAGCCGCTGAAAGTAATTCAAGAGTTGAGCGTACGGTTGCGGCACCATTGTCTTGTGACTCTATTTCAGTCGCACCAATTACATATTCACTGTTAGGTTTAGGCGCTATATAAATTGGGTAACGCGGGTGCATTAAACGCACAGGCCTGATTAAACTTACCTCTGGTGCGTATAACCTTGCTACTTCGCCGCGCACACCTCTAAGCGGTTTATCATCTTGAGTATTTTTAGCACCAAGCCCACGGCAATCAATAATGTAATCGAAGGGTCGATTGTTTATTTTGTTGTCGCCAATGGTTACGCGCTGATTAAATACAAACTTTACTTTGCGTTTGTTGAGCTGTGCAAAGCTGGCTTTATAAAATGCTTGGTTATCTATTTGCCCCTCGCAGGGTAAAAATAGACCTTGGTTAAAACGCCCTGCAAGTTCAGGTTCAAGCATTGTAATTTGTTGAGCATTTATATGCTCGGCAGTGTGATCAGCTAGCGGTTTTATACGCTGTGCAAAGCTTTGTAAATCGCCTTTGTCCTGCTGGTGCGCAATGACCAAAGTGCCTTGCTGCTGAAAAAAAACCTCACTTTCAAGTTCTGCAATAATGCTGGGCCAGCGCTTCATTGAATCAAGCCCCATTAAAGCTAAATCAGCCTCGCATAACACCGACTCAGCCAGCGGTGCCAGCATTGCTGCAGCCACTTTACCTGCGCTATTTGGGGTTTGCTCATCGTCTGCTTCAAACACCGTTACATGATGCAACTTACTTAACTCAAGGGCAGCTAAGCGCCCTGCTAAACCAAAACCCACCACAGCAATGTTATAAAACATAAAACCTCCAAAGCAGTTATTAGTAGGTGCAAATTCACTCGCACTTCTCCAATATTTAAAGAAGCGAGGTATAAAACCTCACCTACATCTGCATCTAAATTCTTGCTATACCGCTTTGTGGTAAATCTCTGAGCCTGTTTGCTTAAACTCAGCTGACTTAGCTTTCATTTCGGCTTCTACATCAACCATTTTTATTTCAATAGCGTCGCCAGCGTTATTAGGATCAATACCACGTGTTTCTAAATCTTTAGCGTAATCGCGTACTTCTTGGCTAATTTTCATAGAGCAAAATTTAGGACCACACATAGAGCAAAAGTGAGCCACTTTGCCTGACTCTTGCGGCAGGGTTTCGTCGTGATACTCGCGAGCACGCTCTGGATCTAAACCAATATTAAATTGATCATGCCATCTAAACTCAAAACGTGCTTTTGATAAGGCATTATCACGCTCTTGCGCGCCTGGGTGACCTTTTGCTAAATCGGCGGCATGTGCAGCTATTTTGTAGGTAATTAAGCCTTCTTTAACATCTTCTTTATTTGGCAGACCTAAATGCTCTTTAGGTGTTACATAACAAAGCATTGCACAGCCGTACCATGCTATTTGGGCCGCCCCAATACCTGAGGTGATATGGTCGTACCCTGGTGCAATATCGGTCGTTAACGGGCCTAATGTATAAAAAGGCGCTTCGTCGCAATGCTTTAATTGCTCATCCATATTGGCTTTAATCATGTGCATTGGCACATGCCCTGGGCCTTCAATAAATACTTGTACGTCGTGCTTCCACGCAATTTTAGTCAGTTCACCTAATGTGCGCAGCTCACTAAACTGCGCTTCATCGTTGGCATCAGCAATCGAGCCTGGGCGAAGGCCATCACCGAGTGAAAAACACACATCGTATTGTTTTAAAATTTCACAAATGTCTTCAAAGTGCGTGTATAAAAAGTTTTCTTTATGATGCGCTAAACACCACTTAGCCATAATTGAGCCACCGCGCGACACAATACCGGTTACACGTTTAGCCGTCATTGGTACGTAACGAAGCAGTACACCGGCATGAATAGTAAAGTAATCAACACCCTGCTCGGCTTGTTCAATAAGCGTATCGCGGAAAATCTCCCACGTTAAATCCTCAGCCACACCATTTACTTTTTCAAGCGCTTGATAAATCGGTACTGTGCCAATAGGTACAGGCGAGTTACGTACAACCCATTCACGCGTTTCGTGAATGTAACGTCCCGTTGATAAGTCCATCACGGTGTCTGCGCCCCAGCGGGTAGACCACACCATTTTTTCTACTTCTTCTTCAATCGATGAGCTTACTGATGAGTTACCAATGTTGGCGTTAACTTTTACTAAAAAGTTACGGCCTACAATCATAGGTTCTGTTTCTGGATGGTTTATATTATTTGGTAAAATAGCGCGACCACGGGCTATTTCATCGCGTACAAATTCTGGGGTAATAAATTCAGGAATACTCGCGCCAAACGACTCGCCTTTATGCTGCGCTGCTAATAATTTTTTACGAATTTCTGCACGTCCCATATTTTCGCGAACGGCTACGTATTCCATTTCAGGAGTAATAATCCCTTGGCGTGCGTAGTGCATTTGCGTTACGTTTTTACCAGCGACACCACGGCGAATTTTTGGAAGGTGATCAAAGCGAATATGATCTAACCCTTCATCTGCCATGCGTTGCTGCGAGAACTGCGACGTCACTGATTCTAAAACCTCGGTGTCGCCACGGCTTTCAATCCATTGTTCACGAAATTTTGGTAAGCCTTTGCGTACATCAAGTTCAAAATTAGGATCGGTATACGGGCCCGACGTATCGTAAACACGAAGCGGATCGTTTGACTCATAAACAGGGTTTTCATCTGTACCGCCAATAAACGTATCACTTAATGTGATTTCACGCATACCAACGCGCACACCAGGTTGAGTGCCTTCAACGTATACTTTATGAGAATTTGGAAACGGTTGACCCGTTAAGTTATAAATATATTCAGACGCGGCAGCACGAGTTTCTCGGCGTGACGCTTTATTTGTAGTATTTGACATGACTTGCCTCATTGCTTAAGGGTTGTCTTGTCAGATATTCCGAGGAATAGAGAAAGATCGTAAAGTAGCGTACATGCTACTTTGCAGCCTAAAATAAACAAAATCACTTTATTGTGCGCATAAAAAAAGACGCACAAGCGTCCCATTTTAGGCAGCTTGTTCCCTACGCAGGTATTAACCTGATCAGGTTCACGGATCCCGCTTTCGCGATCTCAGCCAAAAACTAATTACTTAGCTTTGGCACTCCGACAAGTATTGATATATAAATTCTGTTCGTTAATTTGAAGGTGTTATCCATCAAATCTGCGCTGAGTGTACGTCAGTTAAAAACAGCCCGCAAGGGGCTGTTTTTCAAAAACTTAAAATTATTTAGGGATAAACACAAATGTTTGCTCGCCTTGCATGACTAATTGCTGGTCTTGCATTTTAAGCTCAGCACCTTGCTTTAAGGCTTGTAATAACTGCTGCTCAAACTCATCAAGGTCTTCGCCGCACGACTTGCGCGTCATTCCTAATTTACTTACGGTAAGGTTACTTTCTTCAAGCGAGCCTTCACCAAAAAATTTGTTACAGCCAGCAAAACCGTTTACTTGCAGTGCTTCAATAAAGCTCATTGATGCATTAAACGAAGGTGGAATTGCTAAACCATCAACACGTGATAATTGCCATTGGGTGTATTTAAGCTGCTCACTGGTAACCGTCCCTGTTGATGCGCAACCAACACATAAACCGACTATAAGCATCGGTATTGCTGCTAATTTCATGCTACTACTAACTAATTGTCTAATTAATGTAATTGTAACAATATTTATGCCCTTTATCCGTTAAAAATGCATGTTTTAAATGTAAATTTTTGTTCTATGATAGTTCAAAAGTTATGCGATTAAGTACTAAGTTGTAGTTTTAAATACGTTATCTATTTGCTCTGGTAAAAACGGTCTACCTTTTTCATTAACAGACGTTCCTATAACCATTGCATTGAGCATTACTTTTTCATCGCTTTTACGTATAACCGTTTGCTTAAACGCAAATTTTAAACGACTAATACGCTGCGGTTCCACAGCCACATAAAATTCATCACCTGGTAGTAGTGAATGTTTATAGTCCATTTCGCTGCGCATCACGACTAGGTTAATTTTATCTTTCGCTAATTGAGCAAAATCAATACCGTGTACGTACAAGAATTCATGGCGAGCATGCTCTAAATAATTAAAATAAACACTGTTATTTACGATGCCTTGTAAGTCACATTCGTAATCACGTACTTTGAAGTCAACTTTAAAGGTCATATTAGTAATCCTGATTATTTAACGTATAATTGCCGCGTTTATAGCACATGTGTTTAAATAATTGCTACCATACGAGTCCCTAAAATGGAGTTAAGTAACCCAATGAACTTACGTTTGTCTTTAATTACTGCCGCACTTTTACCGCTGCTTGGTGCACCAATTGCAGCTAACGCTGATGATAGCGACCTAGAAAGAATTGTTGTAACCGGCGATTTTCAGCGCGAAAGCATTCAAACTTTAAGCGCGAGTGCGAGCTTATTCAGCGAAGATGAAATTAATCAACGTGGTGCAAGTTACTTAGACGAAATGTTAGGCAGTACCGCCAATGTAAATTTTGCATCTGGTGCGTCGCGTGGTCGTTACATCCAAATTCGTGGCGTGGGACTTCGCTCACAATTTGTAGACCCTATTAATCCATCTGTAGGCTTAGTTATTGATGGTATTAACTATTCTGGTCTTGGTGGCAGCTCATTATTATTTGATATAGACCAAGTAGAAATTTATCGTGGCCCACAAGGTACACGCTTTGGCGCAGACGGTATGGCCGGTATGATCCAAATGGGTTCAGCTAAAGCCACGAGCGATCCAAGTTTAAAATTACAAGTAGGTGCTGGTACTTACAACACCCGCGAAGCTGGTATTGCAGCAAGCACAGGCTTAACAGATGACACTAGCGCACGCGTTAGCTACTTTCGCAGAAAGTCAGACGGTTACGTAGATAACTTGTACTTAAATGACGAAACTCAAAATCAAGACGAACAAGTAGCCCGCTTTAAAATAAACAGTCAGCTTACAAAGCATTTAAATACTGAGTTAAATCTTCACTATATTGATATAAACAATGGTTACGATGCGTTTACGCTTGATAACAGCCGCAATAGTGTTGCCGATGAACCAGGCCAAGATACTCAAGAAAGCTACGCTATAGGTATTAATAATACTTACACGGGTTTTGACGCTTTTGATGTAAATCTAAACCTATCGGCTATTGATACCGAGCTGCTTTATAGTTTTGATGAAGACTGGGGTTGTAATGACTCAAGCGAGCCACAGCTATGTGCTGCGGGCTTACATCCAGATGGATACAGCTCAACCGATCTCTATAGCCGCGATCGCGATGATCAATCTGTAGATTTACAGTTTAATTCTAAAACAGGTAACTGGGTTGCGGGTATTTATTACCAAAACCGTGACGTTGATTTAGAGCGCCAATACACATGGTTAGCAAGCCCGTTTTCTTCAACTTACGAAACGAGTAACGTTGCAGTATATGGTCAAGTAGCGACTCCAATTGGCCCTAAAACAACATTAATTACAGGTTTACGTGTAGAGCAATACCAAGGCGACTACACCGATAGTAATGGCTTTATACAAGACACTGACAACGTAATGGTTGGCGGTAAAATAGCACTTGAATATCAAGTGATTGATCGCACTATGATCTACACCAGCATTACGCGTGGCTACAAAGCTGGCGGTATTAACTCAGAAGCGCTTGCTAAAGCCAAAGATGAAGGCTTAAACCTAAGCGCTGATTTTTTCCAGCAACACACCAGTTTCGACCCTGAATATTTATGGAGTGGCGAATTTGGTGTTAAAGGCTCATCGCTTGATGACAAATTTACGCTTCGCTTAGCTGCATTTTACATGCACCGCGACGATATTCAGTTAAAAGCATGGCAAGTAGAAGGTCAGCAATTTACCGGTTATGTTGATAACGCAAGTTCTGGTAGCAACTACGGATTAGAAGTTGAAGGTAGTTACCAACTAACTGATAATCTATTTTTAACGGGTAGTGCTGGTTACTTAAACACTGAAATAGATGACTTTGTAACGCAGTCTGGCTTAAACCAAGACGGTCGTGAGCAAGCACAGTCACCTAAATACCAGTATGCGTTTACTGCTCGCTATAACTTTACAAGTGAGCTTTACGGTATGATTGGTGTTGAAGGTAAGGACGACTACTACTTCTCAGATAGTCATAACTCACAGGCACCAAGCAGCAACTTAGTTAACTTAAGCTTTGGCTACGAAGCTGACATGTGGGCAGTTCGCGCATGGGCTCGTAATGTGTTTGACGAAACAGTCCCTACACGTGGTTTTGAGTTTGGTAATGACCCACAAGATGGTTACGCAACGCATACCTATACACAATTAGGTGAGCCTCGTGTAGCAGGTGTTACGTTTACGCTTAATCTGTAAAGCACAGCCGTTGGCTTTCAAATGAAAGCTACAGCAAGCAAATAAAAACACCGCGTTTAAATTAAACGCGGTGTTTTTATTTGTAGGTGAGGTTTTATACCTCGCTTTTTATAAAGTTAAATTATACGAGCGCGAAATAAATTCGCACATACAGATTTAGCGTATATTGTTGGGTTTGATGTTTATTGTAGGTGAGGTTTTATACCTCGCTTATTTATAAAGTTAAATTACACGAGCGCGAAATAAATTCGCACCTACAGGTTTAGCGTATGTTGTTGGGTTTGATGTTTATTGTAGGTGAGGTTTTATACCTCGCTTTTTTATAAAGTTAAATTACACGAGCGCGAAATAAATTCGCACCTACAAATATTCTACCTACGCCTACAGGCTAAGCATCACGCTCTTTGAACATCAAACGCTATTACGTCTTTAATTTTCTCTTTATTTGTTGCGAGCATTACCAACCTATCAATCCCCAAAGCAACCCCTGCGCATTGTGGTAATCCATGCTCCAGCGCTTTAATTAAACGCGTGTCCATTGGTACTTGCTTTAAACCGTTGTTAGCGCGGTATGTGTTATCATCATTAAATCGTTTAGCTTGCTCACTAGCATTTGTTAATTCGTTAAAGCCGTTAGCCAATTCCATATTTTTGTAATAAAGCTCAAAGCGCCCTGCTACGCGTGCATCATGTTCACAAATTTGTGCAAGGGCCGCTTGAGAAGCTGGAAAATGATAAACAAAACACGGTTTTTCTTGTCCTATTGTTGGCTCCACTTTCATACAAAATAATAATTGCAGTAAAGTATCTTTATGCGTTTCATTTTTGGCTATATCAGCAAACCCCTGCTTACACGCTAGTTGCTTTAATTGCTCTATGCTTGCTGTTAAAGGATCGAGGCCGAGTACTTGTTCAAACGCTTGCTGATAAGTAAGTCTAGTTGCAGGCTCGACACCTAAAACAAGTTGCATTAACTCATCCATTTCATCCATAAGTGTAAATTCATCAAAGCCTGGGCGATACCATTCCAGCATAGTAAATTCAGGATTATGATGGCTACCCGCTTCTTCATTTCTAAATGCTTTACAAAGCTGAAAAATAGCGCCTGAGCCTGCTGCTAACAAGCGTTTCATGGCAAACTCTGGAGATGTTTGTAAAAACAGAGGAAGCCCACCAGCATGCCCTGGACCTACAAATTTGGTATTAAAACTAGCTAAGTGCACATCGGTTACACTGGCAGCACTTAAGCTTGGCGTTTCTACTTCTAAAACATCACGTACATAAAAAAATTCACGGATGCGACGTAATATCGATGCGCGTTGTTTTAGTGTTTCAATGCTTGCGCTTGGGGCCCAAAGATCTGCTGACATATTTTCTCCAAAAAAAATCCCAGCGTAAGCTGGGATTTTATAAACAATGTTAAAGCTTACTTAACACGGCTTACGTATTCACCGTTACGAGTGTCTACTTTAATTACTTCGCCAATTTGTACGAATAATGGAACTCGTACCACAGCGCCTGTGCTAAGCGTTGCTGGTTTACCACCAGTACCCGCTGTATCGCCTTTAAGGCCTGGATCTGTTTCAGTGATCTCAAGCTCAACAAAGTTAGGTGGTGTAACAGCAATAGGGCTGCCGTTCCATAATGTAATTGTGCATAAATCATTTTCAACTAACCATTTTACTGAATCGCCTAGTGCTTTTTCGTCAGCAGCAATTTGCTCAAATGTTTCATTGTTCATGAAATGCCAAAATTCGCCGTCTGTGTATAGATACGCTAAATCAGTATCCATTACATCAGCACCTTCAACTGATTCACCCGATTTAAAGGTTTTTTCAAGCACCTTACCAGAGATAAGTTTACGGATACGAACACGGTTAAACGCCTGACCTTTACCAGGTTTTACCATTTCATTTTCTAAGATACTGCAAGGCTCGCCGTCCATCATAATTTTTAGGCCGCCCTTGAACTCGTTGGTGCTATAATTCGCCATCGTTTCCTCTATTTATATTTTTTCGAGTAATCTACATGCCAATGATACAAAGAAATGAAGCAAATTTGCATAAAAACTGGCAAAAAGAATTAGCAAATGTAGTTACCTGCCCAAAAACCTTGCTTGAAATGGTCGGTTTATCGAGCCAAGTCCATGAAAACGACCTAAAAGCCCGTAGTTTATTTCCGGTACGCGTGCCTATCCCTTTTATAAAAAAAATACGCAAAGGCGATCCAAACGATCCTCTTTTGCTACAAGTTATGCCACGCCATCAAGAATTTTTGACTAAATCGGGTTTTAATAAAGATCCCCTACTTGAGCAAGATAACGACCAACCAGGCCTTTTACATAAGTACAAATCGCGTGTTTTGGTGATGTTTAAAACCGGCTGTGCTGTAAATTGTCGTTACTGCTTTAGAAGGCATTTTCCGTATCAAGAAAACCAACTCAATAAAAAAAGTCTGCTAGAAACACTGAGCTATATAAAATCAGATAGCAATATAAACGAAGTGATTTTAAGTGGTGGCGATCCACTGATGGCCAAAGACGATGCAATAAGCTGGTTTTTGGATGAGCTTGAGCAATTACCACAAATAAAACGAATGCGAATTCATAGCCGCTTGCCAGTAGTTATACCGGCGCGAGTTACCGATGAGTTATGTGAACGATTAGCAAAATCGCCATTAAAAATTATTTTTATTAATCACATAAACCACGCCAACGAAATAGACGCTGATTTTAAAGCAGCTATGCAAAAGCTTAAACAAGCAAACGTAACGCTTTTAAACCAAGCTGTAATTTTAAAAGATGTGAACGATACGCTCGATGCGCAAATAAATTTAAGCGAAGCGTTATTTGACGCAGACGTATTGCCGTATTATTTGTATTTGCTAGATAAAGTTGAAGGGGCGAGCCACTTTGATATTAATGAAGCGCAAGCAATTGAAATAATGGCAGAGCTATTAAAAGCTCTGCCTGGATTTTTAGTGCCTAAATTAGTAAGAGAAATCGGTGGTCAAAAAAGCAAAACACCTATCGATCTTAAGCTAATTTAAAACAGCATTTAAACGTATATATTTACGTTGTTACCCAATGATGCTGTTACCGATTTAGCCAGTGTTTGCGCACTTGACGATTGTGCAGCACCTTCAATAAGTGCAAGAGCCGCCGCGCCATCTGCTAACTGCTGCTTTTTAGATAAAGCAGCGCTGTAAAGCTCACTGCCTTGGCCTGAGCCAGAAACAGCGGGTAAACTTGTGCCTGATATATTCATATAACAAACCTGACTTTTAAATGTAATCCAAGTATTATGTCGGCAATGCAGTGCAAAGCTTTAGGAAAACCATGGATTCTATTATTGAACAACTCAATGCCAACTTAAAAATTGTTTACCGTCAGGCACTTGATGCTGACAAAAAACTCGACGAGCTTCAACAGCAAGGTCACGGTAAGTTTAAAGCCTTATTTACTGCCGATTCAGGCTTTAGCTTTGAAGCTAAACGTTTTAAGCCTTACGTACTTGACGTAGCTGCTGATGTTGAAAGCTTATCTAACGATGGTTTTGAAGAAGAAAAACTGAAAACAACCGTTATTAAGTTACAACAAATACTCACGTTGTTAGCTACTTTTAAGTAAAGCTTAAAAATAAAAATGCCGCTATTTAGCGGCATTTTTATTTTCAGTTAATCTAAACTTGGTAATATTTGTTCACCAAACCACTCTGTTAGTAAGCGTTTTTCGTAATAAAATGATTCGTCGCGGCCCATTTTAATTTTATCCATAAAGCCCATATCTTTAAGCTCCACATCAGTATCTTTACTTAGCACTGTACCGTCGTTATCGGTTAACGAATAATTTAGCTTAATGCGTGGAAAATAAATTGGTTTTACTACACGAATTTCGTCCATACCGCCATAACGCACATCACCTGCTAAATCTAAATCTGTAAACTCTACGTTTAATTTATAATCTTTTGGCAATTGCTCGGCTAGTTTAGCCATATGCTTTTCGAAACTTGCTGCCACACTTTTGTGATATGAGCTCTTTGTTTGGTTTGACGCTCGCACATCACGATAATCATTAAAGTCATGCCATTTAACAACAGACTCACCAGCATGGGCAAGCGCAGGTAATGCGATACACATTGTTGTTGCTATTTTTTTAACTAAATTCATATCTTTCTCCAAAGAGGTAGACCAATCACAAAAGTGTAGATTGGAGTAAACCTAGCATTAGCTATTACTAGACTCATTTTAGCACTTGTTTATTAACTATAACTTAATCTTACGTATAAAGTGTTACTTGTACTGAGTAAAATGTAATCAAAAGTACTTAATTTACCGTTATTAAAAAAAGATGTTATTTAAACTATAGAAATTACAGATAAAGCATGTAAATCACCTCTATTTATGGTGAAATTAACTTAATTGATAAAAGGTACCCACGGAGCTTTCATGACTATTTTAGTAACCGGTGGCGCTGGCTATATTGGCTCGCACACTGTTTTAGAACTTTTACAGCAAGGTAACGATGTTGTTGTTATTGATAACTTAAGTAATTCTTCTCAAGAATCACTTGCGCGCGTAAAGAATATTACAGGCAAAGAGGCCACTTTTTACCAAGGCGATATTCTCGATAAATTCTTTTTAGATTCAGTATTTGCGAAACACACGGTTGATAGTGTTATACATTTTGCGGGCTTAAAATCAGTGGGCGAGTCGGTTGCAAAGCCCATTGAGTACTATCAAAACAATGTACAAGGTACGCTTACGCTTGTTGATGCAATGCGCGACGCAGGTGTATTTAAATTAGTATTTAGCTCGTCAGCCACGGTATACGGCGACCCTGCAAGCTTACCAATTAAAGAAGACTTCCCTGTAGGCGGTACTACTAACCCGTACGGCACATCTAAACTAATGGTTGAAATGATGCTACAAGATATCGCTAAATCAGATGAGCGCTTTGCGTTTGCTATTTTGCGTTACTTTAACCCAGTAGGTGCACATGAATCGGGCTTGATTGGTGAAGATCCTAACGGTATCCCGAACAACCTTTTACCGTTTATCGCACAAGTAGCGGTAGGTAAATTAAAGCAACTCGCTGTATTTGGTGATGATTACGACACTGTTGATGGTACTGGTGTGCGCGATTATATACATGTAGTCGATTTAGCAATGGGTCATTTAAAAGCGCTTGATAAAATTGCCAGCAGCACGGGTGCATTAGTTTATAACCTAGGTACTGGTAATGGTTACTCTGTACTACAAATGGTTAATGCATTTATTAAAGCAAGCGATCAAGCTGTACCCTATCAGGTTTCACCTCGTCGCCCTGGTGATATTGCAGCATGTTATGCAGCGCCAGAAAAAGCACTTAATGAACTTGGCTGGGAAGCAGTGCGCGGTATTGATGAAATGATGCAAGATACATGGCGTTGGCAGTCAAATAACCCTAACGGTTATAAGGGTTAAGTAAAGCAAGCTTCAAACTTAAAGTAAGTGCGCGGTATAAAACCGCGCCTACAGAGTACTTTAAATACCGAGTTCAATTTTATAGCTGTGTTGTAGGCGAAGAGCTTGCTCTCGCGAAAAGCGCAGCTTTTAATTACTAACATCTAACATCTAACAAATTTCTTCGTTATGTCTGCGCCCACTGTCTTAGCAAATTATGATAAACACCCGTTAACTGAATAATCTCAGGGCTGTCTTCTACTTTGCTGCGCAAACTTTGAATCGACATATCTAAATCAAACAATAAACCACGTTTTTCGTCGCTGTTTACCATGCTCTGTAACCAAAAGAATGAGGCTAATCTGCGCCCACTCGTTACTGGCATTACACGATGTAAGCTCGTTGAAGGGTACAACACCATACTGCCTGCTGGCAGCTTTACGCTATGTGAGCCATAAGTGTCTTCAATAACAAGTTCACCGCCCTCATAGTCTTCGGGGTCATTAATAAATAACGTCATTGATACATCTGTACGAATTTTTACTGGCGTACCCGGCACTTGTCTAATCGCATTATCTACATGCACACCAAACGATTGCCCACCTTGATAACAGTTAAAAAGCGGAGGAAAAATTTTTGCGGGGAGCGCTGCCGACATAAACAAATTACTACGCGCAAGTGCTGCCATAATAATGTCGCCAAGCTCTTGGCATTCAGGGCTATTTTCAGGTAGCTGTAAGTTATTTTTTGCTTTGGTTGATTGATGCCCTGCGGTAATACTGCCATCGGCCCACTGCGCTTTAAGCAAAACCTCATGACAATACGCCACTTCTTCTTTCGTTAGTAGCTCTGGAATTTTAACTAGCATGTGCGCCCTCTCACATTTTCATCAAATAATTAAGGGCAGAGTTAACTCTGCCCTTTTATGCCGTACTTATTTTACTCTTAGAAAGAGTAGCTCGCTGTTAAGCTAAACTTACGACCATCACCTGGTACAAAGTGTCCACCACCTAACTGATCAACGTAATCTTTATCACCTAGGTTTTCACCATTAAACTGCAGACTCAAATCTTTTGATATGTCATACGCAACCATCAGGTCAAAAATAGTATAACCTGGCGCACGAGAGCGTGTTGACGTAGTTCCGTTGTAACGCTCACCTACATATTGCGCACCTAAACCAAACGATAATTTATCCGACATATCGTACGTAGTCCAAACACTCGCGCTATTTTTAGGCGTACGTGCAAGCTCGTTACCAATTTGAGTTACGTCGTCGCCTAATGCTTCAGTTACTTCGCTATCTTGGTAAGTGTATGAAGCAATTACAGTCCACTCTTTAGTAATTAGGCCCGTTGCTGAAAGCTCTAAACCTTGAACGCGCTGCTCACCACCGAGTATTTCGTCACTTGAGCTATCTGCAAATGGGTCATCAGTACGGGCATTGGTTTTTTCAGTACGGAAAAGTGCAGCATTAGTTTGCAGGCGGCCATCCATTAGGCTCCATTTAGTTCCTAATTCATAACTGCGACTTTCTTCTGCGTCTAAATCAGCTGCATTTGAACGCGTAGATACCGTTAGGCTTTCCGCTGATGGATTGAATGAATTACCTGCGCCAAAATATACACTGCCATTTTCTGTAGGTTTATAAACTACAGCTGCATTCCAGCTAAATAAATCGTCACTTGTAGAAATTAAAGCGCTTGGATCATTGTAATCGTTGTGATAATCCGTAGTGAAGCTATCAAAGCGAATTCCACCTGTAACTTCCCATTGCTTGTTAAGCGTCACTGTATCAAATGCATAAATAGCTTGGTTTTTAGCTTTAGCTTCAATGCTTGTACCGTCACGGCCGTACACACCCGTAAATGCAATTGTTGCATCAGGGTTGTATAAGTCGTTACGTATTCCATCTTCAATTAGGTTATCAGGCGTAGTTGCAACAAAGTTATGGCGTGTAAACGTTTCATTTGCAAGTTCAACACCCACTACTACGTCGTGAGTAAAGCCAGCAAATTCATAGTTACCAATTAAATCAACTTGAAGTGCAGCAAGTGAATTTTCTGTATCACGTGTTTTTTCATCCGCAAAGGTAATGTCAGTGTCTGTTGTAACCGAGAAATAACGCGGTGCAGTTGTTACTGATTCACGCTTAACTTTACCTAAACGACCTTGCACACGTAACGTAGTATTTTGAGAAAAATCATACTCATAACGAGCTGTTGTTGAGTAAGCTTCAATATCTTCGTAATCACGGTAAATATTACCGTAAAAGTTATCAAAGTCGACAGGAGAAGGTGAGCGCGCGCTATCTGCAAGTTCAGCTACAGGCGTATCGCTGTAAACCCACGGAATGCCGTAATCTGGTAAATTATCTTGGCGTTGATACTCTAGGTTTAAATCAAAACGGCTGTTTGTACCAAGCCCTGTTGCAAATGCAAACGCAACAGCATTTGTTTCGTTTTCAATATGGTCACGACCTGCAACATCACCTTTATCAGTAAGAAGGTTTATACGTAGTGCGCTTGTGTCGTTTACCTGAATGTTAGTATCAAAACGACCACGGTAATCGTTTTCTGTGCCTAAACGTAGCGAAACGTCGTTAAAGCTGTCTAACTTCGCCTTTTTACTTTCTAAATTAACACTACCACCTGTTGCGCCACGACCAGAAACTGCTGAGCCTGGGCCTTTTGCAACTTCAACGGCTTCAATGTTGTAAATATCACGTGTGTAACCTGCAACATCACGAATACCATCTACAAAAATATCATTTGTTGCACTAAAACCACGAATCGACATGCTATCGCCAGTAGGTGAGCCACCCTCACCTGCAGCTAAAGAAATACCAGACACATTGCGTAAAGCATCACGTAAGCTATCTACGTTTCTATCTTTCATTACCGCTTGGTTAATTACCGTTACAGTTTTAGCTGTATCGAGTAGCGGTTGAGTGTATTTATGAGACGTTGATTTTTCAACAACATAGCTAGACTCAGTTTTAGTTTCTGCTTTAGTTACCGATAGTTCTTGAACATCCTGTGCACTTGCCCAAGTTGAAAGCGTTGCCGTAACAACCGCTGCAATTGGCTTTATGTAGGCATTTCCTTTATTCGATGGCTTACTCATGGTTACTCCGTAGTTTTTATTAAGCACTTAACTATTGTTAATTTAAGGAACATATTTAATTTCGGCGAAATCCTACCACTCAAACAACGCAATGTAAACGATAACTGTTATCAATTGCATTGTTATGTAAATTCCTATATTGTATACACACTCAAAAATTAACAGTAATTACGTCCTTGTAATTGCTTGTAGTAACTTTCAGGATTGTTGTTAAGTAATGCGAAGCTTAATTAAACCAATTAGCGTAGTTATCGCGCTTTGTAGCACTATGGCAGTAAAAGCCGACACTGTTAGTGAGCTAGAACAACTCGTTAATAAATGGCTACAAATAGAAAATCAAAACACAGAATTAAATACTCATTGGCTTGAACAAAAAAGCAGCATGGAGCAAACCTTAACGCTTCTAAATGCTGAGCAGCAGCAACTTAGCGAGCTTAATCAGCGTAGAAAAAAAAACACCAGTGAGCTTGCCCAAAAACGCGAACAGCTTGTTACCAAGCAATCAGAGCTTGAAAATGATCAACAGCAATTAAATGATCAACTAGCGCGTATTTCTCAGCAATTACTTTCATTACAAGTGCAACTCCCCCCGCCACTTTTAAGTAGTTGGAAAAACACCGGTGATTTAAGCGACTCACAGCTCAGTACAACTGACAAATTACAAACAGCGCTAAAAATGCTGACTCTACTTAATGATTTTCAACAACGTATTTCTATTCACGAAATGGCTATTAAGCATCCTGATGGGCAAGAAGTATGGGTAAAGCAGCTTTACTTAGGTGCAGCTCAAGCATGGTTTGTAAGCGAAGATTTAAGTTATGTAGGTATTGGTTTTCCAAGTGACTTAGGTTGGCAGTGGGAATTTGACCCAAGCATTAATGCTGAACAAGTTGCACTGGGTATTGCTGTACAGCAAAAAAAGCGCGCTGCTGATTGGGTAACACTCCCAATATTAAGTTATGTAAATAAAAACCAGCAAGGGGCTAAATAATGGCTACTAACAGCATAATTGCAGTATTTAGCGCCACGGTTTTACTTTTTAGCGCAAACATTTCTTTTGCAGCCAGCAGTGATGATGCTAAACAAAGTATTTTAAGTGATATTAAAACAGCGCAACGCACTCTAAATAAAACTCAAAATAGTATTTCAAAAGAGCAAGCTACTCTTGCAAAGCAAATTTTTACCAAGCAGCAATCGCTCAGTAAATTGCGCGAACAAGCAGCCGTTAATCGCCGCCTAGCTGACGAAAACACATTAAGCCTTGATCAGTTACAAACCCGATTAGACACTTGGCAACAACAACAGCAATATCAATTAAACTTACTTAGCCGTTTTGTGCGCCAAAATACCAGCAATAGTGCTAGCAGTAACGAGTCGACTAATAACCAAAACGAGTTATTAAGCCGCGTTATATCGCAAATTAATAATCAAGAACAGGCACTTTATCCACAGTTTAAAAAACAATCGGTTGTGCTAAGTAATGGCGAATTAAGCCAAGCTAGTACCCTTCAAGTAGGGCCTGTTGCATGGTTTAGTACGCAAACACCTAAACTTATGGGTTTATTAAATTTGGATGATGAATCTAATGCATTAAAGGTAGCGTTAGTACAATCAACAAGTGACGATAACCCACTCGATAATACTTTAAAGCAAAACGGTGTAGGCTCTACATTACTTACTTTTGATCCTAGTTTAACGCACTTAGTGACTAGCCAAGCCCAACAAGAAAGTCCGCTTGAACACTTAGAAAAAGGCGGTTTATGGGCTATCCCTATTATTTTATTTGCCTGCTTTGCACTAACCATTGCGCTATTAAAAGCCGCGCAATTACTGCGTTTAAGTAAAATTAAAATGCACTCTCAAATGCAATTACAGCAATTTTTTAAAGCTGAAAATAGCAATGAATTTGCAGGCATGCAGCAGCAGTTATTTAACTTAACGCTGCAAAGCGAAAAAGGCCAAGTACGAGACGATCAATTATTTAATCAGTTAATCCATGATAAGCATAAACTCGACAACTTTATTGGCGCTATTGCCGTTACGGCTGCAGTAGCACCACTACTTGGCTTGTTAGGTACTGTTAGCGGCATGATTGAAACATTTAAAATGATGACCTTGTTTGGCTCAGGCGACCCAGAAGTTGTATCGGGCGGTATTGCACAAGCACTTATAACAACTGAATTAGGTTTAGTCGTTGCCATACCAGCTCTGGTATTAAATGCACTGTTATCGCGTAAAGCAAAAGCGTATTACAGCCAACTAGAAGGCTTTGCATTACAGCTAAGCCAACTAGAAAAAGGAGAAACCAATGTTTGAAAAAATCGTTAGTAACCCTATTTGCTGGTGTATTCTTTTACTCGCTTTATTTGTATACCAACTGATTTTTCATGACTTACTGCACCTTAAACAATACCAAGCGCAGCGCAAAGGCTACTGGCAAGAGGTTAGCTCTATTTTAACGGCTGCTCTTCCGCTACTTGGTTTATTAGGTACCATTGTTGGTTTGCTTGATACATTTAAAGTAATGGCGCTGGGCCATAACGAGTTAATGAGTGACGCCATTGGTGATGCATTACTAACAACTCAATTGGGCCTTGTGTGCGCTATTCCTGCATGGTTAATGCAAGCTTACTTAGCGTATTCGCAGCGTAATCCTAAATTACATACGTTAAGTAAACAGTTAGGGTAACACTATGCAATCACGATTAAAGCACAAACTAGATCAAGAAGCGGGGCAACATATCGATATGTCGCCACTACTTGATGTGGTATTTATATTGCTAATATTTTTTATTGTTACAACCGTATTTGTACGCGAAAGCGGCGTTGAAGTTGATAAACCACAAGCCGTATCGGCCAGTCGCCTTGAGCAGCAAGTTATATTTTTAGCAATAACCGACTCTCAACAAGTATTTTTTGATGGTAGCCAAATTGGTGTCGCTGGTGTACGTAGTAGTATCGAGCAAATGCTCAAACAGCAACAACGCCCTGTGGTTATTCAAGCTGATAAAACAGTACCTACAGAGTTACTTGTTCAAGTAATTGACGAAGCAAAGCTGGCAGGCGCGGCGCAAGTTAACTTAGCTACGAAGCAATAATATGCACACGATTGACTCGCCTCAAAAAACAAAAAACAATCGCCATCCACTTTTTGCATTTGGCCTTAGCCTCATTGTACTTAGTGCTGCATTACTACTTTTATGGCTTGGACAACTTGCAGAGCATCATATACAAGACAAAGTGGTTGTACGTGAGATTGCCATGGTGGCACTGCCACCTCCTCCTCCGCCATCAATATCGCAACAGCAAACAAGTGAGCCAATGCAAAGCTTAGCGGTAGAAGGTGCAGGCGCGTCTATTCAAGCCGTAAAAATTAAGATCAACAGCAATTTAAGTATTGTAAAACCCGATACACCTAGCGTAAAAGTAAGCGCGCCACAATGGCAATCAATGAGTATAAATTGGGATGCATTTAGCTTAAATCAACTCGATGGTCTCCCCACTTTGCTTACTCCCGTCAAGGCCGTTTTACCAAAAAGCTTAACCCGCCGAGGTGTTGATGTATTTACTGTAAAACTCGATGTATTTATTGATGAAAGTGGCAAGGTAAGTTTAATTGAGGTAGTGCAAAATCCATATCCTGAACTTAAACCAGCTATCGACAAAATTATTAAACAAAGCCGCTTTAGTGCACCTAAAAAAGAAGGTGAAACCGTACGCGCTCGCTTTATTTGGCCAATCGAATTTAAACCTTAAGCCTATTAAAATGAAAAATATGAATATATTTAAAACGCTAAAACCATTAACTTCCGCACTGTTGACGACTGTAATGTGTTCATTACCTTTAGTAAGTGCAAGTAGCGTACATGCAAGCGCTGCTAGTGATGCTAATGCGCCACTAAAAGTAACGTTATCGCCTAGCGATCCAACATGGCAGTTGGCTATAAATAATAAATTACTGGGTCCTACAGAGGTCCTTATTGAGCCGACCGAGCGCGGTTTTGCTCGCCAAGTGCAACCACTGTTACAAGCAGGTAATTACAGTGAAGTCGCTGCGCTATTTAAAGGTCGTGATATAAGCCAAGATAGCACTGCTTTAAACTTGTTACGTGCACAAGTTTTGCTTTCAAAAAAGGACTTTAATAACGCTGAACTGGCTTACTTAGCGTGTTTAAAAGCCTCACCTGATTTAGTAAAAGCACATCAAGGTTTGAGCCTTTTATACATGCAACAAGCAAAGTATCACAAAGCGCAAACACACCTAGTTCACAGTATTGAACTTGGCCAAGCTGATGCACAAAGTTATGCGCAACTTGCTTATATACACGTACAGCACAACCAACCTTGGAGCGCTGTAGCGGCGTACCGCCAAGCACTTATGCTAGCGCCAGAAACAAGCCAATACCAACAAGGGCTATTGTTTGCGTTAATTGAATCGGGTGATTTAAGTCAGGCAAATGCATTACTTAAAGAGTTACTTAATAAAACCCCCGATAAAGCTGAACTTTGGTTGCAACGTGCGCAAATAGCACTACAGCTAGATCAAAAAAAGCAAGCGCTTGCTGCTATTGAAGTGGCCTTAAAACTCAACCCTAAAGATACCAGTAACCAGCTGCTTGCTGCGCAATTACATTTAAGCGAAGGCAGTAGTAAACGTGCAGTTAGCTTATTAAAGCAAGGTTTAAAACACGCCACTAAACAGCAGCAAGCTGACGTTATTAATACCACAATGCAAACTTTAGGCTGGCTTGTATCTCAACAAAAATGGGATTTAGCTAAAGAGCTAATAGGCAGTGCAAAAAGATTAACTAAACAGCTACCCCGTGACGAACAAGCGCAGTTTTCTGTATACAGTGCACAACTTGCTATGCAGCAAGGTAATACTAAACGTGCTCTTAAAAGCTTAAATAACGCACTTAAAATAAACCCGAATTTAGGTGATGCCCTACTTAGTTTAGCGAGTATATATCGCAGTAAAAGCCAACTTACCCAAGCAAAACTTATGTACGTTCGTGCACAAGCCCTACCTGATTACCAACTATCGGCGTGGCTTGGATTATCGCAAATAGCGATTGATTCTAAAGACTACCCGAGCGCGCTAAAGCATCTTAGAAAAGCATTACAAGCTAACCCACAACGCCAGGACTTAATTGCTAATATTCGCGCCCTTGAGAATATAGTGCGTCAAGAAGGGTAAATTTATAAGTTTTACGCGAGCAAGCCAGGCGTTTACCGCCACGGTGTCGCTCTGTGGTTAACTTGTAATCAGGTAGCTGGCTGGCGTGTAAAAACGTAGTTTTTAAAATGGCTTAATAATTAAAAGCTCATGCTTCTCTCATGAGCAAGCTCGTCTGTAATATATATCAAACCAAAGCGTTACCAATTTTGCATTTCGACTATGCGTGATTGCGTGCGCGCATATTCAAAGCTCAACTTTTTACCTTTATACAAATGTTCAATGTCGGTTTGCGCATTTATCACTAGCAATTTATGGCAATCGTAAAACTCATCTACTAAGGCAATAAAGCGCCGTGCTTCGTCGTCAAAAGTATGCTCATCAAGCATTTGTTTTTCGCGTTGGTAGCTATCTTCAATGCCATGCACAATAACTTTACCCGTTGCTTTAGCACCCATTTGCGGCACGTTCGATACATATAACACATCGAATTGCGTTGCTAAAAACATATAGTCGTTAGCACTGCGTGGGCCTGAACATAGCGCCATAAAATCAATCATCAAGGCATTATCGGCTCTTAATAAATAAGGTAAATTGCGCCCATGCACACTAACTGTGTTGCTGCATGTTACAGCCGGATACGAAGCTAAAAACTTACTTTCAAAATCGTGATTTGATAAATTAATAAAATAGTGACGACTGTTTTTACCATATCTAAAACGGTGATCGTCCTCCCCTGCCACGTTAATTATATGGCAATAGTTATTAATTAAATCGATAGTAGGTAAAAATCGCGCCCGTTGCAGGCCGTTGTAATAAAGCTGCTCTGGCTTTGCGTTCGATGTGGCCACCAGCACAACACCTTGTTCAAACAACGCATTAAACAATCTGGCCATAATCATGGCATCGCCAATGTCGCTTACAAAAAACTCGTCAAAACATAGTACTCGAATATTTTTAGCCCACTGTTTTGCAATTAGGATTAGTGGATTTTTTTGACCTTGTAGCTGCGAAAGCTGGGCATGCACTTGTGCTATAAAATGATGAAAATGCAGCCGCTGCTTTTGCTCAATAGGTAGGTTTTTATAAAACAAATTCATTAACATGGATTTACCACGCCCTACGGGTCCGTATAAATAAACACCTTTTATTAAAGTCGCTTTTTGCCACCACGATGTGTGAGCTTGAAGTTGCTCGCTTAGCGTATTTAAAGCTTCCACTGCATTTTGCTGCGCAGCATCAAAACACAGTTCACCTGTGTCTATTTTTGCTTGGTAAAGGCTTAAAATTTGTGTGCTGTGCACTGTCATGGTATTTCACTATCGGCTATAATCGCGCCCATTGTAGCCGACTAAAAATGTGAACCAAAATGAAATTCCCTTGCCGCTTAGATAAATTTATTAGCCACTTAGCTGAAATACCGCGTACCCAAGCTCGCGCGAGTATTAAGCGAAAAGAAGTAAGCGTTAATGGCGAAGTAATCACATCACATAATTTTCAGCTAGCTCAGCAAGATGAAGTACTGTACCAAGGTACACCTTTGGTATTTTTAGGTAAGCGCTATTACATGCTAAATAAACCTGTTGGCTATGTATGTGCTAACAGTGACGAGCTACATAAAACTGTTTTTGACTTACTTGATGAGCCAAATATGAGCGACTTTCATGTGGCAGGTCGCCTTGATATAGATACCACCGGGTTAGTTATTATTACTAATGATGGCGATTGGTCACATAAAATTACGGCACCTAAAAGCAATAAATTTAAAACCTACCTCGTCGAAACCCAAGAGCCTATTACCGATGAAGCCCTTGAGCAATTACGAACAGGCGTCATGCTGCATAACGAAAAAGATTTAACCCGCCCAGCTATAGCAGAGAAGCTTGCTAATTACGGCCTACGTTTATCAATAAGTGAAGGAAAGTATCATCAAGTTAAGCGTATGCTTTACGCTGTAGATAACAAAGTAGTTGAGCTGCATCGCGAGCAGATTGCGGGAATTACTCTAGATGAAAACTTGGCCAGTGGTGAATATCGACTATTAACAGCGCAAGAAATTAAGCTATAAAAGTGCTTTAAAGGAGCCTAAGTTTGGATTATTAGTTAAACCAATATAGCCAAACTTTTACTTGAGCCTTTTAGCTTGCGCTACTAAAATAGCGCCCTTCAAAATTATTAAGGTCGGCCGTGTTAGTTAACTACAATCCCCCTATGAGTCCGTATTTAACAATACTTTTTCAGGATGACGACTTACTGATAGTTAATAAGCCAAGTGAGTTATTAACTGTCCCAGGTAAAGATCCTAAACATGCCGACAGCTTAATTAATCGCGTTAATCGTGTTTTTCCTACCGCAAGAATAGTGCACCGCTTAGATATGGCGACTTCTGGCATACTGTGCCTTGCCATGAATAAAGCCGCGCACAGGCATTTAAGTATGCAGTTTCAAGAGCGCGAAACAGCTAAGCGTTATATTGCACGTGTATACGGGCAACTTGAAGCTGAAACAGGGTCGGTAGATTTACCCCTTATTTGTGATTGGCCTAATCGCCCTAAACAAATGGTTGATCACGACAGAGGTAAACCTTCGCTTACGCATTTTAAAATACTTGAGCGTGAAGACAATGCAACCCGTGTAGAGCTAACGCCTATCACTGGTCGTTCGCATCAGTTACGTGTACATATGCTAAGCCTTGGTCATCCTATTTTAGGTGACAGGCTTTACGCCCATAAAGAGGCACTTGCTGCTGCTCCTCGCTTACAATTACATGCACAAATGCTGCAATTAAAGCACCCCGTAACTGAGCAAGTACTTACTTTTGAAGCCGAATTAGAGTTTTAACAGGTTTAAATTTACTAGCTAATTAGCTCTATCTATTAAACTTTTAGATAACCTTGCCGATACCTAACTAATTGTCATTAGTTAGGTGCGTTATGCTATTTCCACGGTTTTTAAAAGGGGCTTTTTATATACAGCTCAGCTGTGCGTTACTTTTGGCTAACCCTATCAGCGCGGCAGAACATATTAACCCTCCAACTTTTTCAAGTATTGAAAATAGCGACATTGAGCGACTACTTCCAAGCGATGAAATCAAACCAATATTAGCTGGCGAAACAGAATTTTTAAGCCTTTACAGCGAGTATATGAGCAGCGACTTCAGAGGGGTTGTATTACTTATTCCTGATTGGCACTCTACCCCAACAAACAACTCAGGTATGAGTTACTTACGTAAAGAGCTTAATAACTTAGGTTACAGCACCTACGCAATGACAGTGCCCGACATTGATTGGCAAGCTAGTAAAATGGCAAAAACAATGCCAAATGAGGCTGAAGTTGCGCCTAGCAAAACCGAAGAACCTGCATCACCCGACACCACAACAGACGCGCAACCGCAGCCTGAAAAAATAAAAGATGAGCCTCATTACGTTAATGCAATAGAAAAAGTATCTGATGACGTGCTCGATAACTACAAAATAAATCTAATCTCTCGCTTTAATGCGCTGTATCAAACTGCAATCGAAGATTCGAGTAATATAGTTGTTATTGCACAAGGCACTAGCGCTGGTGTGCTGTTAGAACACTATGCAGATTTTCCAGATGAGAGAGTAAATGCGTTTATTAGTTTAAGTAGTTACTTACCAAACACTAAGCGCAATAAAGGTTTAAATCAAACAACATCACTTGTTACACCCGCCTTGCTTGATATTTACTATGCAAATGACAGCACAGACATTTTAATGAGTCTTAAAAACCGTCAGCGCTGGGTTAACCGAAATGCAAAGTTTGACTACCGCCAACGTCAGTTATTTGGCCTGCGCGATCAGCCCGATCAACACGCACGCCTAACAAAAGAAATAGACGGTTTTTTACGCCGACTTTTTTAAATACTCATAAGCAGCTTGAATATCTTGGCTCTTTTTAACAGCTAATTCCATCATGTGTTTTGGTAAACCTTGCGATACTAATTTATCTGGATGATGTTGCGACATAAGTTTACGGTACGCTACTTTTATATCACGCTGCGTTGCATCGCTACTTAAGCCTAATAACGCCAATGCTTGCGCACGGTTCATATTATTATTTGGCGGTACATGGTGGCCAGAACCTTCACGGTAACTACTACTTTGACCTTGGTTTTGTTGCTGCTGATTAAAGCGCTGTTGTTGCTTTCTAAAGTTAAACTCAGCTTGATAACGCTTTAATACAAATGCAAAGTGTGTTTTAGAAATGCCTAGCTGTTTACTTACTTCTGCTAATAGTTGCTTTTCTTGCTCGGCTAGCACGCCATCAGAAAATGCCATCTGAATTTGTATTTCTAAAAATAACTGTATTAAATCATTTCGTTTAGCAAAGCGTTCTTTAAAATCGTGTACTGTTTCTTTAAGTGAAAAGTCACTCTCTTTACCTGATTGAAATGCATGCTGTGCTTCACGGCGTTCTTCGCCTTTTAAGCCCATTTCATCCATAAACAAGTTAGCCGCTTTTATATGTACTTCGCTAACTCGACCATTCGATTTAGCAATGTGCCCCATGACAGCAAAGCAGCTTGAAAAGAATAAAGCTTGGCGCTCGTGAACATCGTCACCACTAAATAAACTAGAAAAGCCGCCTGCTTTATCAAAGTTATTTTTTAAGCTTTTATCAAATAAATGACCTAGGTATAAACCTAAAATGGCACCAAATATTTTGCCAAACATAAAGCCAAAACAAAAACCGAGAATTTTTCCCCACATCTATAATACTGCCTTCTTAAAAATTGAGTTATTACGCCTCAAGGCGCTTGTTTAATTGGTTTAAACGCTCTGGTGTACCAATATCATCCCACTGCCCTATATAGAGCTCAGTTGAGACTAAATGTTCATTTAGCTTTTCACGTAAAATAGGCCCTAAAGGGCGAATACCTTGCGTTAATCCTTTAAAAAAATCAGCCTGATACCGGCCAATCCCCGAAAAGGTATATTTTTGACTCTCGGCCGATAAATGACTCAATGCAAAGTCGCCATCTAGATTGTGTGGCGGGTTTTCTATCAGCACTATATGCGCCTCACCGGGTTGTAAATGAAGTTGCATTAGCGCACTTACATCATAGTCGGTGTATACATCGCCATTTACTACAATGAACGAGTCACCCAACAGCGGTAACGCTTCAATTATACCGCCAGCCGTTTCAAGGCCACCTTCAACTTCTTGGCTATAAAGTATGTTTACGCCAAATTGGCTGCCATCGTTAAAGTAGTCTTTTATTTTATCACCTTGCCACGCAAGGTTTATTACAATATCGGTAATTCCGGCAGCTTTGAGGTTATTTATATGGTGCTCAATAAGTGGTTTTTCTGCCACTTTTAACATTGGCTTTGGCATATTTTGCGTTAGCGGCATCATACGTTGTCCGCGCCCTGCAGCTAAAATCATCGCTTTCATGAGCGCTCCTTTGCTAACTTTTCAGTCACTTTTGGCACTATGGTATTTTTAGTCCACTCACTTAATGCTTTAAGCTCTGGATAGTTTGCCGCTACTTCAATAATATAATCAAGCGTCGGTAAAATATTGTCTAAATAACCTGTTTTATCATCACGTAAATATAATCGACAAAATATTCCTGCCGCTTTTAAATGGCGCTGTAAGCCTGTTAAATCAAACCAATATTTAAATTCATCAAATGAAGTGTTAACCATTAAGTTTTGAGCTGTAAATTCTTGATAAGCAAAATCAAGCAAGCTTGTTAACTCTTTTTGAGGCAGTTTAAAGTAGCAATCGCGTAGTAGCGATACTAAATCGTAGCAAAGCGGCCCGCGTACAGCATCTTGATAATCGATAATTGCCCACTGGCCGTTACTATTCATAATATTACGGCTATGGTAATCGCGATGAACGGTAACAGTGGGTTGCTCAAGCATGGCCTTTATTAATAGCGCTGAACTTGTTTGCCACATTACGTTTTGCTCTGCGCTGAGTGACTCATTAATAAAATCATTCACTAACCACTGGTTAAATATATCAAGTTCTAGCTTTATAAAGTCTTCGTTATACGCTTGCATAGCAAAAGCTGGCGGCGTTTTTGCCCACTGAGCACTTAAACTAATTAATGCTTGATAGTGCTCGGTGCGGTTTGCATCATCGAGCATGTCGGCTAGGTGTGTACAGCCTAAATCGCTGAGAATAAAAAACCCTTGTTTTTCATCACTTGCAATAATAGTAGGAAGTAAAAAACCTTGTTCAGTAAATACCTTATTTAGCGAAATATAAGGGTCGTTATTCACTTTTTTTGGATCTGAGTCCATCACTATTAAATGCTTATTATCGTGATTTAAACGGTAATAACGGCGAAAACTCGCATCACCCGTGATCGCGTTTAAAGTATGCGACTTAGCATTAAGGTGTGAGTTTATAAATTGTTGTAAATTCTCAAAGCGTGTCATTTTATAAGATATCTATTTTTCACTAAGTTAATTAGGTCAATTACTGTAATTGCCATTATTTTCCTTTATTATGTGTATATTATATTAAACACACAGTATTAAGGTCGATAAATGAGCAAAACCTGGGGCATATTGATGCTAAGCGTAGTTAGCGCACCATCGCTTGCCGAAACTGAACTGGCACACAACCTTTGTGGCATTTCAATGCAAACCAGAGCTTGGCAACCACTTGAAGGCCTTAACCTTGGTGAAGTTGATATTCAAGCTGATGATGTTGAGCTACTTGGCACTCAAAGCGCTGAATTTACCGGCAATGTTGATATTAACACCCTTAAGATGAGTTTGTCCGCACAAACTGCGTTGATAGACAAACAGCGCGGTTTATTAAATGCAACGGGGCCAATTACTTATCAAGATTACGTAAGTAAAGTAAACAGCACCGGATTAAATGCCGATTTAAATAATTCAGAAGTCAGTTTGTTAGGCGCCGACTACAGCCTAACCGAACAACAAGGTAAAGGCGGCGCTGAAAAGCTCACTGTTAATCAGTCTGGCCTATTACTCATGAATGCAAGCTTTACTACTTGCCCAAGTGACACCCCAGTATGGGAAATTGAAGCTGACGAAATAAACCTTTCACGCGAAGAAGGCTGGGGCGAAACATATAACGCCGTATTACGCATTCTCGATACACCGGTTTTATATCTACCTTATTTTACATTTCCGCTGGATGAGCGCCGTAAATCGGGGTTACTTACCCCGACTATTTCAAGCTCTGATAAATACGGTCTTGAAACAATTACGCCGTACTATTTAAATATTGCACCTAATTTTGATGCCACTATTACGCCTCGTTATATGTCTAACAAAGGGCTGCAATTACAAACCGAATTTAGATACCTAACAGAGCAACATGAAGGCTTAGTAGGGATTGAATATTTAGATAGTGATGATTCAGAGCCAGACTTAAATGAACGCTACATGTTTCATTGGCAACAGCAAAGCTATCTGGGTGAAAACTGGCGTGCAAACGTTGATGTAACCAATGTAAGCGATGATAACTACATCACCGATTTAAGCTCAAATTACGCCAGTAAAACCGATACTCAGTTATATCGTACTGGCTCACTTACTCATTTGGGTGAAACATGGCGCACCGATATTAAAGTACAAAACTTTGAAGTACTGGGCGATCACTTAGAGTCATACACTGCTATACCGCAAGTTAATTTTACGCAAACTGCCCCTTGGCGTTTTGATAATTTTGATTTTAGTGTGTCTGGGGAGATTAGCCATTTTACTAATGATTCATCAGAAGTGGCCATAGACAACGCAACTCGTGTACACGTAGAGCCAAAAGCCCGCTACAACTACGCAACGCATGCGTGGTCATTTTTATCTGAAGTGAGCTTGTTACAAACTAATTATAAGCAAAGCGGAAACTTAACAGGCACGCAATACAGCGATACCGTATCGCGTACTATTCCTAAAGTACGTTTGTATTCTCAGCTTAATTTTGAGCGTGACGCATCTTACTTTTTTGAAGATGCTATACAAACACTAGAGCCGCAAATTCAATATTTATATACACCTAATAAAGACCAGTCAGACATTGGCTTGTTTGATACAACCAAGCTACAAGACGATTATTATGGTTTATTTAGAGACGTGCGCTTTTCAGGTGTTGACCGCATAGCAGCAGCGAATCAGTTTACTTTAGGTGCTACAACGCGCCTATTTGATAAAAAACAAGAAGAAGTATTTAATTTTAGTGCCGGCCAAATATTTTATTTAAGTGATGACGCCAAGCCAACAGAGCAAGGCTTGAACTCAGACACTAATTATAATGCACTATTTGCAGCTCAAACCATGTTACATTGGCACCGCCGTTGGTACCTCGCTGGAGGTATTCAATACGATACAGATGGCAAGCAAATGGTACAGTCAAATGTAACACTTGATTATAAAGGTGATAATAATCAGCTAGTACAATTGAACCATCGCTATGCAAATGATGTCTCAGGAAATACAATCGAGCAAGCAGGTGTATTTACAAGTATTCCTATTAGCGACGAATGGCAATTTATTGCAAGCTATCATCGAGATCTTGAAAACAACAGAAGTATCGAAGTATTGAGCGGATTACAGTATGAATCATGCTGTTGGGCTATCCAAATTACTGGGCACCGCCAAATTGAAACAGATTTAAATCAATCAATAGGCCAAGAACAAGCAACTTTTGATTCAGGTATTAGTTTGAATTTTGTATTAAAAGGACTTGGCAGTAAAAGCCGTTATGATGCACAAAAATTATTACAACAAGGTATTTTTGGCTATCGTAGACCGTATTTTCTTAGTAACTAGAGTACTATCAGCAAGAGTAGTAAAAAGAATATGAATTTAAAAAAATTATTAACATCAGCAGTTTTAAGTGCCAGCCTTTGTCAAAGTGCAATGGCCGCACCAGTAGAAATAGATAAAGTTATTGGCGTTGTAAACCAAGGCGTAATTTTAAAAAGCGAAGTAGACACCATTATTAATCGTGTTAAAAAGCAAGCCGAAGAACAAAACCAGCAATTACCAAAAGATGAAACTCTTCGTGTACAAGCTGTTGAGCGTTTAGTAAATCAAGCCCTTATGATACAAATGGCTGAACGTATGGGGTTACAAATCTCAGACAGCCAACTCGATCAAACTCTTGCAAGCATGGCACAAGAGCAAGGCGGTACAATTGCCGATTTACGCCGTACTATTGAAGGTTCGGGCGAAAGCTTTCAAGCTTACCGTGAAGAAATTCGTAAAGAAATTACAACGCAGCAAGTAACACGTGCAAGTGTCGATCGCCGTATTTATATTAGCGAACAAGAGGTTGATAACCTTTTAAAAATTATGGAAACCCAAGGTCAAAGTGCTGAAGAGTACGACATTGGTCATATTTTAATAGATATCCCTAACGATGCGAACGCTGACGAAATTGCTGGCGCAAAAACACGCGCAGATAAAGTTATTGAGCTATTAAACGATGGCCAAGAATTTAAGCGTATTGCTATTTCATCATCAAGCGGCTCTAAAGCACTTGAAGGCGGACAGCTTGGTTACATGGGCATTAACGAAATGCCATCACTTTTTGCTGAAGCAGTAAAAGGCCAAAAGAAAGGCGCTATTGTTGGCCCTCTTCGCTCTGGTGCTGGTTTTCATATCATTAAAGTACAAGATGTTCGTGGTCTACAAGTTGTAGAAACAACAGAAGTGCGCTCACGCCATATACTAATTAAACCTTCAATTATTTTAAGTGAAGAAAAAGCACGCTCAATGCTTGCTGGCTTTGCAAAAGACTTACGCGCAGGAACTGCCGACTTTGGAAAGTTAGCTAAAGAGTACTCAGAAGATCCTGGCTCTGCACTTAAAGGTGGCGAGTACGATTGGACAGATCCAACTACCTACGTACCTGCGTTTAAAGATACATTGCTTTCTCTTAAGCAAGACGAAATAAGCGAACCGTTTAGAACACAGTTTGGTTGGCACATTGTGCAGTTACTTGGTAAACGTGTAGCTGATAAAACTGAGCTAGCCAAACGTAACCGTGCTCACGGTATGTTGTTTAACCGTAAATTTAAGGAAGAAAGTTTTAACTGGCAGCAAGAAATGCGCGAGCAAGCTCACGTTGAAATTTTCACAGCAGACCAATAGATATGACCCTAAGAATTGCTATTACACCGGGTGAACCCGCCGGTATTGGCCCAGATTTGCTACTCACGCTTGCTCAGCAAGCGTGGGATGTTCAGCTTATAGCGATTGCCGATGGCAAACTATTAAAAGAGCGTGCAAAACATTTAGGCTTAACAATAAACTTAATTAAATTTGATGATAATGCCCCCGCCATCGCAGCACCTGCTGGCAGCTTGTATATTCATCAGGTTGATTTAGGGGTTGATGTAGAACTTGGCGTACTAAACGACGGTAACGGACAATACGTGTTAGATACCTTGCGTATAGCAAGCGAAAAAAACATGGATGGCACCTTCGATGCAGTTGTTACAGGCCCGGTTCACAAAGGCATAATTAACAAAGCAGGTATTTCGTTTAGTGGGCACACTGAGTATTTTGCGCAGCAATCAAATACTGCTGATGTAGTTATGATGCTTGCAACAGAGGGCTTACGCGTTGCACTTGTAACCACTCATATTCCACTGGCATATGTATCGCGTGCCATTACACCTGAGCGTTTAACTAAAGTAGCGGGTATTTTAAATCACGACTTACAAACTAAGTTTGGTATAGAAAAACCACGTATTTTAGTGTGTGGCTTAAATCCGCATGCCGGTGAAGATGGCCATTTAGGTCGAGAAGAAATAGAAACAATCACACCAACGCTTGAGATACTTAGAAGCGAAGGTATGAATTTAATTGGCCCACTACCGGCCGATACCTTATTTCAAGATAAATACCTATCTGAAGCAGATGCAGTGCTTGCTATGTATCACGATCAGGGATTACCTGTGCTAAAATACAAAGGATTTGGTAAATCGGTAAATATTACCCTTGGCTTACCATTTATCCGCACATCAGTTGACCACGGTACTGCACTCGATTTAGCAGGGACTGGTACAGCTGACGTTGGCAGTTTTGAATTAGCGATCCGCGAAGCAATTAAGCTCGCCCAAGAAAAAGCACAAAATCAATGACCGATAAAGTACATTTAGGACACCGCGCTCGTAAGCGTTTTGGGCAAAACTTTTTATTTGATGAATCTATTATCGATAAAATAGTCTCTGCGATCGATCCTAAACCAGAAGACAACCTAGTAGAAATTGGCCCCGGCCTTGGCGCAATTACTGAGCCAGTAGCCGAATTAAGCGGCCATTTAACGGTTGTTGAATTAGATAAAGATTTAGCGCAACGATTAATTGAACACCCATTTTTGGGTCCTAAATTAACCGTTAACCAAGGCGATGCAATGACGTTTGACTTTGCAAGCTTGGTTCGCGATGACAAAAAATTAAAAGTGTTTGGTAATCTACCTTACAACATTTCGACACCGTTATTGTTTCATCTTTTTGAATTTTCAGATCATATTGAGCACATGCACTTTATGCTTCAAAAAGAAGTAGTAAAACGCATGGTAGCAGGCCCAGGTAGTAAAACATTTGGCCGCTTAAGCGTAATGACTCAATACTACTGTAATGCAATGCCGGTTGTTGAAGTACCACCTGAGTGCTTTAAACCAGCGCCAAAAGTTGACTCTGCGGTTATACGTTTAATACCTAAAAAGCCAGAGCAACGTACAGCAAAAAGCGTTAAAATATTAAACACAGTGTGTTTAGAAGCCTTTAATCAACGCCGTAAAACACTGCGTAACAGTTTAGGTAATTTACTAACTGCAGAAGAGCTTACTAGCATTGGCATTGATATAACGCTGCGTGCTGAGCGCTTATCTTTACAACAATTTATTGATATAGCTAACTGGATTTATGACAACAAGCAGTAATATTGGATCGCCTGTAAAGGTGTCTGTAGAAACATTTTACGTAGAAGGCCAATCTCAACCTGAGCTTGAAAAATACGTATTTGCTTACTCAGTAACGATTAAAAACCATAGTTTATGTAGTGCAAAATTACTGAGCCGCTATTGGTTAATTACCGATGCAAATGGCAAAGAAGTAGTAGTAGAAGGTGAAGGCGTTGTTGGCGAAATGCCAGACATTGGCCCAGGCGAAAGCTATAAATACACCAGCGGTGCAATTTTAGATACACCTGTAGGCACTATGCAAGGCCATTACACGTTACGCAACGAATTTGGCTCTGAGTTTCAGGCGCCTATTAATGTGTTTCGTTTGGCTTGCCCTAACATTTTGCATTAAGCACTTAAATGGCAGATTATGCGATAGGTGATTTACAAGGGTGTTTTAGTGAATTTAACACCCTTTTACAACGTGTTGATTTTAACCCAAGCAAAGATCACCTTTATTTAGTTGGCGACATAGTTGCCCGCGGGCCAGACTCCCTAGCCTGCTTAGACTATATTTACCAAAATCAAAATAGCATGACCATCACTTTAGGCAATCACGACCTTCACATGGTTGCCTGCTACTTCCTTAACAAACCTACCAATCCAAAAGATAAACTAAACCCAATATTTGAAAGCCCAAAATTAGCGCATTACATCGCTTTTTTACAAACCCAACCATTGGCCTTAGAGCTTATAAAACATAACTGCTTTATATCTCATGCAGGTTTAAACCCAGATTGGTCTATTGACTATGCGCTAAAACAAGCACAATTTGCACAAAGCTGTTATCAATCACACAATGCTAAAGCATTTTTTGAACACATGTATCAGCCTCATCCTATTGAGTGGTCAAGCAATCTTGATGACTTTGCAAAATTTAGATACATAGTTAATTATTTTACCCGCATGCGCTTTTTAACAAGTGATAACAAACTCGAGCTTAATGCAAAGGGTGCAATAACCGATAGCCAAACATTAACCCCCTGGTTTAACTATCCTAATATAGCTAAAACTAAACACGATATTATTTTTGGACACTGGGCCGCACTTGAAGGTAGGACAGGTAATCCGCGGGTTCACGCCTTAGATACAGGCTGTGTATGGGGTAACACCATGACCCTAATGGAGCTAAGTACTAAAAAAGTAATTATCGAAAAATCCCACCTTTCGTCTAAATAAACTGAAAAAAAACAGTACATCTGTTAGATTTATCAATTAATAGTTAAAATTAGTTAAAGTAATTGATTTTAATTACTTAACTTATTGGTACAAACGCCGATAAGTCTTAATTGAAGTACTTTTGAGTGGAAATCTTATGAACCTGACAGTAAGCCAACGTATTTGGGGTGGTTTTATATTTATCACACTATTATTATTAATAATTGGTGGTAACTCCTTAATAAAAATTGCAAATATTGACCGCTCCACTCAAAAAGTGAACCAACTATCACTTCCAGCACTAAATAAAAGCTCAGAACTACAAGCCGAATTTATTTTAATGAGTAAAGCCGCTCAGGCGAGTTTTTACACTACTTCTGCAAATGAACTAGCCCCCATTAAAAAACAAGTTCTTGAGCAAAAGCAATTATTCAATACCCTTCATCGCGAACTTCAAGACGTAGTTAAAAATGATGCAACGCTTAATCAAAGTAGCCAAAATGTAGAAAAAACCTACTTAAGCTTTTTAAGCACAGTTGAAAGCTTGTTAGAAGATAAAAGCAAACAGCTAGCATTAAACAAAACATTAAAAGCACAATTAGAAAATATAGAGCTAAGTGCAGAAGATGCCAATTCTGTTGTACTCGATATTATTGACATTGATGGCTTTGAGCAAAACCACCCTCGTGCTTATCAAGCTGCAAACAATTTAGAAAATAACTTTATGTCAGTGGTAAGTAACAGCACTGATATGCTAACCGTTAAAACGCTTAATACTCTCGATATTGTTAAAAACGAGCAAACCTATTACCTAGAAGAAGTTACACGTACCATTGCCTTAATTAAACCGGCTATTGAGCAAACTCACAGCGATTTATACTCAAGCTTAAAAGAAAATGTTGATACTTTAGAAAACAATATAAAAGGTAGTAGTGGTTTAGCCGCAAACAAAAAACGATTAATTGATTCGATTACCCTAACAGAGTCAGAGCTTGCCCAGTCAGAGCAAGCCACCAAAATGGCACTTAACCAAATTGATGAGTTAGTTAATCAAGCAAGTGACGTTGCCTTTAAATTACAGCAAGGCGTACGCAGCGACGTAGACTCAGCAAACTTATGGACGTGGGTTGGTATGATTATAGCCACTCTTTTAGCTGTAGCGATTGCTATTATTACTGTTAGCCGTATTACTAAACCCCTTGCTGAAGTTAACCGAATTTTAGATATTGTTGCCAGTGGCGACATGACACAACGTTTAGACGACAGCGCTAAAGACGAATTTGGCGAACTATCTAAAAGTTGTAACACCTTAATTGATAACTTACGCAGCCTAATTAAAGGCATTATTTCGCGCTCTACTCAGCTAGCTGCAGCATCAGAGCAAACATCGGCCATTACCGCCGAATCAAGCCAAGCAATTCGTAACCAACAAGCACAAGTTGAACAAGCAGCCACTGCAACGACCGAAATGAGCAGTACATCACAAACGGTTAGCAACAGCGCTCAACAAGCACTTAGCGAAATTAAAAATGCTGATAAAGAAGCTGAGCGTGTTAAAGGTATTTCGAATAACAATAAAGCCACGATTGAACAGTTAGCACGTGAAGTAGACGACGCCTCACAAGTAATTAATAAACTACATCAAGATAGCGCATCAATTGGCAGCATTTTAGATGTAATACGCGGCATAGCTGACCAAACCAACCTACTTGCACTAAATGCCGCAATTGAAGCTGCACGTGCTGGTGAATATGGCCGAGGCTTTGCTGTTGTAGCAGACGAAGTACGCTCTCTAGCGAGTAAAACTCAAGAGTCTACCCAAGAGATACAATCAATGATTGAGTCTCTTCAAACAGGCGCAGAAGCTGCAGTAACAGCTATGAGTAAAGGTAAGCAACGTGCGGTATCGTGTGTTGAGCAAACAGACCTAGCAAGTAGCGCTCTTGATTCAATTACATTTGCGGTTTCGCAAGCTCACGACGTAAGTGAAGAGATTTCGACTGCCGCACTTGAGCAACAACAAGTAGCACAAGAAATTAGCGAACGTCTTGAGTCGATTGTAGCCATCGCAGAGCAAACAGCCGAAGGCGCAAACCAAACCAACATTTCAAGTTCAGAAGTAGCAAAACTTGCCGAAGAACTACGCTTGTCGGTAGACGAATTTAAAGTTTAGCTTTACTAAAATGATTAAAAAACCCCGATGATACTATGTACCATCGGGGTTTTTATTTATCAGGACTTTAAAAGTGAGATGTAAAACTTTGCCTACAACATACACACACCCTATCGATGCGAATTTACTTCGCGCTCATCTAACTTAACTTTACCAAAAGCGAGGTATAAAACCTCACCTACAACTTATATACGCCAATTACCAACCACTAATATATCGCTTTTTTCTTCCTTACTTAGGCGTTTATTGCTAACCTCGCGTTAACGTTTTTACTTAAACAAATTTTTGCTAACGGAATAATTATGCTCAAAAAAATATCACTGTTTATCGGGATGGCAATCAGTGCAAATGCTGTTGCTAAAGGTGGCGTGTCACCTTATTTACCTTTAAATCAAGCCCCAGAACTTGAGCACCAAGTACAACGACTTTTAGCTGTAAGTAAAAATACACATATTATGAGCAAGCCTTATAAAGCGCACGACATTTATAGAGTGCTGCAAACAGTAAGGCATACTTACCCAGAACTATATCAAACACTTTCGTACCAACTTAGCCCTTATATTCAAAGTGATGCGGGTACATTTGCAAAAGTAACACTTGCTGCTGGCACAAAAGATAAAACATTGCCTAACCAACGCGGCCAAACCACTAAAACCAACTTAATTATTGAAGGTGGTGCTTACGCTAACTTCGGACGTTACTTTGGTGTAAGTGTTGCAGGCATTGCCAACGAAGACGAAATATTACCTACACAAAGCTTTTTTTACCTTGGTAATAAATACGCGCAGTTAGATGTAGGCTACCGAGAGCATTGGTACTCACCTTTTAACGACAGTGCCATGCTATTAAGCACACAAGCTAAAACAACGCCCTCTATAACGCTTAGTAATGTAGAGCCAATAACCAGCTTTAATATTCGTTACGATATGTTTATTAGTAAAATGACAGAGCAACGTGGGATTCTTGAAAGCACTAAGCAGACAGGTGTTATTCGTGAGTACAAACCAGGTAAGCCATATTTATTTGGCTTGCACACTAGTTTTGCTGCAACCGATAATTTAACAATAGGCTTAAGCCGCTTAATGCAGTTTGGTGGCGGCCCTCGAACAGTTACTTTAAAAGACTTTGCTGAAGGTTTTTTTACTCCAGGGAGCAAAGATAATATAACTCGCTCAGATGCGGATGAAGTTGATGCAGACTTTGAGCTTGGGGATCAACTAGGCTCTATAACATTTGCATATAATAACAGTATATACGCGCTTCCTTATGAGTTATATGGTGAAGTAGCACTTGAAGACACATTAGGTGGCTCTCGCAATAATGCATATAGCTTTGGGCTATATTTACCTTTTATTGCTAACAACCACAGTTTACGCTTCGAGCACAGTAACTGGCAAAAAGGTTGGTACGCAAATAGCTTATATCAAGATGGTAACCGTAATTCTGGCAATGTAATTGGCCACTGGGCGGGTGATGAACACGACTACACGGACTACACTCCGGCTAAATCAATGAGCGTAAATTGGCATTGGCAATTAAGTAAAATAGAAAGCTTAAATACCACTATTCGTATGCTTAAAAATAAAACCGAAGACTATGAAACAAGTTACGAACTGCAAACAGCGTATACACGCAAGTTGAGTAAACCAATAATGGGTGCTAAAAGTTGGGGAGCTGAGCTGTATCAAGGAAAGGATGTATACGGGGAAACGTTTGCTAGATTAGGTGTATTTGCCAATTTTTAACACCCTGTAGGTGCGAATTTACTTCGCGCTCATCTAATTTAACGTTACCAAAGCGAGGTATAAAACCTCACCTACAACATACACACACCCTGTAGGTGCGAATTTACTTCGCGCTCTCTTATTTTAAAAACCTCTGCTACCTTTAATAAAAAGTACTGAAGGCCTGTAAAATGTATCGTTCAGATTTATTGCGAAAAGGCAGAGTATCATTAACAAATCGATTTTACTCAATCACACTAGTGGCGCACAAAAGAGAAAACATATTTATTTCTATGGATATTAATCGATTAATAATCACAGAAATGAAAAAGATAGAAACGCAAGAAACAGCCAGAACAATAGCATTTGTAATTATGCCAAATCATATACATTGGCTAATTCAATTAGGAACTAAGAAAGCGCTGTTCGATGTAATTAAGTTATTTAAAGGCCGTTGTTCTAAAGTAACCCGTGACGACTTAGGTATGTATAAATTATGGCAACGTAACTACTATGATCACATGATTAGAAATGAAAATGATTTACTGAACAATGCTAGATATATTATTGCTAATCCTTTGCGGGCTAAAATTGTCGATAAAATTGCTTCATACCCTTACTGGGATTGTATTTATATAAAATGAAAAGCGAGGTATAAAACCTCACCTACAACATACACACCCTATCGGTGCGAATTTACTTCGCCCTCATCTAACTTAATCTGACAAAAGCGAGGTGTAAAACCTCACCTATAATATATACACCCTATCGATGCAAATTTACTTCGCGCTCATCTAACTTAACTTTATCAAAAGCGAGGTGTAAAACCTCACCTACGATATATGCACCTTGTAGGTGCGAATTTACTTCGCGCTCATCTAACCTAACGTTACCAAAAGCGAGGTGTAAAACCTCACCTACAATATATGCACCCTATCGGTGCGAATTTACTTCGCGCTAATGTGATTCATCCCCGACAAAAAACATACTTCTACAATAACGCTTTTATTGAACTAGCTATATGCTCAGCTTGCTCTTGTGATGCTACAGAATCAGTTGACTCGACCATGACACGGATCAATGGCTCAGTGCCTGATTTACGAAGTAAAACACGACCAGTATCTGCCAATACTATTTCAGCTTCTGCTACTGCTTGTTTTACCGAATCAGTATTTAGAATTTCATTCGCATTATTTTTTGTTAAACGCACATTAAGAAGCACCTGAGGTAATTTTTGCATACCTGCTACGTAGTTCTTTAATGATTGCTTTTGCTGAATAAGCGCTGTTAACACCAATAAAGAGGCTACAATTCCATCACCTGTGGTTGCATAATCTAAGTGTAGAATATGGCCTGAACCTTCACCACCAAGTTTCCAACCAGTATTTTTAAGCTGCTCAACAACATAGCGATCACCTACTTTAGCGCGCTTGAATGGTATATCCATTTCCTTAAGCGCTAGCTCTAACCCGAGGTTAGACATTAGTGTACCAACAACACCACCCTGCATTTTGCCTTGCAGCTTTGCTGCTTTAGCTAAAATATAAAGTATTTGGTCACCGTCAATCACAGCGCCACTATCATCAACAAGCATTAATCTGTCAGCATCACCATCAAGCGCAATACCTAAGTCTGCTTTATGTTCAAGTACAGCTGCTTGAAGGCTATCTAGATGTGTAGCACCACATTGCTCATTAATATTTAAACCATTTGGTTTATCGTTAATGCTAATAACGTCAGCACCTAGTTCTGCATAAACATTAGGCGCTATGTGATATGCAGCCCCGTTAGCACTATCGACAACAATTTTTAAACCTTCAAGCGTTAAATCTTTAGCGAATATGCCTTTGCAAAATTCAATGTATCGTCCAGCAGCATCGTTTATGCGTCTTGCTTTACCCAAGCGCTCAGAGCTTACACACTGCATTGCGTTGTTATTTAATGCTTGCTCAAGTAAAGCTTCAATTTCAAGCTCTTGCTCATCGTTTAACTTCGTACCAGAATTATTAAAAAACTTAATACCATTATCGTAATATGGATTATGCGATGCACTAATAACAACACCCGCATCCGCTCTAAAGGTTGATGCCAAATAAGCAACAGCAGGCGTTGGCATAGGGCCGACAAATGCCACATTAACGCCTGCAGCTGAAAGGCCTGCTTCTATGGCTGACTCAAACATATAACCACTGTTACGTGTATCTTTACCTATTAGAATCTCTTTTGTACCACTAGAGGCTAAAACAGTACCCGCGGCCCAGCCTAATTTCATTGCAAAATCAGGCGTAATAGGAAAAGTCCCTACCTTGCCCCTTACTCCATCTGTACCAAAATACTTACGTGGCATAATTATTCCTTTATAAATGTTAAATGCGCAGTGCACATATAATTAATATTTGTTAGCTCGATTATCATAAAAACAGAGCTTTATTACAAAAAGCAAAAAGCGCGAGTTAAACTCACGCTTTAAATTTCATTAAATATAAAAGCTAAATACATAGCTTTAATTTGTCAGAGTATTGAATAAATTATTATCAACAACCTTACTCAGCCTGATCGTTATTTATTATTTTAAAATACAGTGTCTCTCAACTTAGAGTGTAAAATAATAACTTAATTAATATTTACAACCTTCTGCTTATTTCCCTTTGTCAGCTCCTTTTTTGCATTCCACACCAAATCACATATACCATCAGTTGGGTTAAAGCCTGTTGGTGCATCTAATAATAATTGACGAATTGTTTCATGCTCAAAATTATGACACGCAATATCTAGCGCTTCTATAAACACATTAAGCTCGGCCAAAGGCAACATTACCTCATTGGCAGTCATTATGCGCTCGTGTGTTGTTTCACCCACGTTATTACCAATTAATAGTTCTTCGTAGAGCTTTTCACCTGGGCGTAAGCCCGTACACTTAATTTCGATATCGCCATGTGGATTAGTATCGCTTTTAACTTCAAAACCAGAAAGACGAACCATTTTAGTCGCAAGATCTTTAATTTTAACTGGATCGCCCATATCGAGCACAAATACGTCGCCACCTTTACCCATAGCCCCTGCTTGTATAACTAATTGCGCCGCTTCAGGAATCGTCATAAAAAAGCGTGTTATATCAGGATGTGTTAGCGTTATTGGGCCACCTTCTTTTATTTGCCTGCGAAATAGCGGCACTACAGAGCCACTCGATCCCAGTACATTACCAAAACGCACCATACAAAAACGCGTTTTATGTTTAACACCTTGCTCTTGTGCTAAGCCTTGCAGCGATAGCTCAGCCATACGCTTAGTAGCACCCATTACATTGGTAGGGCGTACCGCTTTATCTGTTGATATAAGCACAAAGGTTTCTACCTTTGCATTTACCGCGGCTTTTGCAGCATAATAAGTACCAAACACATTATTGCGCACACCTTCTACTACATTATGCTCAACTAACGGTACATGTTTATAAGCTGCAGCGTGGTAAACAGTTTGCACACCAAATACTGTCATTACAGTTTCAATTCGGTTAATACGTTGCACTGAGCCCATTATAGGTACCAGCTCAATATCAAGGTTATTATTAGTAATGTACTCACTAAGCTCCTTTTCTATTGAATATAAACCAAACTCACTAAGCTCAAATAAAACAAGCTTTATTGGTTTTTGTTTAACTATTTGTCTACACAGTTCAGAGCCGATAGAGCCACCGGCTCCTGTTACCATAACCACTTTATTAGCAATGTTAGCGGTCATTAAATCAGTATTTGGTTCTACAGGATCACGACCGAGTAAGTCTTCAACGCCAACTTCGGCTATTTCAGCAAGCTTTGCTTTGCCCTCTACTACATCAGCCATACCTGGTATTGAGAGTACGTTAATTGTTAAAGGTTCTAATTGGGCGAGTATTTCTTTACGGCGTGCGCGAGTTGCGCTTGGGAGTGCTAATAAAACTTTACTTACTTTGCGTTTATTTATTAGCTCGTAAATACCTTTAAAACATAAAACGGGTATACCCTGAATAATTGAACCGTGCTTAGTTACATCATCATCAATGAACGCTCTAACAAAATATTCTGGGCCAGCACCTAATGCCGTCGCTAATTGGCGTCCGGCAGAACCCGCTCCATAAATAATTACAGGTTCTTTTTTGCTTGTCGTCATTCTACCAATCATCGCGCGAACCAATACGCGAGAACCACCCACAGTTAATAAACACAACCAAGCAAATATAAATGGCATCGTTCGCGGTATATCTATACCTATAAAAAAGGCGATTAAAACCAAACTGATCGTTGTTATTACAGTGCCTAGTACAATTGCCCAAATAGCTTGTGAGTTCATGTATCTAAGTACAGCGCGATACAAGCCTAAACTTATAAATGTATATAAGCTAACCGGTATTAATACTGCTAATAAAAGCCAATTATCTAAACGCTGCAGCGACTCAAAGCTATCAAGCCTTACAATAAGCGCTAACCAAAAAGCCAACATAATAAATAACGAATCAATGCACAATGTAATGATGCGTTTTTTGGCACGCGATGCGTTTAAAATAGAGCGAATGAAACTATCCAAGACACGTTCCTTTGTGATGCAAATACAGGATCAACCCAGTATCACATTTTAAATTAACAATATGGTAACTATAGCAAAAAATAGGCTAATGTAATTAGCGTTTAATGTAGTTTATTGTTCAGTAAATAGTAATAAATTACAATATTAAAGCCCAATAGGGACGGTTGAGAATTTCAGATATGTCACTATTGTTGTAATAAATGATGGTGAAATGTGTCTCAGAAATATCTCATCCTGAGACACATTTTAAAATAACTTTTTTTAGATTAGTGAGTTAAAAAATCGAAAAAACCTCCCCAATATAATATACGATTGGGGTTCTGTGCTCACTGGTTACAAAGTTTTTTATACAAAGTAATTAACTCAGCAACCCGCTTATATAAATCCACAACTCATGAGCAAATATTCATACTTAAACCCTAAACAGCTTATAATCATTCTTAACTCACAATTATAAGCTGAGAGTTTATCGACCCTTTAAGGTTTAGACGCCAACGCGAATACTTCTTTCATCACTTGTGTTGTTTTAGCTATTTCAGCTTCAGTAAGTGTTGGGTGTACTAAAAACATTATTGACGTTTCACCTAACTCAACTGCATTTGGTAAACGCTTTTCTGGACGCCATGGGGTATTATCAAATGCTTTTTCAAGATACACCTCAGAGCAGCTCCCCTGAAAACACGGTACACCGCGTTCAACTATTTCATTCACTATTCGGTCACGATCCCAACCTTCGGCTAGTTGCTCAGGCTTAACAAACATGTAGTGTTTATACTCTGCGTGCTCAATATAGCTTGGCACTGTTACTAAACGAATACTGTTAAATTCACTGGCAGCTTTATCTAGCTCAGCACCATAAGCTTGGCGCTTAGTTGTCCAATTGCTCATGCGCGTTAGTTGAATACGGCCAAGTACAGCTTGCATTTCGGTCATGCGCCAGTTGGTACCAAAGCTTTCGTGTAACCATCTAAATCCTGGTGGGTGTTCGCGGTTATAAATAGCATCAAAGCTTTTTCCGTGATCTTTGTAGCTCCACATAGCTGACCATAATTCTTTTGAATTAGTGGTTACCATGCCGCCTTCGCCGCCAGTGGTCATTATTTTATCTTGGCAAAAACTCCATGCTCCAACATGCCCAATACTGCCAACAGACTTACCTTTATATTTAGCACCATGAGCTTGGGCACAGTCTTCTATCACATAAAAACCATGCTCTTTACTCAATGACATTATGTCGTCCATTTCAGCAGGCATACCTGCTAAATGTACAACAATAACCGCTTTTGTTTTCGGTGTAAGTACTGCTTTAATACTAGCGGCTGTAATTGCTTGGCTATTTAAATCAACATCAGCAAAAACAGGGGCAGCACCTGCGGTAACAATGCTTGACGCAGATGCTAAAAATGTACGAGGCGTCGTTATTACTTCATCGCCAGCGCCTACATTTAAAGCTTTAAGCGCTAAATCAAGTGCTAAAGTGCCATTACCAAGCGCTATGGCATATTCACTATCAGCCCAAGTAGCAAACTCTTTTTCAAACTCACGGCCTTCTGTGCCAGTCCAATAATTAACTTTATTCGATAAAATCACACGACTAACGGCATCGGCCTCTTGCTGAGTAAAACTAGGCCAAGGAGAAAATGGGGTATTTAACATGATGTTCCTATTAATTTATATAGAAATGAGGTCTTATTTGTTCGGTACTGCAGGAGAGCCAAATGCAGTAACGTTATCCGGTATGTTTTTTATAACAGTACTACCCGCACCAATCATACAATTTTCACCAATTACTATTAATTGTTTAATTTGGCTACCAATACCAACCCAACTTTTACTACCAATAATAACCCCGCCCGCCAAAGCAGTATTAGGGCAAATATGGGTAAAGTCACCAATAGCACAGTCATGCTCAATAATAGCTGAGGTGTTAACTATGCAGCCAATGCCTATATTGGCAAACGCATTAATAATAGCACCAGCAAAAACGACACTTCCCTGCGCTATTGTAGCGTATTGGCTTATTACTGCCGTTGGGGCAATTAAGGTAATAAGGTTAAAACCATTTTGTTGTAACAACAGTATTTTTTGTTGGCGAATATTGTTATTACCAATAGCAACAACAACGTCATTAGGTGCAGTACTTATATTGTTTAACGCTATTAAGTCGGCGCAAGTACCGTGTATGGGCCAGTGTTCAATATGTGTTTTACTTGGGTAGGCATCATCATAAAAGTTAACAATAAAACCAAGCTGTTCGGCAATATCGGCAATTACTTTACCATGGCCACTGGCGCCAACTATAGCTAGCTTATTAGTCATTATTAGAGCCTTTAAATGGCTCAATAGTTACGTGCCCGTCAGCGCTTATGCCCTCACGTACAAATACTTTTTTTACGGTAAGTAATAAAATTTTAATATCGAGTAAAAAACTTTGGTTATCAACATACCAAACATCAAGTTTAAATTTTTGCTCCCAACTAATAGCGTTGCGCCCATTTACTTGAGCCCAGCCAGTTATACCTGGGCGCACATTATGTCGGCGTGCTTGCTCGCTACTATATAACGGTAAATACTGCACTAATAATGGCCTTGGCCCTACTAGGCTCATATCACCTTTTAATACATTAAATAAACCTGGGAGTTCATCCAAACTAGTCGAGCGTAAAAAAGCACCAAACTTAGTCATACGCTCATCATCAGGTAGCAAGTTACCGTGTTTATCTTTACCATCAAGCATGGTTCTAAACTTCATCATTTTAAATACTTTACCATTCAAGCCTGGGCGGTTTTGTGTAAATAAAATAGGTGAGCCTAATTTAAAACGGATTAAAATAGTAACTACAATTATTACTGGTAATAAAGCAACTAATACACTAAAAGCAACCAAAAAATCAAAAATACGTTTCATTTAAATAACTCCATAAACTTACTCCCTAATGTAGAAAAAACACGCTGTTCGACTAAAAACCGATACCCGTTTTCACCAAGTTCATTAAGCTCAGCGGCACTCATTTTTTGGTGTTTTTTAATAGCGTCAACAAATGACTCCACATCTTCTGCAGGAGTAAACTCACCACTATTAGCTTCATTAATCATGGATGGATAGCCTGAAAACATACAAATAACTGGCTTTTTAGCGTACATATAATCAATAAATTTATTTAATGAAATTCCATATTTATATATTTTTTCATTTTTTACTGAGGCAACTAAAATATTAGATAATTCTAAAACATGCTGAACCTGTTCTTTTTTAATTACTGGAGCAAAGGTTATATTATTAATCCCCTTTGCTTGTTCAATTAATTGATCTTTTAAGTACCCATTGCCTACCAGTAAAAAATGCACATTAGTGACTTGCTCAAGGTGCAATACTTTTGCAGCACTGACTATATATTCAAGTGCATTTGCATCGCCCATAGTACCGGTATAAGTAACTATAAATTTATTTTTAGGTATATAGTTTTCGATAAAATCAGACGATAATTCTTTTTGGTTATCTGTATAAAAATCTAAATTAATACCTTGTGGAATTGATACAACTTTACAACCTAATCCAACTTCATTTTCAACATGATCTTTTAGGCCAGGCATTGTGCCTACTATTGAGTCAGAATATTTGTAACCTAACTTTTCAACTTTTGACAGACACCAGATTAATGGATGTTTATGACTAAAACCTTTAAGATCAATAAGTGTTTGAGGCCAAATATCGCGCACTTCAAAAATAAATTTAGCTTTGTAAAAACGTTTATAAAAACAACCAGAGAGTACAGAAAGAATTGAAAGTGAAGAAGCTATAACTACATCTGGTTTTTCATATTGTGTGCGATACGCCATCATCAACACAAAAAATTCAAACCAAACCCAGCTTAAAATGCGGTTAATACTCGTTGCTTTAGTGTACTTTAGAGTATTCACCCACGTTACTTCATAGCCATCATAGCTCATATTTTTATACCGAGACTCAAATTCAGGCAAAGAATTATAAAGGTGGGATGAATTTGAAGTTATAAGCCGTACAGTATGACCAGCTTTTGCAAACTCTTTGCAAAAGCTGGCTTGCCTAGTATCAGCACCGTAAGTATCTATATTTGCATATTTTGAAATGTACCATACATTTTTTTTCATATTAATCATATAATTGATAGATTTAAAGATTTTATTTTTAGAAACAAAGGTATATAAGTTAATATCTTAGATTAATGTTGAATAAAGTTGGAGTAATTTTGCCTCCTCAATCCGCCAATTATATTTTTCAAGTACAGCATTTCGACCTCTAGCCCCCATCTGTTTTGCAATCTCAAGGTTATGAGCAAGAAAGTTCATTGCATCAGATATTTCATTACTAGAGTAAGGATCAACACAGATTCCGCAATTATCAGTTTCAACTATTTCTTTCCATAATGGAATATTTGAAGCTATTACTGGTATTCCTGAAGCCATGTATTCAAACATTTTAACAGGGAGCGCATCTTTATAATTTTCTATTGGATGCAAAGTAACTAATCCAGCGAAAGAGCTACCTAAAACGTCAGCTATTTCTTCACGATTTAACCAACCAAGATCATCAACGTTGTTCCAGCCATCAAGTTTTACGACGTCATTTTTTACCTGTTTTTCTAAAAAGTTACCAGCTAATAATAAATTACCGTTAGCTTTGCTCAACTCCATAGCAGCAACTATTTCATAGATCCCTCTAACCTTGGTAATTCCACCTATATAACAACAAGACTCACGTTGAGAAAAATTAGCTGTATCAATGTTAATAAATTCTTCAACCTTAGGAAAATTGTTAATATCAACTGTAGTAGAATTTATCTTCAGAAACTTATCTCGAATAAAGGGGGTAGCAGCAACAACAGCATCAATACGTTTACATAAAAAACTCTCATAAATTTCTGCTATTTTTGATATTACTTTGGCTACTCTTGGCGATAAGTAAGGCTTGCTAATAATTTGAACAGGCAGATCTTCGTGTGCATCAAAAATCACCTTTTTACCTTTATATTTCAAGAGCAAAGCAATACTAAGCAGCTCTGGATCATGAAGATGATAAACATCAGCATCTTCAGCAACAGCTGCTTTATATACCTTATAAACTGTCTTAGTCATACGAGATATACGGCCGCCTTGCTTCGCTCCTACATCTATGATCAAAACATTATTTTTTCGACAATTTCCCAAACCATCTGCGACAATAAGAGAAGTTTCAAACCCCATACTAGCTAATGATGAACACATTTTAACGAAAATTCGCGTATCAAATCTAGGATGCGCAGATGTAAGATGTACTACTTTCCCCACCATTATTCCCCATCTCTTTTAAACATTTCTTTATAAGCATTCAACATTTTTATCTCTTGAATTCCCCAAGCGTTTTCATTTGCTACACGGTAAGCGTTTTCTTTCATTTGAGTTAAATCACTTCGTAATAAATTATCTACAGCTTTGTTTATATCTATAGCCGAAGGAGCACTGATTACAGCACCCATCTGTTGCCTAGTTACTAGCTCAGACATATCTTTCATATCAGAAACCAATACAGGCAACCCCGCCATAGCATACTCAAACAACTTATTAGGCATACAGTAATAGTAAGAAAGGCAAGTGTTTTCGATTAATGAAATCCCAACATCTGCCGAGGCCGTATACTCTAAAACAACTTCAGGTGGAACTGCCGGAAAAAAGTAAATATTATCATATTGCTCTGAAGCTATCTTGATAGTTTTTTCTAACTTTCCGTACCCCATAAAGATAACGATTAAATCATCATTGGTACGTGTTTTAAATGCATCTAAAATCAAGTCAACTCCACGACCAGAAGCTAAACCGCCTTGATATAATAAAATGATTTGATCGGCTCTAATACCTAATTGCTCACGAAAGTGGTTGTTAACTTTTAATTCTCGATGATTTGGTGCATTCAAAACGACAGGTGGACGTTGAATATTATATTCATCTTTATACCAGTCAGCGATACTCTCACTCACAACTATAGTCATGTCGACGTATTTTATTATTTTTCTTTCAGTAAATTTACTTATTCTTTTTCTGAGCCCAAACAGGCCATTACGCTCAGTTTCCAGCTCATGTGTATCATAGATTAAAGAGCTCTTAAGAAAGATTTTCGATATGAGTCCAATAGGTAAAAGACTTAAGGAGTGAACGTTTACAACTTTAGCTTGCATTTTAGAGATTAAAAAAACTACCCTGAATAAAAACTCAATATATTTTAAAGCTTGAAAAAATAAATTCTTTGGAAGTTTTCTGGAAAGGAGCTTTATCCTGTAAAGACTTACTCCATCAGAAAGTTTTTCAAATTCAGGTAAACCCTTTGCTCCAAGGGCAATGATAGAGATGTGTTCAAATACACCACCTTTAATCAAAGAGTTTGTTTGCTTTAAAACCCTACTTGCATTGGTAAATTCATTAATATTAATATGAATATTATTCATTTTTTTTACTTCCATTAATTATTTATTTGTACAATCATAGACCCAAAAATTATTCTAGAGTACTCCGTAATTGCAAAGAACTAAGCTAGAGTTAAGCCTACTGCAGAGCACTTTATTCCAAATAGGCAATCAAAAATTAATAAGATCCTTTTAAATTAAATGATACGCCTAACAGTCCTATAGAGAACCAGAGAGGCATCCAAGTAAAAAATGCTGTAAACAAGGTAAAAATTATCACACTAGTTAAAATAAACAGTCTAAATAATGCATAGCTGTTGGTATGATAGTAGTTATCACATTTAGATTGAGGGGTATAAATATCATGGTAAATTAAGAATATCATAATCAAAAACAAGCCAGTACCAACGATGCCAAGATGAGTTAATAGTGAAATTAAAGAATGAGTGTACGTACCACTACCAGTAGTTAAATCATCAACAATAGTATTACCAAATATGGGATTATAAGATAATTGGACTAAAAAATTTTCTTTTAATATATCAATCCTCGAATCTACTGAGCTATTAGCTCCTGAACCAAATCCAAATATCCTTAATTGACTTATGTCAAAGTCAATAAATAAAAATAGGGATATAAAAAATAAAAATAATAGCAAGCTAAAATATAAAATCAACTTTCTTGTTATCCAACTAAAAATTATTTTCCTTAGTTGTAATGGCTTTTTAAGTATTACAAATTTTCTAGTGCCAATAATAAACCAATAAGACCAGACTGCGAACATTATGATAGCAACGGTCACAGAGCCTGAATTACTGCCTATAAGTTGTGAATGAGCAATTAAAATAACTGCCAATATTATCAAAAGGCATAATGCACTTACATTCCAAAAAAAATCTTTTCTTATATACTGCTGCATAAAAGCAAATAAAGTAGCTAGCAATATATAGAGCATTAACATTATTTTCCCTGGTCGCTGGTACAATCCCATCTGATCTTCAATTAGAAATATATCACTTCGGATATTACCTATAGTAGATAAAAAAACATTTACAGCTAGCAATAAAGATACGATCATTATTACAAGAAATGAGACTTTGGTTAACTGTATATAAAAAAAGTCCTTGCTAAAGCATTTACTTAATGAGCCGAGAGAAAGTGAAGATGTGCAGCCTGCTATTATTGCAAATATAACTCCACCAGAAGTACCTATAGTAACTTCTTTAAAATCTGATATAGACTGACTATCCCAGAGGAAATTCATTAAAAAGTATAAAATAAAAACAACTAGACTGCTCATGCTATATGTCAACTTAAGCAGTACTGCCTTTTCAGATAAAAAAACAAGCGTTATAATGCAAAAAAAGACAGAAAGTAGTAAGCAAAGAATGCCCATTACCCCAGGTTCAGTAGATAGATTCAAGCTAAAATAAATTACTAATAAAAATAATTGTGTTATTGCACTAACCCACAATAAGAAACAGCTCATATTAATAAACTACCTTACTGCAAGCGATCCTGTAACCGACCCAAAATTGTAAGATATATTTAACGACATAAATAATAGTCAGCCCTTTTATCATCAGCAGAAAATCATTGAATAGGTAGCTTACAATCAAACATGCACCTATGGAGAGAGCCATTAAAAATTGAATAATAAAGTCCAATTTCTTATAATTTCCAAAATAAATAATAGTACTCAAAGGACTTATCACAAAGCCCATATAAAAACGAATAGCCATAATTTGAGCAATTTCACCTGCAAAATACCACTCAGCTCCAAATGCAAACATAAATAAATAGCCACCATAAAATTGAAGCAATATATATGGAAGTAGTCCTATATAAAGCATTTTTTTCGCTGTATCTAAATAGATAGCTTTAGCCGATTGATTTTCATTCAATAACTTAAATGCCTCTTTCTTAAATACATCCGCAACAGCTTTCCCTAAAATAGCTGATGGCAATGAAACACACTTATTGTATAACCCATAGTTACCAACTTTATCTAATGAGAAATTGCCTTTACTGAATATTAATGGGATTTGGCTTGATAAAACATCTAAAAAGCTTGATGGGAGTACGATGCGATAATAGCTAGTTTCTGATTTTAATAACCTTAAAGACTTATTAATATTAACCCTACGTGCCCCCCCATTAATGCTAGTAAAAACGACTGATGACAATACTCCAGCAAGTGAAGCCCAAAGTAATCCATAAATAAAGTTAGTAAGACTAATTGCACTTATTAAAAATACAACAGCACCTAAGACACGACTCCGCGCCATAGCAGAATATTCACCTAATCGATTCAGTAAATAATAATTTGCCAAATTCCAAGCAGCAAATCCACTACCTAGCGAAATAAAAAGTACTAACTCTAAATTCAGTTTAATAAAAAAAGATAGAACAAGTGCAGATAAAGCCACAAAGGATGAAACAAATAAAGATATTATTTTAACTAAACTAACACTATGAGTAACACCAGACTGCGACTTTGATAACAATATGTGGTTTTCAAACTTCAAGGTTGCAACTAATGTCAATATTGCAACACATGCGGAATAAAACGAAAACCAAGCAAAATGCTCTGGTGAATACAAACGAGTTAAAAAAGGAAGCCCAACTAAATTAATCAGCTGAGCCAGACCCGTGCCTGAAAAAAGCACTGCGATCTTGCGATAGTATGCATTTTTTATCGTTAACATTATGGTTTAGACTTGTCTTCAACCATATATGGGTGCATTGGCAAGCTAAATACAGATTTTGCCAGCTTTTCGGCAATCGGGAAGTCACCAGCTTGATAACTCAAATTGCTAAATGCAGTCTGTTCATGCATACATGTTCCATAATAAATCATGGTGGGTATACCTTGCTCTTTATAAGCGGCCATTTCTGCATCACGGTTTGTTGATACTAGCGTGTATTGTGCCCATGAACTTACATAACCAGTAGGGACTAGTGGTGTTTGATATTTATCTACCAATGTCTTCTCGTAATTAGCAGCTACTTTATTTCGGTTAACAAGCTCTGTCGGAAACTCAGCTAACTTTTCAAGTAATATGGCGGCTTGAATAGTATCCAAACGAGAATTCATACCGATACGCACATTATCGTATTTGTCTTTACCTTTACCGTGCACACGATACGACTTTAACAACTCTGCATATTCATCGTTATTTGTAAATATTGCCCCACCATCACCATAACAACCCAGTGGTTTAGCTGGGAAAAAACTGGTTGTGGCTATATCACCGAAACTACCAGCGCGCTTTCCATCAATGCTGCCACCAAACCCTTGCGCCGCATCTTCCACAAGCTTAAGGTTATATTTAGCCGCTATAGTTTGAATTTCAGGATAGTTAGCAGGTAAGCCAAATAAATCAACAGCAATAATTGCTTTAGGGATTAGTTTACCTTCAGCAATAGTTGCTTGGATACGTTTTTCTAGGTCGATTGGGCAAATATTAAATGTAGCTTCATCTGAATCCACAAATACAGGTGTTGCCCCCTCAAACGCAATTACTTCTGCAGTTGCAAAAAACGTAAAGGTGGGGCAAAAAACAGCGTCACCCGCTTTAACGTCAAGTACCATCATTGCAAGTGTAAGTGCATCAGTCCCATTTCCACAGGTAATGGCATGTTTAACACCCACGTATTTTGCAAGTTCTTCTTCAAGTTCTTGCACTTCTGGCCCCATTATATAGTGACCGTGGTCTAACACTGTTTTAATGCGAGCGTCTATTTTTGTTTTTAAATGTTGGTATTGCGCGGCTAAATCTATGAATTGTATCGTCATTTTAAATTCTTTAAATTAGTGGGAGTATATCCGATTTGTATATGTTTATTAAATAGTAGCCACCAAATCCTAAGGACCTAATGGCTTTGAGGACTAAAGCCCAACTTATTAATAACTTGCGATGTTTAAATGAAAGTGAATATTATTTTATAAATAACACATCACCTTCTAAAATATACTCTTCGCCGGTATGCTCACACAAAGTACGTGCATTACCACTCAAAGGTAAATCCAGTTGCTCACCATATTTGCTTATCCAACCAATTTGCTTGGCCGGGACCCCAACCATCAATGCAAATGCTGCTACGTTTTTATTAATAACTGCACCGGCACCAACCAAAGAATACTCTCCAATTGTTACACCACACACAATGGTACAATTTGCGCCAAGCGTTGCACCTTTTTTTATTAATGTATCGCGGTACTCTGTTTTTCGCTCAATAAATGAGCGAGGGTTATACACATTGGTAAATACCATGCTTGGACCACAAAACACATCATCTTCAATATGAACATTATCGTAAACAGATACATTATTTTGTATTTTAACGTTATTACCGATAGTCACTTTATTACCAATAAATACATTTTGACCTAGCGAACACTTGTCACCAATTTGAGCACCACTACACACGTGCACAAAATGCCAAACACGTGTATCAGTGCCTATTTTCGCGCCAGCATCAACAATGGCGCTTTCATGCACATGGTAGTTCATAGTTATAGTACCTTTGAAAGTAATGGGTGCGCTTTTACGCCTGCTTTTGCAATTGGCATTTCACGAATTTTTTCTACTGTTTCAATCGCTACACGGTTTTCGTCAATACCAAAACCATTACCGGCTAAAATATTTTGATAACTTTGTGTATGCAAATCAGTAAAACCACCCGAAAACTCAAGTTCTTCAGTATTAGACCCGTCATTAATAGTAATGCTGCGGTAGGTAAGCTTCTCACCCTTAACAGCATTTTCAGGCAGGTTACTCGAATCTATAGACAAGAACCACTTAACGCGGGCACGATCATATTCTAGGTAGCCACTAGAAGTTTTTTCATCTCTAAAGTGAACTTCGTTATGCTTAAGGTCACCAAAAATAAAGTGCAGCATGTCGTAAAAATGAACCCCAATATTGGTCGCTATACCGCCTGATTTATGATCAAATCCCTTCCACGATTTCATGTACCATTTACCGCGTGACGTCATATATGTAAGATCAACATCGAAAACTTTATCGGCAGGTGCAGCAGCCACTTTTTCTTTCAACGCGATAATTGAAGGGTGTAGCCTTAATTGCAGTATAGAATTTACGCTTGCGTCATACTTAACTTCATACGCTTTAAGAATATCCATATCTTCTGAATGCAGTACTAGTGGTTTTTCACAGATTACGTCTATGCCATTTTTAAGGGCGTACTTCATGTGTGGAGCGTGTAAGTAATTAGGGCTACAAATAGCGATATAATCAAGCTTTTGTCCTTTCATTGCGTAATCTTCAACAAATGCGGTAAAGTCTTCAAACTCGGTAAAAAATTCAGCGTCAGGAAAATGGCTATCCATAATGCCAACTGAATCATTAATATCCATGGCAACTAGCAGATTATGGCCTGTTTCTTTAATTGCTTTTAAGTGGCGTGGAGCAATATAACCAGAGGCACCAATAAGGGCGAAATTTTTCATTTTAAAATCCTTTATTACAATCTAATGTCTGAGTCTTTAGGGCCAAAAACATGCTTTACATCGTAAAGTACGTGCTTTGCTTTACCTAACTTACGAATAGCATCAACTCCCATTTCTTTAAATTCACTGTGGTCAACCGCTAAAATGATGCCGTCGTAGTGATTTTCTTTCAATGAATCAATCAACGATAAACCATATTCATGCTCTACTTCTGCAGGGTTTGCCCAGTCATCATATACATCAACGCTCATGTTAAAATCTTTTAACTCTTTAACTATATCAACAATCTTGGTATTGCGAACATCAGGGCAATCGCCTTTAAAGGTAAAGCCAAGTACTAATACTTTTGCTTCATCGATATGAATTTTTTGGCTTGATAGTTTTTTAACTAATTGAGTTGCAACATACTCACCCATCCCATCATTAATACGGCGTCCAGCTAAGATTACTTCAGGGCGGTAACCAACTTCTTGTGCTTTGTGAGTTAGGTAATAAGGGTCAACACTAATACAATGTCCGCCAACTAAACCTGGCTTAAACTTCAAAAAGTTCCATTTGGTACCAGCAGCATTAAGTACCTCTTCAGTATCAATACCAAGGCGGTTAAATATTTTTGCAAACTCATTAATGATTGCAATATTTAAATCACGCTGCGTGTTCTCTATCACTTTTGCAGCTTCGGCCACTTTTAATGAGCCAGCTAAGTGAGTTCCAGCAGTAATAATTGAGCTATATAAATCATCTACAAATTGACCTGCTTCAGGTGTAGAACCTGAGGTAATTTTCATTATTTTTGTTAAAGTATTTACTTTATCACCCGGGTTAATCCGCTCTGGTGAATAGCCAGCAAAGAAGTCTCGATTGAACACGAGTCCTGATACTTTTTCAATGATTGGTAGACATACTTCTTCTGTAGCACCTGGGTAGACTGTTGATTCATAAATAACGACGTCGCCCTTTTTTACAAACTCACCAAGTAGTTCAGATGCTTTACGAAGCGGCGTTAAATCTGGCGCGTTACTATCATCAATAGGAGTTGGTACAGTTACAATATACACGTTACAATCAGCCAACTCTTGCTTATTACAAGAGAAGGTTAAGTTTTTCACGTCAGCGAGTTCAATATCACTAACTTCTAATGTTGCATCATGACCGGCATCTAATGCATCAACACGTTTTTGGTTTATGTCGAAGCCTAATACTGGGTATTTTTTACCGAACTCAACTGCTAATGGAAGGCCTACGTAACCCAAGCCTATGATGCCAATTTTTAAGTCCGTTAATGAATCGTGCATATATACTCACTTTGTTTTGTTATAAAGCGTTTGCTTTGTAAAATTAAATATTAAAATCAGTCTGAAAATCAAACAATACGTCTACGCATCTGCGCTATTAAATTGTGGTGTTTAAGGAAGAATTACTTACAATCAACTCTAATAGGCACACTCTAAAGCCAGCTTAAAAGTGAACATCATCTCACCAAAAAATTGCGTTTCTACTATATAGTATCTCAGCCTTTTAATTAATCACGGAGACACTTTTTTCTAAATTGAGATAGTCAATTTAGACTATCTCATTGTAATACTTTGCTTTTGTACTTTTATTAAAAAGTGCCCAATAGGCCCATGTTAATAAATCATTTATCACTTTTGTATTCGTAGTTGTAATACCCGTAATAGCCGTATGCATTACTGGCTTTTTTAACTACGCCGTTAAATACCACGCCTTTTACATCGATACCGTTTTGTTCAAAACGATTACGGGTTAACTCTATTTCACGCACATGGTTTTGTCCAAAACGTGTTACAAGTAATGTAGTGCCTGTATGTGCACTTACAATTGCCGGGTCGGTTACTGCAAGTATTGGAGGGGTGTCGATAATTATAATGTCGTAAGCGGCGCTTACTTCTCCAACTAATTTGCTAAAGTTGCTATGCATTAATAATTCAGACGGGTTTGGCGGTATTTGCCCACGCGTAATAACACTTAAGCCTTCAACTTTGGTTGGTTTAGTAACTTGCTCTAGATTTAAACGGCCCGACAAGTAATCACTTAATCCATCGTCCCATTTTAAACCAAACTGCGTTTGTAAGTAGCCTTTACGCATATCGGCATCAATAATAAGTACTTTTTTACCGCTTTGCGCAAGCACACTTGCTAAGTTAACCGATATAAATGATTTACCTACGCTTGGGCTTGGGCCCGATATAGCAATAATATTGTTTTTAGCTTCCATCATCGCAAAGTGCAAACTGGTACGCAGGCTACGTAGTGCTTCTATTGCTAGGTCAGCTGGGTTATCGAGCGCGAGTATACTTTTAGGCTTATTCGTTTTGTTTTTACGGGCTCGTTCAGCAAAGCCACTTAGTTTATCTTGATAATCTGAGTGCGGTACACTTGCGTATACCGGTAGGCCTAGCGCTTCAATTTCGCTTGGGTCTTCAACGCCTTTGTGCATTGCTTTTTGTATAAGCACAATAGCCACGGCTAACATTCCACCCAGCATAGTAGCCATTACCACGATTAATGCTTTTTTAGGCTTGACTGGCTTGCTGGTATTTACCTCAGCATAGTCAATAATACGTACGTTACCTACAGTGCCTGCGCGGACTATATCAAGCTCTTGTGTTTTACTAAGCAGTAATGTGTAAATTTGGTTACTTACCTCAACATCGCGTTTTAAGCGTAGTAGCTCTTGTTGAGTTTCTGGCAGGTTACCTACCTCACCAACAAACTCTTGTTTTTGGCTTTCAACAGCATCTATTTGCTCAAGTATACCTTGGTATGAAGGATGATCTTTTTTAAACTTTCGGCCAATATCTAAGCGTTTTAGGTTTAGCTCTTGTAATTTAGTTTCAAGCTTTACAACTTGTTCAAGCACGCCTTGGGTCTCAAGCGTTATGTTTATTGACTGGCGTTTAATTTGGTAGTCGTTAAAGCGTTTCTCTGCGTATTCAAGCTGTTTTTTAATTTCAGGTAATTGTACCTCTAAAAATTCAAGCGACTTTTGTGCTTCGGCACTATTGCGCTCTACATTGCGGCGTACATAAATAGCCGCTACTTTATCAAGCACTTTTTCAGCGTAGCTTGGTTTAGTGCTTTGTAAGCTTAAGTTAATTATGCCAGAGTCTTTACCTTTTTCGCTTGCGCCAATAGCTGTTTGTAAATCCAGAATAGTATTTAAGCGATCTTTACGGGTAATTATAAACTCTGTACCAGGGCGTGCATTTAAAGTACGAATAGTTAAGTTAAATTTACCGCTTGTAAGCTCCTCGCCCACTTTACCCGATAATATTTTCTCGCCGTCACCATTTAAAAGTACAAGGCTACTATTAGCCTGTGCTACCAAGGTAAACCCTTGATTAATTGCAAAGCGTGGTACATCAAACCTAAATACGTTTATGCTCTCACCACCCCACGCGTAGCTTTTAGCACCAAAGCTTGGCTCTGCTAAGTCACCATTTTCCATTGGAGTAAATTTACGATAAGCGCGGCTACCTATAAATGGGAATAGTTTTGGCTCTGCTATAATATCAAGCTTTAAAGTGTCTACTGCCTCTCCTATTATACTGCGCGACTTTAGTAGCTCTATTTCGGTTACCGCAGCCGATGTACTTTCGAACATGCCTGCCATATCGTCAAAACCAGGGACTGATGCGCTGCCGTCTTCAACTTGTATCATCGCTGTTGCTTCGTAAACTGGGGTACTTAATACAGCATAAGTAACACCGACAAACATAAACAGTGCGGTTACGGCTACTATGAAATATTTGCGATCTAGCAATGCGCCTAGTAGCGCCATTAAATCAATTTCTTGCGTTGGTTGTGTGTTGTTAGTGCTTTTATTATTAGCGCTACTTGAGCTGTTATTCGGCTGGGTATTCATTAAATTAGCCATTCCTTATAAATACTTTTGCCAAGCGCTACACGCGCTGTCGATTAATGTATAAACATGTTCAAAAGCCTCTTGGCTTTGGCGATATGGGTCTGGAATTTCAGCGTTATTAATCCACTTACCGAGTAAAAACGTTTTACCGCGCGCCTCTGGGTAGCGTGCATGTACGTCGCTTAAATGTCGTTCTTCCATTACGAGTATTACGCTATTTTGCGCAACTAAGCTTGATGTAAGCTGCTGGCCTTGGTGAGAATCCATATTAACGCCATGTGCGAGCGCTATTTGTTTTGCTTTCGCATCTGCTGGTTTGCCTTCAAGTGCTGTTAACCCAGCAGACGATACTTTAATATTTTTGCCTTCAAGCTTTTGCTTTAAAACATACTCACCTGTTGGGCTGCGGCAAATATTACCTGCACACACCACTAAAACTGAATCAAACATTTTTAAAAACCCTTAGTTTGATGAAATATCGTCTAGGCTATCAACCGATGCTACCGACGGTAATAATAAGCTAATTACACGGTTCCAACGGGCAAGTGGTGCCGATGTTACATATACAATGTCGCGCGGTTGTAGCTCAAACTGCTCAGCTAATACCATTGCTGCTATATTTTTAGCGTGTAACTGGTATACGTTTGCAATAACGCCGGTTTGCTCCAGGTCACTTTTACGCAGTACAAATACGCCGTTAGCGTCTGCTGTTGCTTCGTTTAAGCCGCCCGAGTCGCTTAGCGCTTCGGCTAAGTTTAAACCATAACGGTTAAGCGTTACTGAACCTGCTTTTTTAACATCACCTAATACAAATATTTTTTGTGCATCGTTACGATTTACATGCACTATGTCGCCATGTTGTAATAAACGGTTTTGCGAAATGTCACCATGGGCATAAAAGTCATCAAGTTTAATAACTTCTGTTTTATCGCCACGGGTAAATGTTACTGTGCGCCAATCGGCTGCATCAGTTAAGCCGCCTGCTTGGTTTAAAGCATCAATTAGGGTCAATGGAATTTCGGTTACTGGGTATACACCAGGCTTGTTTACTTCGCCGGTAACGTAGGTTTTTTGGCTTCTAAAGCCAACTACTTTTACGTCTACTTGAGGGTCTTCTATTACTCGGCTTAGGCGTTTAACAAGCTCATTGCGTACTTGGCTTATTGTTTTACCTGCAGCGGGTATATTTGGTGCGTAGGCGTAAGTAATGGTGCCGTCTCGTTGTACTCTAAAGCCGTCAAATTCTGCGGTACGTTGTACTGCTGCAGGTATTGTTAGCTCTGGGTGATCCCATACGCCTATTGTTAGTACGTCGCCAACACCTAGTTTGTATTCGTAGTTACTTACGTTTAAACCATCGGTGCTTGAAATTGGTTTAGCTGCTATACGCGCTTGATTTTGTTTATTTATTAGTAGCGAGTCGATTATTTGAATGTTTACTTTTTCGAGATCTTGTTCGAGGTTTTGTGTTTGCTCGCCTGAGTCTATACCTTCAAAGTGGCTGCCTGGTACTATTGTACAGCCGGTCATGCTTAGTATTGCGAGTATTGATGCGAGTGATTTACAGCTTAACGCCATTGTAGAATCCCAAAATTATTTTAATATTGCACTTACTCACCAACCTTGGTGAGCACTTGTATTTTAGCCGACTAATTAAAGCATGTGCACTATTGTGAAGCAATAGTCTTTGCTTTGTAAAAGCTTTGTAACTAAGTTTTTAATTAGCACTGAAATTATATCAGTATTTTCATAAGGTCTTTATGAATAAATTTAATTGATAGCCGTTTTCAGTAAAACACTTAACGCATTAATCACCAATTGCACAAAGAGAAGCGAATGATGAGTAAATGAGAAGCCATTTAAACAAGTACTTTATGGCTGCTTACTTCTCTAAAGCTCAGTGTGCTCGACCTCTTCAGATTAACCACTTAAAGCTTCATCGCACAAAGAGGAGCGAATGAGAAGCCATTTAAACAAGTACTTTAGGCTGTTTACTTCTCTAAAGCTCAGTGTGCTCTTAATCTCTTCGTAGATTAACCACTTAAAGCTTTATTGCACAAAGAGAAGCAAATGAGGAGTAAATGAGAAGCCATTTAAACAAGTACTTTATGGCTGTTTACTTCTCTAAAGCGCAGTGTGCTCTTAACCCTTTTGTGAATAAACCCTATTACGAGCTTTGCTCGTCACGCCAGCAAGCTGTGCGCCTACAAGTGAACTTAACCACGGTGTTAAACTTTGCCGCTGGGCTTTCACTTAAAAGTGCAGCGCGCTCTTAACTTCTTTATGAATAAATCACTTAAAATATAATTGCACAAAGAGAAGCAAATGAGGAGTAAATGAGAAGCCATTTAAACAAGTGCTTTAGGCTGTTTACTTCTCTAAAGCGCAGTGTGCCCTTAACCCTTTTGTGAATAACCCTTATTACGAGCTTTGCTCGTCACGCCAGCAAGCTGCGCGTCTACAAGTGAACTTAACCATGTAGCTTTAAGTGCTTTAGGCACGCTTCCGCCCTTAGGTTACAGTTCCTACTTACTGATATAAAGCTATTTTACGCGGCATAAAGCCGCTGCTACGTTTTTAGTTATTGTTGCTTAATATCTTTATTATCTACACTTACTTCAATTTTTTGATTAAGTAAGTTAATTAGTAAAATACTGCGCAAGTCGCCATCGGGCTCTTTGTATATTGCTTGTATATTACTGAATGAATCGTTATTCACACTTACCACATCACCTGTTTTTGGTATTTGTGATTCAGTACTGTGTGAACGTTCATTTTTTAGCTGGTCAATTATGTGCTTAGAAACCAACTGATAATTTGCTCCATAAGAAACAAAACCGCCTATTCCACGGGTGTTTTTTACAGCAGAAAAATTACCATTTTTTGATTCAAGGCATACAAATAAATAATTAGGGAATAAAGCAGTGTGTTTGACGGTACGCCGACCTTTAACCAACCTTTCGGTAGTTAATTTGGGGTAAAACGCTTCAATCCCTTGATTTTGCAAGTTAGTTTTGGCTCGTTCTTCTTGCTTTGGTTTGCATACGACTAAATACCAACATTCCATAGTAGCCCTTAATACATAACTAAATTGCAAAAAATACAATTCCAAACTAAACAGCGGCGACATTATAGCCAACATAGAGTGCCTATGTAAATACGCCTTAGTGGTTAATAGCCACTCACTTTAATAAATATTGTTATTGAGTTTAAAGGGAGTAAAGGCTTTAACGCTAGTTTAGTACCTATAAAGCTATGTTTAGATTGGGCTAAACAAAAGTTTAGCTGCGAAAATTTATTAAAAAATTTAATGAATATTTTTTTAATAAATATACAAGTAAGAGCGCGAAGTAAATTCGCACAAGTTGGTGCATGTTTGTAGGTGAGGTTTTATACCTCGCTTTTTTAGGTGTTAATACACGAGCGCGAAGAAAATTCGCACCTACCGGTTGGTACATGTTTGTAGGTGAGGTTTTATACCTCGCTTTTTAGGTGTTAAAACATGAGCGCGAAGTAAATTCGCACATACAGGTTGGTACATGTTCTTAGGTGAGGTTTTATAACTCGCTTGCTGTTAGGAGTTAAAGTAAGAGCGCGAAGTAAATTCGCACCTACAGGTTGGTACATATTTGTAGGTGAGGTTTTATACCTCGCTTTTTTAGGATTTAAAACATGATCGCGAAGTAAATTCGCACCTACAGGTTGGTGCATGTTTGTAGGTGAGGTTTTATACCTCGCTTTTTTAGGATTTAAAACATGAGCGCGAAGTAAATTCGCACCTACCGGTTGGTACATGTTTGTAGGTGAGGTTTTATACCTCGCTTTTTAGGTGTTAAAACATGAGCGCGAAATAAATTCACACCTATCGGTTGGTATATATTTGTAGGTGAGGTTTTATACCTCGCTTTTTAGGAGTTAAAGTATGAGCGCGAAGTAAATTCGCACCTACCGGTTGGTACATTTTGTAGGTGAGGTTTTATACCTCGCTTTTTAGGTGTTAAAACATGAGCGCGAAATAAATTCGCACCTACAGGTTGGTACATATTTGTAGGTGAGGTTTTATACCTCGCTTTTTTAGGAGTTAAAACATAAGCGCGAAGTGAATTTGCACCTACAGATAATATATTGAAGGTGAGGTTATTAATTTAGCTCAAGCGTTAGAACCTTGAATAATTATGGCTTTACTTCTACCTTAAAATTCAATGTAACAAATTGATGACAAGGAAGCACAATGCAAATACTTCACCACGGAGCGGTTAACGGCGTTACTGGTTCGTGCCACGAGCTGGTAGTTAATGAGCAAACAAGTGTGCTTATTGATTGCGGGTTATTTCAAGGCGAAGACTCTAAAGTCGATCTTTCAATTGAGTTTAATATTACCCATGTTACTGCCCTTATTGTTACCCATTGCCATATTGACCATGTTGGCCGAATTCCTTACTTATTAGCAGCCGGTTTTAAGGGCCCTATTTTTACAAGTATTGCATCGGCCAGTTTATTACCTTTGGTAATTGAAGATGCTTTAAAAGTAGGTGTAACCCGCGACCCTAAAATTATAGCTGCCTGCTTAAGCTTATTAAATAAGCGCATAGTAGCTGTTGATTATAAAACGTGGTTTGAACTACCTTGCAAAGGGCTCAATAAAGCTAAAGCGAGATTTCAGCGTGCTGGGCATATATTGGGTTCTGCCTACGTTGAAATTGATATTACAAATGGTGATAACAACAAACACCGTGTTGTATTTTCAGGAGATTTGGGTGCGCCATACACCCCGCTACTCCCTTCGCCTAAGCCGCCCTATAAAGCCGACACCCTAGTTATTGAATCAACCTACGGTGATAAAAATCACCAAGGCCGTAAAGAGCGTACTAAAACGCTAAAAAACATTATTGAACGCGCCGTAGCCGACAATGGCGTTGTTTTAGTACCTGCTTTTAGTATTGGCCGCACACAAGAGCTGCTATACGAGCTAGAGCAACTCATACATAGCTCATCTAAAAAGTCTAAGTGGCGAGACATTAACGTAATACTCGACTCCCCCATGGCAGCCAATTTTACTGAGCAATACAAAAAGTTTAAACACCTATGGGATAGCGAAGCCAAACGTAAAGTTGCAAATGGCAGACACCCGCTCGATTTTAAAAATCTAACTACGGTTGATTCACACAAAGAGCACATGGCTATTATTAACTATTTAAGTTCGCGGCAAACACCAGCCATAATATTAGCGGCAAGCGGTATGTGTACTGGTGGCCGAATAGTTAATTATCTTGAGCGATTTTTAAATGATAAAACCACCGATATATTATTTGTAGGTTACCAAGGTAATAAAACTTTAGGCCGTGAAATTCAAACATATGGACCACGTAATGGGTATGTTTTTATAAATGATGCTCGCATTACTATAAACGCAAAAGTACATACAATTAGCGGGTACAGCGCCCATGCCGATCAAAACGGATTAATTAAGTTTGTTACAGGTATGCATAAAAAGCCAAGCCTGATAAAAATTGTACATGGGGATGATGATGCAAAAGGTGCGTTAGCAGTAAGGTACAAGAAGGTTTTAGACGAAAAAACATTTATAGAAATCGGAAATAATACTTATAAATAAAAAAGTTAATGCCGTATTTATCACAGCTTAGTCTATAGAATACAAACTAGAATATATTTATTTTCCCAAGTTAGGATACAACAGAACATTCAACTTCGAGGCTAAACGATTTCTAACAATGATGTAACAAACGGACAAATACAAAGCATTTAATGCCCTTAGATTCTTTAATTAAGGGCAATTCAATTCTTCTACCTAAGCTGATGAGCTCAACGAGCGTGAGTAATAAGCTGAAGTTTATTCTATTTTTAATTACTTACTTTTCCTGTAACACAGTAATTAAACTAACATAGAAGCCTCGACAAAACTCAATATGCTACAAAGCTTACTTAAAAAAGGGATTACTCCTAGGTTTTTCTATTTCTAATCAATGTATAAATTTTCGCGATAATAACCTTAGGTAGAAGCCTTATAGGCATTCTTAATGCTAAGCTTTTTAGTATATGACCTGCAGGTAATAATTTATTTTTATAGCAACACTTATAAAAATACAGCTCTCGCTTGAAGTATAAATAACCACTTCGCCTAGATAATTGATTAAAACCAGCTCTCATATGCACTAACGCTGCAGGTATATTGTAAAAAACAAACCCCGCTTTAATTAAATTCAACCATAAGAAATAATCTTCAAAATACAACACATTCTGATAGCCACCACTTTGCTCTACCACCCTTTTTTTGAACATAACTGATGGATGATTGATTGGATTTTTTGACTTAGAGAATTTAACTATATCGCAATGTTTTTCGGGAACCTCTCTTATTGATAAGATGATACTTGGATCATCGTCAAATTCGCTGATCCACGAGCCACAAACATCAACGTTTAAAGATGTCAAAATAGAAAGCTGCTGCTCAAAGCGTTCTTCAAGGGCAATATCGTCCGTATCCATTCTGGCTACAAAATCGTAACGACAATATTTCAAACCTTCATTTAGAGCCGCCCCCAAACCAACATTATCTTTCATTAAAACATCGACTATGTTTAATTTAGATTTCCAGCTCTCAATAACAGCATATAGCTCTCTGGAGAGAGGTCCGTCTTGAACGAGTACAACCTCAGTAGGTTTTATAGTTTGATTGTAAATACTTCTTAGCGCTTCATCCAAGAATAGTGCACTTTCTTTGCAATATACTGACATTAGTACAGAAAAATTCATGTAACTATACCTACTCGCCCCATCAAACTATCTTTAATCCCCTTTAACATGTATTTAAAACGTACATACCCGTTTGGTAATGTAAATGGATAAATAAATAGTTTAAAAAGTAGCTTTGCTAAACTAGATATTTTCCAATAGATAGGTACGTAACCACGTTTCATCAAAAGTAGAGTATTTCTAAATTGGTAATAATGTCGAATAGGACTACAAACACCTACATTAATAAAAAGCAGTATTTTCTTATTTCCATCGCCTAATTTATGAGCAAGCTTTGCTTTGTTATTTTTTATAACTAAATAGCCGGCAGCTTTGATTCTCCAGCAGTATTCAAAATCAACTGCATCGATAAATAAATCGTCATCCATCCCTCCAACCTGCAAATATACTTCTTTTGGTATTAGGCTACCTGAGCTTAAAACACTAGACACGGAGATATACTCTGAACAATAAACACTTTGCCCTTTAGAAACCTTGGCCTCATTAACTTCTAACGTATCTTTATCATAATCCTGACAACCGACTAAACCTACAGAATAATTATTTTGTGTTAATTCATGATAGCACTCTAGTAATTTACTAGGTAGATTTCTATCAGGCTCACTGTCTTGATCCATCTGCAATACAAAGTCAGCACCATTATTAAAAGCCCAATCCATTCCTAATGACTGAGCTTTTGCAATTCCTAAATTTTCCCTAAAATTAAATACTTTTACACAATCGCTTATATTTATTTCAACATCATATTTTGAATTATTACAGACAACCACTTGTGTACCCAACTCAACCAATCTATTAACAGCGACTTCAGCTTCAGTTTGGGTTGCATTATATAAGACTAATACAGAAAAAACTTTTTCATTCATAATTATAACTCAATCACATTTATATAAATAAACACTTGCCTTAGTAAACATCTAAGAAAAAACCAGTTAATTTCCCACTTTAATTTTTTCTATTTATAAACACTAAAACTACTTAATATACATTCCTACTGAATTTTCCAGTCACTAACATATTGGCTCTGATTAACCTACTTAATAAACAGAGTGTTATAATTACAATTATATGATTAGTATCCAAAATGTACGGATTTGATATAGCATAACCAACATAGGATAAATAAATTAAACCTAAATGGTTAAAATATATAAATTTACTATAGAGATAAAACAAAGCTAATATATATAATGCTAAAAAGATAAAGCCTAATTGATTTAAAAAATAGACGCCTTGTAGTTCAAAATAAATATTACCAGTATAATCTCTCGCACTTGTCGTAACATCGAGCGTGTTGCCCAGCCCCTTACCAGCTAGTACAGTAAATACATCATCGCTCATATCAGAAAGCAATACTTCAGCCTGATCTATACGAGTGCCTATAGATGAGACTTGTCCTGTGGACTTTTTTTCAATCACATTCACAGCAGAGGTAACCGCTATCGGTATAATTAAAATAGATGCAAACAATAACGTTATATTCTTCAACCCCCTAACCTTACTTAAATAGTTAGTTTGCATCAAGAAAGTACAAATGTAATAAAAGCCGCAACCAATTAGGTACATAAAGTTGCCAGCAAAGAGTGTTGCAAGCAATAGGAAGGCTTCACTAAATCGATACTTTTTTTGTTGTGTTTTCAAATATAAAAAATTAGATACCATGGCAAAAAAAGGAATAAGAGCATTCCCTTTAATTTGAACTCGGAAGAAGCCGTTTCCATATGTATACACATCACCAAAACCGTTATTTAAAAACCAATGCCTAATTGGTAAATAACTTGATACTTCCCAAGTCGAATAAAGGTACAAAGATATAGCCATAATAACAATACCTTGAAGAATATGCAGTCCAATCACGATATTTAATGATTTTAAGCTATTAAATGGAATGAAATGTACACATAGTAAAGACAGTAAAATTATATAAAACCGCATAATAAGTAACGGATCATTTTCTAAAAAAAATAAGCTATATGAAGCGAGAAATGTAATCAGTAAAAAAGCTAAACCGATATATTTGTCTCTTTTTTTGAACCAATGAAGAAAGCCAATTATGACAAGGCACAAGACGCAAAAGTTAGCGATAGGTGCAAGGGTAGAAAAAGGTAGATTTCTAGTGACGACAAAGGTGATGATTACAAAAAGGAAAGAATTTATCACTGGTAGCTACTTATAAATTATTTTAATAGAAAAAAGATGAATTTTTTAAAACCCACCTTTTGTATGGCATGGCTCTCAGCGACAGAGCCCACCCTACAACATTAGATCCAACAGCGACGTGCTAAAAGGAAAATATTTTATCAAGCCATGCATCCATCGAGTATTGATATAAAATAGACTCAGGAACAGGCGAGAAATCCTCATTAATAAAGTTAATAAGGCTCTGTATTTCTACATCATCATCTAAAATAAATACATTTTTAAATTCATAAAAATCGTAATGCCTGATATCTGAATTCGTCGTAATAATTTTTCTATTTGCACCTAATGCTTCAATTGTTCGCATTGTAAGTCCATCTTGCTTTGGATGATGGAAATCTAAAATCGCATTAGAATTACTCACAATTTCCGAATATTCACTATAAGCTAATGTTTTCCTGTGGATAAATGTTATTCTTTTTAGAATATTTAACCTAAACCAGTTTATTGGATTCGTAAACAAGTAAAACTTATAGCTCTTGTTTACAACATCCATTTTTAATGCAATATCTTTTAGCAAGTCTAAACGGTTAAAGTGCAACCAGCCCACAAAAGAAATGTCATATTTATAAGTAGCTTTCCGTTCAATTCTATTTCTATAGAAAAGGGGTATAAAATCAAATGAATATTTATTGCAGTCCAAACGATCAAAGCTACATACTCTATCAAATAAGCTCGCAATTTTTGCCCCCCCTTCAACCCTTCTGATACTATCCCAATGATATAAGATAAAAGTAGCACTTGGGTTGTTTTTTTTCAACATATCAATATGTTGGGAGCAAAGCCTATCCCCTTTAATTACGAAGATATAATCATAGTTTGTTTGATTATCTAGCTGAAGAAATAGATGCTTTTCTGAGTGTTTTTTTTCTATATGGCTCGCAGATTTAAACTTAGCAAATTGGTTCATTACTCTATTACGATGAGATTGGCAGATATAATTAACTACCGCTCCTTTGTTCTTTAATTTTTCAACAATTAATTTGTCATAATCATAAAAGCCAATACCTATAAATAATATTTTGCGACCTTGAAAATCCATTTTAATACCTTCGAAATACCTAAATTAATTTATCTTTAAAATCATCAATCATAATTTTCATATCATCTAATACATTTCGAGGATTAAATGTTATTTCTTTTTTTAGGCGAGAGATATCATTAACTGGAAAATACTCATCTACACAGCCATTTATCCAATTGATATTGCAACCAGTTTCACTTTCCAGAACGTTAGCTATATCTTTAGCTTTTGTATTTATACCCGACGCAATATTATAAACTGTTTCACTTAGATTATCTTTTTCAGCAAGTTGATAAATAGCATCAACAAGATCAGTGATAGAAATATAATCTTTTGCATATTCTGGTGTAACGTACATATCAACATGTTTATTATTTATTGCGTTACGAGTAATTGCAGGTAAGAAAAGAGGGCTATTTAATGCCAAGCCATAAACATTTGAGGGACGAATAATAACAACCTTTTTAGAGCTTAACAAACAGAGCTCTTCAGAAATTAACTTAGATAAATTAAATAAACGCCTTTCATCTCCATGAGAAACAACTAAATTTGCATTTTCTTGGGTATTATCCTGCCCCATATAAAGGCGAGTAGATGAAATATAAATCAGTTTATCGAATGACGCTTTCTCTAATATTTCAGCTAACAATAATGAATTTGACTTAAAAACCTGCAAGGGTGCATTTTTACAATCACCAGCCCCTGCACAAAAAATTACAGTGCCTAATGGCTTAGAAAACAAATCAATATCGTTTCTTTCTGGAATATATATAGAATGGTTATTTTCAAGTAACTTTTTTGAGACTTCATTACCAATAAAGCCACGCCCACCAATAACTGTATAATTTAACACCACACCACCATTTACCTTTAAGTATTTTGTTTCAACCGAGGACCTAAACAAAGTCCCCTAAAGAGTTTGTTTTTTGCCACGCTTGCGTAGCTAAATTATATCTTTTTACAATCTTTGCAGGTATTCCAACAATAACGCAATAGTCAGGGAAATCACCACGAACCACCGCATTAGCACCCACAACACAATGTTTTCCAAGTGTAGTCCCTGCACTTATTTTCGCACCACTGCCAATAAAACAACTCTCACCAATTATAGTTTTGTTCACTATCAGAGTCTGCTGACTAACCGGGAGTTCAATATTTTGATACTCATGATCGGTATCTTGAATCATAACATCGAATGATATTAACGAGTTTTTGCCAATAACTAGCTGGCCTGCAGCGGTAATATGACAGCGCTGCTCAATGCGTACACCGCTTTCAATTAAAATAGAAGGAGTATATTTTCTTTCGAGCCAGCTATCTATTGCTTCTATTCGGGCATGCTCTCCTATTGATACGTTTTCACCAAGTTTTACTGCCTCATAGCTTATAAACAAAGGTTTGTATACAATACTTCCTTTACCATAATGACTAAATATAAAGCGATAAATTAACGCACCTTTGGCCAATAGCCACAAATGCGCTATATAACTCTTTTTAAGAGACACAGGCAACAATAACAACTTTTTAAATTTAAGAAAAACTTTCATAATTGTTGATCCTATAGCCTAATATATATGTAAGGTTTTTTTCAATTTCCGTCCAAACCTTTTCGTCACTTTGTGCAGTAAGCACTAAGTTAATTTTACTTTCAAATTCAGAGACTGAAGTAAAGCTATCATCAAGCACGCTAATAGCATTATCTGCATCAGCATCTCGATACCTTAAGCAGATACAGTTATTTATGTAACTATCATAGTAAGCTGTAGAATTATAAGAAATAGAACAGTCATAGCGGTTTAAATTTAATAACTCTTGTACTGTACCTGTAGGCGCAAAATTAAAGCTTTCAGACTTAAGTTGATCTGAATACTTCTCTACTATCAATGCTGGATGAAGCTTAAATTCAAACTCTATATTCAAGGTCGACTGAGAAAGCAAGGAGATTAAGTTGAGATTATTTTCATCAAATTGACTCCTAGCCAGCAACACGAGCACTCTTAATTTTTTTTGGCTTTTTTTAGGTAAAATCAATGGAGTTGTTTTTTTAGGGTAACCTGCAACTACAAGCCTGCGCTCGTCCATACCATATTTTATGAATTCATCACGGGTATACTCTCCCCAACAAAGTAACTTATCAGCAACAACATTCTCATAAGCAATAGCGTCTATCGGCGGGATATCGTAAATAAACCACAACCCATGCTGTAAAGAATAGGTAGGTATATTGTTTTTTTGGAAAAAGTAATTGAGTACAGCTTCTTCATTAAGGTTACTGCAAAATGCACAAAAAAGCTTAATGTTAGTCGGTGTTTGTTTTTCTAAAAAATCAATATTATTAAGGTTATGCGTTATTGAAGCTGCCAAGGTTATTTTCGATAAAAAATTTAACTCAAGCTTTCTGAAAAAGACAATCCTAAATGCTGTAAATATATTAGACAGCGAGAATGTAAGACTTCGTTTAGAATTCGATAAATCAACAAGCTCACTTTCATTTTGGTAGCTTGTCATAACATGCCTTAAAAGCTCATAATAATCTTTGCGATTATAATCACCTATTGAAAAAAGTGTTTCTTTCTCCGTCGGTATTTTAATTTTACGAACCGCAAAAAAATAAACCAAACTTCGACGAATATTGAACTTTTCTCTTTTATAAATCAAAGAAATCAATTCAAGTGATACTATATTCTCAATTGGATAACCTTTATGGTCATAGGCCAATTGTTTTTTCACTGTTTTATACTTATCAAATAGCTTCTTCAAATCATTTCCTTTAACTGAAGTAATGACACTTTTTTATAAAAAACTTTCATTTGGATAATAATCATTAATATATAAAAAACAATCGCGATAATACCTAGAGAAAATATATTAACTTCAAAAAGTAAATTATAAGATTTTAATAAGAATGCCAATCCAACAGACAATAAAGTTGAAGTTATATATATTTTGGTTGGGAAATAAGAGGAAAATTTAACCTTAAGCCTTTTATTTATTGGTTTTATAAGTAAGTAAGCACCAAAAAAGTTTAGAAATGTTGTCGCGAAAGCGGCCCCAATAACGCCATATTTTGAAATTAAAAAATAATTCAATACCACATTTAATGTAGTTGTTACTAGCGTATTTTTAAACAGTGCTTTTTCTAACCCTATAGCTCCCATTACACCACCAAAAATAACAACAGCCCTCAACCATTGAAACATATAGACCTGAAAAACAATAACTGAGTTTTCGTACTTTTCGCCAAATAAAGTTAAAATTATTTCATTACTGTAAATTAAACAAAATATAACGATGGGCACCAGCAATACTGTCGCTTTTTCTATCGACTCCTTCCACACAGCAATAACGCCGTTAGTGTCATTTGAGCGTATTAATTTAGAAATAACAGGTATCATCGCAGTCAATAATGAGCCTGTAATAATACTAATAAATGGGATTTGAAAAGCTCCTACTTTTAAAGTAGCAAAGCTACTCGCGTCCATCAAAAAAGACACCATTAGTTGGTCAATATAACCATTTAAAACAGCAACTAGAGAGACGGATCCCATCGCTATTATATATTTAATCTCAACAGAAGAAACGAACCCCCTGTTAACCCTCAATAAAAAACTATTTTTATTTACATATAGTAAAAATAAAAATAAAAGTAGATTACTAAAAGCCGAAAAAAATAGTACATAAGCTAAATTATCTAAGAATATAACAATAAATATATTTATAAGTACGGTAATTAGCTGTATTGATGTTGTTAAATATAAATACCCTTTTAAACCTCCTGTTATTACACTCAAATTTTTAAAATATTCAAATGTCGCTGTAGTCACAAAAAGTACTAATATAATGACGATGAATTTTTCAATCAAAGGATTATTAATAAGTTCAGCTAAAGGTTTTGCAAATAAAGCTAATAAAATAGCGCCCAAGCAGAGCAAAAGGAGTTGGAAAATAAAAAAACGTTTAAATATTTGCTGTCGCTGCGAGTACTTAGCATATTGCCCATAAAAGTAAGTTAATGATACTGGTACACCTGCACTAAATAAAATAGAAGCTAAACTAACAACCAATAATACTTGTTGGTAAGTACCGAACTCCTCTTCTGAAAAGTTTCTCACTAAGAAAATAAACAAGACAATAGTTAATACTTTTTTTAAAGCATCTTGTAGCATAAGATATTTTGTATTTTTCATCTCTGTAAATTAGCCTAGTTTTTTATTGGCTTTAATTTTGGAAATGACTTTATTTACATCTTCTGGGATATCTACAGCAATACTTGAACTGGCTACTTCAACCATTTGTACGCTTATATCACTCTCTATAAACCTTAGTATTTCAATATCCTCTACTTCCTCTACTTTAGACTTTTCAGCATGAGCCATAAAAAACCTTAAGTGCTCTTTAGAAAAAGCATAAATACACACCTGTTTATAGCCAAAAGCAAACCCACCTGTCTTTGTTATAGGTACTGGTGAGCGACTCATATACATTAATCTATTTGAGCTACTCACAACTACTTTAGGGATGTTAGGTGATCTAAATTCATCCTCATCCTCAATTAATGACATAGCATTAATGACTCTATTTGGCAGTCTGGTGTATTCATTTATTACTGTTACTATGTCTTTAGGATCGATTAAAGGCTCGTCTCCTTGTACATTAATTATGAAATCACAATTTAGTACTTCATTAGCCTCTGCAAGTCGATCTGTGCCCGTTAAACACTGTGAGGAAGTCATGATAAACTTGCCTCCAAACTCTGTTACTGCATTGGCAATTTTAATATTATCAGTAGCTATGTACACTAATTCTTTGTCAACAGCACGACAACAGCGCTCCCATACATGTTGTATCATCGGTTTGCCATCAATAATAGTTAATGGTTTACCCGGGAAGCGGCTAGACTCGTAGCGAGCTGGAATAACGATTGCGTAACTAAGTGACATGTTAACCCTTAAAACTATGTATAACTTTAAAGTCATGTTTTTGACTTAATTCAAGCATACTTTGTTTAACATTTGATAATGGTGCATAGAAGATAAAATCTATATTGTTTTTCTTAGCCGCTTCATAGTCAGCAAGAGCATCACCGACCATCACAGCACTAATATGGCTCACACTATTTAAAATATTTTTAATATTCTGAGACTTTGATACTGGACTGCCTAGAACTTCAATAAAATAATTAGAAAAATTCCTTTTTTCTAACACTGTTCTTAGCTGCTCCTGTTCCGACCCTGAAGCCACGTACATAAGCTTACCTTTTAGCGAGGAAAGTGTACTTTTTATTCCTAAAGCTTCAGGTACTTCTAAATAGAATTTATCAACTTGCTCTGCATACGCTAATAAAAGCATCTCTTCTAACTTTTGTTTTTCGGCGCCATCAATATCTAATGTTTCTGTAAAACTAGCAACATGATGGTAACGACTCATGCCAAAGTTCTCTTTGAATTGTGACGTTAATGCTTCCACTTGTGTGTCTGAAAAGTAATTTGAAAGAGACAAGGCCGCTCTCATAGCAGCCACTTTCATATTATTAGAATCAAGAAGAACACCATCACAGTCAAATATAATTAGATCGTATGGCTCAAATATAAGCATATACGCTTCCCTTTTTAATAGGGTAAGTTGTTGGAGTTATTGATATAAACCCAAGGTGATCTTGTAGATCATTTTCAATAGTATCGAAGAACTCAATCATCTCTAAGTGTCTTGAATCATTTGAATTATAACCATCAACTCCAGCAAAGGTAACTTTATTAGCACCTGCGGCTATCGAAAATGCTAAGCCATAAGCTATTGTTAGTTCAGACGGGATTAGGCAAGATGTTTTTTCAACTTTAAAGGTATTATCAGCGATATCAACACCGTAATTGATGTTTCCATTATCGGCTAAAAGCTCAACATCTTGGGCTGGAAAACGATGAGCAGGATAAATAATTGGCTTACTTAAATTAGAGTAATTCTCTTTTTCAGTTAAAAATTTAAGGTTATGTGTGATTGCAATATAATCTACAAAACTATCATCTAGCACTTTGTTTATGTTCAATGAGATCACAATTGGTTTATTATTTTTAATGTACAACTCAAGAGCTTTTTTATGCTTAGCTACAGAATTCGCATTAGTGATTAATAGAACTTCTCTACCATCAAGTAAGCCACTGACATCATCTCCTGTAACTTCTGAAGTATTCTTGTTAAGACTCAACGCAGCTTCTAATACAGAACCGTCATACTTACTAGTGCCGTTTAGTTGGAGTAAGTATTGTAAAGCACCAACAACTTCATCTTTCCCTATATGTGTGTTTGATAACAGGTTTTGTATATAGGTGGGGTGAACACTCTGCTGTGCACCTAAAAAATATAATAAGTTAGTTCCCCAGCCATATTGTTTTTGCATTGACTCAAAATAACGAATGACTAACTCATAGATCTTATTTGGCTTCAGTTCTACATATTTTTCAGCTAATACGGCCATTAAATTTTCTGTTTGAGTATTACCTGCACCTCGTCCCATACCTGTAACAGTAGAGTCAAGCCATTCAACTCCAGCTTCAAGTGCGGTTAAGCTATTTGCAAGACCACGCCCCATGTTATCATGAGTATGTATTCCCATTTCACCAAGCCAATGCTTTTGGATTAGCCTAACGATTCGTTGAACTTCGTTGGCATCCATATTCCCTAGTGAATCAGCAAAATAAAGAGCATCCACACTTCCCCATTGGCTAATTTCTTTAGCTTTTTCTTCTATTTCTAAATCAGGCTTTCCACCCGCTTGCATAAGGTTGTAACCAACGATATAGCCTTTACTTTTTAGTTGGTTTGCTATTTCTTTAGATTCTTCGACTTCATGAAAGTGAGCAGCTATTCGCACAAGACTAACGCAGCTATTTTTCTCTTCGCAAAATAGTTCATTTACAGCAGCTTCTATACTCAATTGACTAGATAAAATAGTTTTTGCGTCAACCATTACTCCATAAGTTACCCCATCAGGTAATTCTAAAGTCTTTAAGTAATTTTCAGAGCTATATGCAAATGGACCTAAAAATTCATTTTTTGGGAAGTTACGCAAGCCAAGTTCGACATATGAGATTCCGCTTAATGCGACTGCCTCTAAGTAGCTTTGAACTAACTCTGGCTCAAAATCCCAATTATTGTAATATCCACCATCTCTTAATGTACAGTCAAGAATTTTCATTTGGGTCCTTTATATCCTAATCATATAAGTCTGTTCTTTACTTATACTTACTAATAAAAACAATTATTTAATTACAGAGAATTTATTTCTATCCCATTACTATCTTTTTCTGATAGTAATGGAGTCCCCGATATTGGCCACTTAATATCTAGAACTTTATCATTCCAAGCAATTGATACCTCTGACTCCGGGTGATAATAATTTGTGCACTTGTATACAAATTCAGCTTCTTCACTCGTAACATAAAAACCATGAGCAAACCCTTCTGGAACCCAAAGCTGGCGATTATTTTCAGCGCTTAAATAAATACCAACCCATTTCCCGAATGTCGCAGAGTCTTTACGTATATCTACTGCAACATCAAAAACTTCCCCTGAGATCACACGTACTAATTTACCTTGTGTGTTCTTTCTTTGAAAATGTAGACCTCTAAGTATGCCTTGTTTTGATTTAGAGTGATTATCTTGCACAAATTGTGTCGGTTTTTTTGTCACTAGACTTTCAAATTGCTTTTGATTCCAAGTTTCCATAAAAAAACCGCGATCATCTCCAAACTTCGTTGGTTCAATAATTTTTACATCCGCTATTTCTGTATCTATTACTTTCATAAAAAACCTATCTATTGATATTTTTTGAGTGCTTTCAATGCTGCATGCCAATCGCTTTGAATAATACTAAAGTCAGAGGCTATTTTAGAACAATCAAGTTTTGAGTTGGCAGGACGTTTGGCTGGTGTTGGGTACTCTGCAGTTGTAATCGCGTTTACTGCGATAGGAGAATTAATCATCTTATTAGCTAAAGCACTCTCGAATATCTGCACTGCAAACTCTTGCCAGCTAACATATGGATACCCTGTGTAATTATATACCCCGTAATGATGACTACCCTTTTGTAGTTGCTCGGCGATATTAATAATTGCAGCAGCTATATCACCTGCATAAGTTGGCCCGCCAAACTGGTCACCAACTACACCTAATGTTAAACGCGTTTGAGTTAAACGAAGCATTGTTTTCACAAAGTTACTGCCGTACTCACTAAAAACCCATGCAGTACGTAATATAATGTGCTCATCGCAGGCTTCTGCTACTGCTTGCTCTCCTGCAAGTTTAGTTTGCCCATAAACGCATTGCGGTTTTACTGTATCACTCTCAGTATATAAACCTTCTTTATCACCGGAAAAAACGTAATCAGTTGAAATATGAATAATTACAGCATTAATCTCTTTAGCAATTACAGCTAGGTTTTTAGGCCCTTGGCAGTTGATCGCATGAGCTATACTTTGCTCAGACTCAGCTTTATCTACTGCTGTATAGGCCGCAGCATTAATAATAACATTTGGTCTAAACTCAGTTACAATCCGATTAACCTCTTCAGAATTAGTTATATCTAACTCTTTACGGCCTAATGCTAAAAAGTCCATTGCAGGCATAGCGGTTAGTTGTGCAATCAAACTACTCCCCACCTGGCCATTTTTACCAGTAATAAGTACTTTCATTACTTTTTCTCTTTGGCCAAACGATTTAGGTATTGCCCATACTCATTTTTCAACATTGGTTTAGCTATTTTAAGTAACTGCTCTGTACTTAACCAGTTATTGCGCCATGCAATTTCTTCAAGGCATGCAACTTTTAAGCCTTGTACATTTTCGATAGTTTGTACGAATGAAGAGGCTTCATGAAGGCTCTCATGTGTGCCAGTATCTAGCCACGCAAAACCACGCCCTAATAATTCAACATTGAGCGTCCCATCATTTAAATACATTTCGTTTAGTGTTGTTATTTCAAGCTCACCACGGTGAGAAGGTTTCACTTGCTTTGCTAATTCAACTACACGATTATCGTAAAAGTATAGGCCTGTAACGGCATAGTTAGACTTTGGCTTTTCAGGCTTTTCTTCTATAGAAATAGCTTTCATATTTTCGTCAAATTCAACTACACCAAAGCGTTCAGGGTCTTTTACTTGGTAGCCAAATACAGTTGCCCCTGTATCTCGACTTGCAGCGTTTTTAAGCGTTTTACTAAAAGATTGACCATAGAAAATATTATCGCCAAGTACTAAACATACGCTATCGTCACCGATAAACTCTTTACCAATTAAAAATGCTTGAGCTAATCCGTCTGGTGACGCCTGTACTGCGTAACTTAGATTTATACCATAATCACTACCGTCACCTAATAAGCGCTTGAAGCTTTCATTATCTTCCGGCGTGGTAATTATTAATATATCGCGAATGCCTGCTAACATTAATGTTGATATTGGGTAGTAAACCATAGGCTTGTCATAGACTGGTAATAGCTGTTTTGAAACGCCACGCGTTAATGGATAAAGGCGTGTACCAGAACCCCCAGCTAAGATAATTCCTTTCATGTGTGTCTCCTAATTATTCTATTGTACCAAGGCGTTGGCGCTGGTATGAACCATCTTGCACATTTTCACACCACGAACTATTATCTAAATACCATTGGACCGTTTTACGTAAACCAGTTTCAAAGGTTTCTTCTGGCGTCCAAGCTAATTCATTTTGCATTTTTGATGAGTCGATTGCATAACGCCTATCGTGGCCAGGGCGGTCACCTACAAAAGTAATTTGTTCTGCGTATTTTGTTTTCTTAGGTACTAGATTATCTAAAATACTACAAATAGTTTGTACTACCTCAATATTTTGTTTTTCATTATGCCCGCCAATGTTATAGGTTTCGCCTATTTTACCTTCGGTTACTACTTTATAAAGAGCCCGTGCATGATCTTCTACATATAACCAATCACGAATTTGATCACCTTTACCATATATAGGCAATTTTTTACCTTCAAGAGCATTTAAAATAACTAAAGGTATTAGCTTCTCAGGAAAATGAAAGGGGCCGTAGTTATTTGAGCAATTTGTAATTATAGTAGGAAAGCCATAGGTGCGAAGCCAAGCACGCACTAAGTGGTCGCTAGATGCTTTACTCGCTGAATACGGGCTACTTGGTGAATAAGCCGTTTGCTCGGTAAATAATGGCAGCTCTCCTTCCTGCTCATCTGGATGAGGCAAATCTCCATAAACTTCATCCGTTGAAATATGGTGGAATCTAAATACTTCTTTCGCATCAATTTCTAAATTATTCCAGTAATTACGCGCGGCTTCTAATAAATTATAAGTACCTACGATATTTGTTTGGACGAACTCAGCTGGACCAGTTATAGAGCGATCCACATGGCTTTCGGCCGCTAAATGCATCACAACATTTGGCTTATACATTTTAAAAATTCGATCTAGCTCTACACGGTCACATATATCAACTTGTTCAAAAATATTACGCTTGCTATCTTTTACGGACTCAAGTGACTCTAAGTTGCCTGCGTAAGTCAATTTATCGATGTTAATAACTTCATCTTGCGTATTGTTTATAATGTGGCGAATTACCGCTGAGCCAATAAAGCCAGCTCCGCCTGTTACTAAAATTTTCATACTACCTACTTTTTTCCGTTAAAACTTAACGACCCATCCCAAACATCACGGTCTTAATTGTCAACAATAAGATTTTTATATCTAACATACTGGAATGATGCTTAATATAATGTATGTCGTACTTGTGTTTCCAAATTGCATCTTCAACCGATGCACCATACGGATAACTTACTTGTGCAAGCCCTGTAACACCGGGCTTAACTGCATGGCGAAAACGGTAGTAAGGTATTGCTTTCTCTAAATCTTTTATAAATACTTCACGCTCTGGTCTTGGCCCAACTATAGACATAGTCCCTTGCAGCACATTTATAAGTTGTGGTATTTCATCTATTCTTGTTTTGCGAATGAACTTTCCAACCTTTGTCACGCGTGCATCATTTTCACTAGCCCACTGAGCGCCATTTTTTTCAGCATCATTACGCATTGATCTAAATTTATAAACTTTAAATTCTTTGTTGTATTGACCTGTTCGCTTTTGCCTATATAAAATATCTCCAGGACTTTCTAACTTTATAAATAAGGCTGCTACAACAGAAAGTGGTAACGTTATTATTAGTAGCAATATAGCACTCATTATATCGATAGTACGCTTTGTTATTTGTGTACGTTTATTCGATAAAATGGAAAATGCCTTTTGGTGCAAGAAGTAACTACTATGTAATAATCGTACTTCAGTATACTTTAGTCTATCATCCAAATAGCTCACTAATGGTTCTACCCAGGCACCACACTCTGTCGCATTTACTAAATATTCACGTTGCTCTTTTGTCAAATGTGCTCCTCTATAATGACAAATTACTTTTTCAGTAAAATCAATTATAGAGTAGTCATTAATTACTAAATCAAATGAATGCTCATTAATTATTTCAGTAATATTACTAACACATTCATCTGGACAAAATACATAGATTATATTTTGTTTCAACGCTTCTTTTTTTGATTTAAAACTTTTCGTTAACAACATAAATTCCAATTAATCTAATCAATAACATGTATGTTATTTAAAATTTACTTTTCAGACATGCAATTAATTACATGTATAAATTCAGAGGCACTATGTTAACTTTCTTCTAGAAAAGTACATTAATAGTGTAAATACTATAGACAGTATGCCACCCAAAAACATGCCTAAGATACAAATTAAGGCTCGTTTAGGCCCTGACTTTTCTTCTGGCACTAATGCTGGATCTATAGTTTTAAATACATATTCGTCACGAACATTTGCAAACATAATAGTTTTCGTTTGCTCTTCAATTAGTTTAAATAACATTGCACGTATATCGACTATTTTTGTTTTTTCTAATTGTTTCGTTAAAAATTCAGTGCTTTTATTTGCCTCAGCAACATCACGCTTTTTCATCTCCGAATTAATATCATTTATTAACCAATTTACCCATTGCTGAGCAATGACCGGTGACTTATGCTGTATTGAGAGTCTTAGCATACCTGTCTCTTTATCTGTATTTAATGTGATGATTTCCCTAAACTCTTTATAAGCTTCTTGCATTGAGGGCTCTGGTTTTTTTGGTGCTTTTACATCACGTACCCATGTATTCGTATCAGGGTTATAAATTTCAGTATTAAAATTTAACGTATTACTTTCTAACTCCCATGAATCTACAGCGAGTAAATAAGGCAATAAATTATGTTTTTTAATAAATTCACTAGTAAACTGACGAGATTTTAATATTTCGATAGCCAGTTCACTTTTATTACTTGATATGCCACCTAAATTAACTCCAGCTAAGCTAGCTAATCCACCAAATTGACCAGCCAGCCCACCTAAACCGCCATTTTTCTCTTGCTCTGCAGGAGCCAGTAGAGCTTCAGATTTATAAATATTTGGTTGATTGATTGCATAAAATACCGATACGACAGTAAATAGGAAAGTGATAATAATAATAATCCACTTCCCTTGCCAGATCGCACTGAATAGCTCTCGTAAATCAATCTGTTCATCAGCATTTTGATAAGCGTGTCCTCGCTCATTTTTCTGCATATAATTATTTAAGTCATTTTCCATATCAATCTCATAAAATTAGCTATTCGCTGATCATAATTCTAAAAACAGCTCAAACTATTTATTCTTAAAGTTTATCTAATAAATGGAAGCCTGAATTCCACTAAAGACTACCAATCGCTGCAACTGCTACACCAAGCTGATAAAGAATCTGCGTTGCAGTACTCCAAAGCGTTAGCTTATCCATATGTCCTGCATCCATTGGTATCACTATTGTATCACCTGGCTCTAACTGATCAGCATTATTTGCTGCAAACCAGCCACCTGTGTTTGGTATTTTCACTGAACCATTGGCTTTAATAATGTAAATCCTGTCTTCAGCTGCACGCTCTTTAAGGCCACCACTTAGCGCAATATAATCATCAACACTAACCCCTGTTTTATATAGATGTGATGTAGAGTAGTTAACTTCACCAATTATGCTAATTGAATCACGCTTGCTTGGTACATAAAGTGTATCACCATCTTGTAATACTAAGTTTTGTTGGTTATTTACAATTAAAGGTAAATCAATTACTAAACGTCCTACGGCTTCAACACTCGCGAGGTCGTTTAACAGCTTGTTCATTTCTTCATATGAAAGTGTGCTACTGCTTACAGAGTTTTGGAAGCTCTTAGAAGCTATATCACGGCGAAGCTCTGTAGATAAACGTGCTAACTGCTTTTCCTCTTGCTCTTTAATCGACGTACGGGTAAATACAGCTGCTTTTTGCTCTGCAAATTTTGAAAAGCCACCCGCACGTTCTAGCAATTCAGTAAGCGTTTCTCCTCGGCGTATGGTGTAAGTGCCCGGAAATTTAAGCTCGCCTTTTAATTCTACTTTTACATTTTCTTGCCAATTTGGAATTGCAAAAACGTTTATGCTGTCTTTACTTTGTAGCGTAATGTTACTTTGAAGATCGCCCTTCATGGCGCTTTCAAGGTCAAATCGTAAGTGTTCTATTTTAGAACCATCACTCGCTACTATTCGCGTAATTTCAGCTTGTTTTACGTAGGCAGACTCCAGCAAACCACCGGCTGCTGTTATTAAATCACTTACCTCACCACCAATCATTAGTGGATAAATACCAGGATAAGTAACGTTTCCGCTAATCTCAACTAATTGCATAGCTTGCTGCACTGATGCTTGCTGCTTAAATTTAGCAATAATTGGCGCTAATAAATTATGGCGGCTAAATAACGCGTAATCTTCAGGTTTGAGTTCTTGGTCTTCTTCTTTTTTTGCTTTGCGCTTAGAAATTTCAGCAATAGTGAGTATTTTATTGTCTTCAAGAACAAGTTCTTCGTCTTCTTGATTAACGCCAATGTATTTTTCGAACTCTTTTTGTTCAAACTTATGCCATTGCTCTGCTTTTTGTTGCTGCTCTTGTTGCTCTTGACTAAGAGCCATATTTGCTAGAGTTGATTGCTCTAATTCTTTTTCTTCAAAGCGACTAAATACAACTATCTTGTCATTAGCTTGAAGTTGTAAGTTATTTTCAGGGTTTTTAATAATCGCTTGAGCAACGTCGAATTGGTGTGCTTCTATATCGCCGTTTATATTTATTTCGCGGATTACGAGTCCATAGCTTAAATCGGCTTGCGGTAATAAATCACCACGTACTGATTTAAGTACATCTGAAATGCGCTTGCCTTGATGCCACTGATAATTGCCTGGGCGCGCTACAGCACCAATTAAGCTAACTGAGTTTTGATATTGCGAGCTAACTGAATTAAAGCGAATACGGTCGCCATCTTGTGGAATATAGTTAATTTGCGATTTTGAAAAATCTACCGATAGCACTTCTTTACGATCGAAGTTAAAGCGCTCTACAATTGCGCTTTTGGCATATGCATTTGGCTTAAGGCCTCCAGCCATTGCTAATAACTGCTTAGCAGATTCACCTTTTTTAAGTTCAAAGATAGCTGGGCGTTTAACCGCACCTTCAACTCTTACTTGAGCGCCAACTGATGGAATAAATACAGCATCGCCCGGCTTTAATACGATATCGTTACTGCTATCACCATTAATAAGTAAGTCGTAAAGGTCAAAATTTGCAACTACGTTGCCTGCGCGTTTAACTTGAATATTACGAAGAGAGGCAATGTCAGACACGCCACCGCTTACGAATAATGCGTGCGAAACGGTTGTTAATGAAGAAACACTGTAGCTACCCGGCTTATACGCTTCTCCTAGCACTAAAATACGCATGCTACGAAGTTGGCCAAGCGATATAAAGGCTTTTACACCAATAACTTCCTGCTCTACTTTTACTTTTATTAGTTCTTTAATTTCAGCGAAGGTTAAACCAGCCACTTCTACAGGGCTCAGATCAGGAATACTAATACGTCCTTCACGGTCAACTATGACTTCAAAACTTTCGCTTTCTTTTCCGTAAAAGTTAATTTTTAACTGATCGCCAGGGCCTACAATGTACGTATCTGATACTGCGGCATTTTCGCTTGGCATAAATGTAGTGGGTTCACCTGCAAACAACTCATAACCATATGGTTTTAATTCGTCTGCTTTTGGTTTGAAGCGTTCTTCATCTGTTAGCTTTTCTTTTTCTGGCTCTGCGCGCTCACCAATACTGTTTTGTTGCTCAGTATTATTTTGATTATTAGATTGGTTTGTACCGGTGATCGTTGAAACATCAACACCATACTGTTTTGCTAGGGCTTCTTGCTGAGCTTTTGGCAGCTTTTTAAATTGCTCAATTTGAGATGCTGTTGGCGTAAAAGCCAAAGCACTAAAACTACAAAGTAGAATAAAAGCACTAATAAATTGTGTAAAAACTTTCACGAGTAGGTATATCCCTAGGTCTACAACCAAAATTGGTGGCTATAATACATTAATTTTGAGCAAATAAAAAAGGGACTTTCGTCCCTTTTGTCACTTTAGTGTCATTAACTTAGTTACATTGGTTAAAAACTGTAAACCAGTGTGAATGATGTTTCTGTGTCAGTGCTTTCTTTGTCGTCAGCAACATCTGAGTTGTTAGTGACATTAAAAGCGACTTTCATTTGTAATGAGCCGTTTATTTTTGCAAGCAATGCAGTTTCTGAACGAGTTTTAGTGTTTGTATCACCATACTCTACAGCAACTAATTGAGTAAAACGTGCACTCTCAGAAATTTGCCAGTTGTAATCTAATTTACCTAAGGCAATTACTTCGCCTTCAAACTCGCCAGCAAGAGAGTTACCGTTATCATCAATTTCAGAGCTGTCATCTGGGTATTCAAAATATTTATAACCAGGACCAACTTCGGCACTTAACCACATTGTTTTTTCGTTTAATAAACGTAAACCGTAACCTGCAGAAATTACTGACTCACTTCTATATGCTCCAAAATAATCTGAAACGTGTGAACCATAAATGAATAGATGAGAATGATCTTCATTTAATTTGTAATTACCTTGCGCTGAAATCGAGTACTTTTCATTAGTGCGCTGCTTATTTTTGTCGCCATTAGCATCTTCAACTTCATCTTCTTTATAGATGCCGTCTAGTTTGTATTCGTTGTTCCAGTTTTCAAGGTTGTGCTGTACTTTAATACCACCTTTGAGTGTGGTCGTTTCTGTATTACCACTTGTGATAATAGCACCAAGTTCACTGGTAACTTCCCACGTTTTTTGATCTGCGTCTGCAGCGAATGCATTTGTTGCAGCAGATGCTGCAACTAAAACTGATAAAAGCTTTAATTTCATTAAAAAATAACCTTTGTATAAATGTATATCTATTTTATTAAAGCGTTACTTGTTAGAGCAAGCAAAACAGCTAAGTAATAATGTAAAAAATTTCATGCAGCAAATACTGCATGAAATTTTATTTCTAATAGCCGCTTTATCACTACAACAATTAAAGATAACTTTAATTAAATAACTATTTAAAATTAGTCTTGCTTGTGTAAATGAACATCCATTTGTGGAAATGGGATTGCAATATTTGCATCATCTAATGCAATTTTAATATTTTCCATTAATGACCAGTAAGTAGGCCAGTAATCAGCAGCGTTAACCCAAGGGCGAACAACAAAGTTTACGCTAGAATCACCTAGCTCAGATACAGCTACTGTATAAGCTGGGTCTTTAAGTATGCGTGTTTCTGCATCTAACACAGATTTTAATACTTCTTTTGCTTGACGTAAATCAGCATCGTAACTAACACCAATAACTAAATCGATACGGCGAGTAGACTCACGCGAGAAGTTAGTAATAGCGCCTGACATTATTTGAGAGTTTGGTACGATGATTACTTTATTATCTGGTGTACGAAGTTCAGTTGAAAATATTTCGATTTTCTTAACAGTACCCATTTTATTACCTGCTTCAACAAAGTCACCAGATTTAAACGGACGAAGTAAAATAATTAGCACGCCTGATGCAAAATTAGATAGTGAACCTTGTAATGCTAAGCCAACAGCTAAGCCTGCAGCACCTAAAATAGCAATGAACGAAGTTGTTTCAATACCAATTTGCGAAAGTGCCATTAAAATAGTAACAGCAAATACAAGTGTGTACACAATGCTTGAAACAAACGACCCGACAGCTTTATCTACTTTCTTTTTAGCAAAACCTTTTTCAGTTAAGTTAGAACAAAACTTAGCGATACGACTACCAAGTAAAAAGATAACAAGCGCAACAACAGCTTGTATACCGTAGTGTAAGATTAGGCCTGAGTTATCGTTAAGCCAATTAAGTACTGAATCCATATTTACTCCAAATGTTTTTTATTAAGCGTTTTCCGAGCATTATTATACATTAATTTACAATTTATTCTCATGAAATAATGAATTAATACTATTAAATGTAAGTACATTCGATTTTTTAGAGGCAATTATGCGATAAAATGAAGCCTACTTTGGAAAGTTATTAACGACCAAATACTAATTATATTTGCCTGAAATAAATTATTTTAATTTATTTCACTTTTAGGCTTCACAACATTTATTATTTTATGTATTATGCGCGCCACACCAAACAAGGTGTGTGTAGTGGCGGTTGTAGCTCAGTTGGTAGAGCCCCGGATTGTGATTCCGGTTGTCGCGGGTTCAAGCCCCGTCAATCGCCCCACTTTTTCTCCTAGTAATACCCTTTATTTATATTTCAATAATCTCCCTAAATTATCTTTTTATATCCTATACAGCATATTTAACCTTTGTTATCCAAATTAATTACTATTTTAAGCTAAAGCAGTTTATCAGCAACCTCTTCTGTTTTAATAAGTTTAATTTGAAGATTTATTAAACAATTGTTTAACCTAAATTAAATAACATTTATTTAACCAATGTGATTACATTGGCTGTACTTAAGTACAAAAAGTGCTAAATTTCTAGTACATACATCTCTTTTTATACAAAACATCAAACTTCTACTGGGATATAAAATTAAGCATGATTAAACAGGTTTTAAGAAATTTACTGTGTAGTTGTTTAGCTGTAATGAGCTTTAACTCATTGGCTCAAAGCAATGATGAATATAATAAGCTACTGATTGAACTTCAAAAATTAGTTTCTGAAAAAAAATATACTCAGGCTTATCAAAAAAGTAATAGTGAATACCAGTACCTGGGTGAACCCGTATACGATTTTTTACTAGGGGTCTCTGCGCTTAAAACAGGAAATGCGGCGCCAGCTGTATTTGCCTTTGAACGCGTGGTTGAAAACAACCCTAGATGGTATGAAGCTCGCTTGTACTTAGTTCGTGCTTATTTAACCGTTAATAATTTACCTGCTGCCGATACTCAAGCTTTAATACTGATTAACTCACCTAATACACCTAATAACATAAAGTCTTCAGCACAGTCGTTACTTGATGCAACCACACTTAAAAAACAAGAAGCGGGGCGTTCTTATAAGCAAAATATTGAGCTTGCCCTTGGCGTTGATGGCAACGTAAATGCGGGTACGGCAGAAAATACGATTATAATTCCTAATATTGGTGAGTTTTTGTTATCGCCAGAAAGTAAAAGTACGCAAGACAACTATGCGCGACTAAATTACAGAGGAAAGTACTCTCACCCTATAGATCAAAAAAGTTTAATAACTTTGAGTGTTAATACCGGGTGGTACAAGTTTGCAGAACTCAGCCAATACGATCGTATAAATGCGCATATTAATGCTGCCTATCAATATAAACAAAATGACATAAGTTGGTTTGCACAAGTATCGACGACTCCATTAATGCTTGATGGCGATCTTTATCGTACTGAATCAGCTTTAACGGCCGGAGCTAGTTATAAGCTGAATAAACAAGTTAATTTATTTAGCTCTGCGACTGCGGGTGTTTTAAACAATAGATTTGATGAAAAGCTCGATAACTCATTTTATGCGATAAATGCGGGTGCTAGCTACGCAACTCGAAATTGGTTTCAAAGCTTAAGCATTAACGCTAAAAATGAAGAAGCCGATATTACTGAAGGTGAATTTAATAGCCGTAATATTACGAGTTTTTACTACCAAGTGAACACTCAACTAGCTCAACATTGGCAGTTGTTATCTCTTGCTGGATACCAATGGATTAATTATAAAGATGATCACCCTTTATTTTTACAAGAACGTGCCGATAACCTCTTTATGTTCTCAACTTCTGTTCGCTACTTAGTTAATCGTGATTTAGCAATACAGTTGGCTGCCAACTATCAAGATAAATCCAGTAATATTTCTTTATTCGAATATGACCGTTTAGATATCAATTTAAGCGCTTCTTACTCATTTTAATTTAAGGTATTTATGAAACATTTACTCCCTGTAATTACCACTTTACTTTGTGTAAGTTTTTATACACAAGCAAATGATCCTGCTGGTAAAACTATTTTAGCGCGAGGCTCTGTACTAGCGGTTGATGGAAGCTCTGAACAACAACGGCAGTTGCAGCGCAGAGATACCGTTTTTGGTGTAGATCGCATTACGACTGGAGAGAAAAGCAAAGCGCAATTTTCAATGTCGGATGGTGGTTTAATCGCTTTAAAAGAAAATTCAGAATTAAATATTGCTAACTACGAATTTGATGATAATACCCAACAAGGTTCTGCTTCTATTGAGTTACTTAAAGGTGGCTTACGCTCTATTTCGGGTGTGATTAAAAAAAATGGCGGCTCTTATAGTGTAAAAACCCCCGTTGGCTCTATTGGTATACGTGGAACACATTTTGAAGTTCAGCTCGTTGAAGGCAATGTGTTTTTAGCTGTATGGGATGGCGCAATAGATCTAACACTCGAAAATAATAGTGTGGTTTCTTTGGGTGATAACGAGGCATTTTCGTTTGCACAAATTACAGCCTCTGGTGAAGTATTAAAAACGACGCGTGCGGCACGTGTGTTTGATCAAAATATAGTAACGATCGACCCTAAAGATGACAACGAAGAAGAGACTGAACAAGCATCTGTAACTGAAGTTGAAGTAAATGCTTTTGAAGCAGATACAGATACTATGGATATATATTCTGAACAACAATTTCAAACAGTTAGCAGCGCATCTTTAGTCGATCAAATAGCTCAGCGCCAAGGTGTATTTAACTATGAAGCATCAAGCTTTAATGTAAATTCGAGTGTGGGTGCTGTTACTGACTTTGCTATGACTATGGCTGTTGATTTTGATAATGGCACGGTACCTGATGGCGAAATTAGTTTTAATGACGCGGGCGGAAATTGGTATGCGGCTTACAGCGGTTTAATAAATTTAAGCGAACTTGACTTAGCCGTTACATTTGCATCCCACGGCAACAACAAAGCCGAGGGCGATGTTGATGCAATATTTTTGAATGACTTAGACAACATTACTGGCAACTTTAATCTTAACGAAATAAATAATCCTGATGTAAATGCTAGCGGTTCTTTTAAATTAGAACCATAAACACATTGGATACAAAGCTTTTATTATGGAGTATTTAAAATGACAGCAAAAAATATATTTTTGCTTGGTTCTATGGTGTTTTTGTTAAGTGCCTGTGGAGGCTCAGAAGAAAGCCCTGCTCAAGAGACAATACAATCACCTACGGCTGAAGTAGTACCGCCAACGGTGACTAGCTATATAAATTTGGCTGGTGTTATAGCGAGCAATCAAACCAAGAATACAAAAGTTTTAGGTGCTGTCACTTCAAGTAGAGGAGTAGTTGGATCAAGCATAGCTAATACACGCGCTAATATTGTTTTTTCACAAACAAACGAAACTGTGCAAGGCAACGTTTCTTTTTTACTTGAAGCTTCGGATACTGATGGCATTGCTGAAGTTAATTTAGTGCTCCCTAGTGTTAATAAAAGCATATCACTGTGTTCTTCTGATTGTGGTTTTGACTACGAAAAATCAATTATAGGCCTCAGCCCTGCACTTTATGGCGTAACTCCAGGAGAGATACGCCTAGAAATATGGATAACTGACTCTTTAAATAATCAAGTCCTTGCTGATGCAATTACTTTTAACTGGCAACCATATCAAATTGAAGGTGTTACAGCTCAGCGAGACGAAGATAATATTAATCTTTCGTGGCAAGCAAACCCCGAACTTAATCGTTATAACGTTTATATTGCAACTCAAGCTGGAGTTTCATCTACTAATATTAATGAATTAGAAAACGGGCAACAATTTTTAAGTATTCAAGATACTGCATTAAGCATTACCGAGTCACTTACAGATAAAAGTTATCAAGTACTTATTACCGGTATTGATGGCAGTGGTGAAAGTGGCTTTGCTAATATAATAAACATAGCACCAGTGGGTGGAGAGCTTGCATTTGCACCAGAAGCTAATGCCGATCAGTTTCAGATAAATGAAGATCAAACTCTGCAAGGCAACGTTCTAACAAATGATACGAATCAATACAGTGGCGATTTACGTGTAAATGCAGATGCATTAATTCTACCGCAGCATGGCACCATTGATATAAATGAAAATGGGGATTTTACTTATATCCCTATTGCAAACTTTAATGGTGAAGATGCCTTTAGCTATCAAGTTGCTAACGAGCTAGGTATGACAGATACCGCAGTTGTAGAGATAACCATTTTAGCTGTTAACGACGCCCCTATTGCGCTTGATAATACTTATAACATTACAAACAATGGAACCTTAGTTGTCCTATCGCCTGGCTTACTTATTAACGATAGCGATATTGATTTAGATAACTTAACTGTTGATACAACGCCTGTTAGCGAACCGACAAGAGGACAATTAACCCTTTTTGATAATGGTAGCTTTGAATACCAAGGCGAGCAGAACATGCAAGGCCAAGACAGCTTTCAGTATAGAGTTGTTGATGCACAAGGTGCTCAGGCTATTGCAAATGTAACTATTGTAAGCTCAAACACTAACGTAGCCCCTGTAACAAAAAATGATAGCTATAGTTTAAGCGAAGATGAAACACTTGTGGTTACAGCAGCCAATGGTGTGCTTAGTAACGATACTGACCCAAATAATGACAGTTTTTCAGTTGATGAAACATTTATTGTGGCACCAACACATGGCCAACTATTATTAGCAATTGATGGCAGCTTTAGTTATGTGCCGGATGCTAATTTTAATGGTGTTGATCAATTTCGATATCAAGCTATAGACTCATTAGGTGCAACCTCTACAGCCACAGTAACTTTAGTAATAAACAGCGAACCCGATAGCCCTGTCGCACAAAATGATGCCTATCAATTTAGTAAAAATAAACTATTTGAAGTAACAGTACAAAATGGCTTATTAATTAACGATTTTAATATTGAGGCTGGCGATTTATCAGTTAACACCACGGCAATCAATGCAACTCAAAATGGCGAGCTTACATTAAAAGTTGATGGCTCATTTACCTACCAGCCAGACTTAGGTTTTATTGGTGTAGATAGCTTTACTTATTCAATTTCAAATGAGCAAGGCTTAACTGCAACAGCTCAAGTAACATTAAGTGAAAGCGGCGTTAATACTTTTCCAGAAGCCAATAACGATCAATTTACGTTAGACGAAGACAGCTCTGCATCTTTATTAGACGTGCTAGCTAACGACACTGATGCAGATGGCGATACGATTAGTATTTCGAACATAGAAAATATTGCTGGAGAAGCGACTATTGTCGCCGGAAAAATACAGTTTACTCCACCAGCAAACTTTTCAGGTGAGATAGTACTAACTTACACCATTACGGATGGTTATAGCACTGGTAATGAAGGCATAAACGACAGAACAGCAAGTGTGACGATTACCGTGACACCCGTTAATGATGCCCCTACTGCAAATGCTGATTCAGCAACGATGAACGAAGATGCTCCTGCGTTATTAGTTAACGTACTAGCTAACGACTCCGACATTGATGGCGATACTCTTACAATAACAGCTGCTACTGCAGATATAGGTTCTGCATCTGTTGTTGATAATAAAATCCAATACACGCCTGCTGCTAATACAAATGGAACAGCAATTATTAGCTACACAATAAGTGATGGTAATGGTGGTACTGCAACTACAAACTTATCAATAATTATTACTCCTGTAAACGATACTCCAATTGCAAACGCAGACTCAGCGACAGTAGATGAAGATGCAGCGCCAATACTAATAAACGTATTGGCAAATGACTCTGACGTGGATGGTGATAGCCTCACTATCAGTGCTGCCTCGGCAAATACTGGTTCAGTCGCAGTGGTTGGCAATCAAATTCAATATACACCGGCAGCCAACGACAACGGCGTAGCAACAGTTACTTATACTGTAAGCGATAGCAGCGGTGGTGCCAGTACAACAACGTTAACTATCACTATTACCTCCGTAAACGATGCTCCAATAGCAAACGCCGATTCAGCTACCATGGCTGAAGATGCAGCGCCAATACTAATAAACGTATTAGCCAATGACTCAGATATAGATGGCGACAGCCTCACAATTAGTGCAACCTCAGCTGATATTGGCTCGGTCTCAGTAGTTGGCAATCAAATTCAATATACACCGGAGGCCGACAGCAATGGCTTAGCAATAGTTACTTATACCGTTAGTGATAATAATGGCGGAACAGGTAATACCACGGTCACTATTACTATAACTGCAGTGAACGATACACCTGTTGCCAATAACGATACTGCTACTATGGCTGAAGATGCAGCGCCAATACTGATAAACGTATTAGCCAATGACTCAGATGAAGACGGCGACAGCCTGGTGATCAGTGCAGTCTCAGCTGATATTGGCTCAGCCTCAGTAGTTGGTAATCAAATTCAATACACACCGGCAGCTGATAGCAATGGCTTAGCAACAGTTACTTATACCGTTAGTGATAATAATGGTGGAACAAATACTGCCACGGTCGCTATTACGATAACTGCCGTGAATGATGTACCTGTTGCCAATAACGATACCGCTACTATGGCTGAAAATGCAGCGCCAATACTGATAAACGTATTAGAAAATGACTCAGATGTAGATGGCGACAGCCTGGCGATCAGTGCAGCATCAGCTGATATTGGCTCAGTCTCAGTAGTTGGCAATCAAATTCAATACACACCAGCAGCCGATAGCAACGGCTTAGCAACAGTTACCTATACTGTTAGTGATAATAATGGTGGAACGAATACTGCCACGCTCGCTATTACGATAACTGCCGTGAATGATGCACCTGTTGCCAATAACGATACCGCGACCATGGCTGAAGATGCAGCACCAATACTGATAAACGTATTAGCAAATGATACTGACTCTGATGGAGACAGCTTGGTGATCTCTTCAGCCTCAGCTGATATTGGCTCGGTCTCAGTGGTTGGCAATCAAATTCAATATACGCCTGAAGCCAATACCAATGGACTTGCCACGATAACTTATACGATTAGTGATAATAATGGCGGAACCAATACAGCCACCGTGGTCATTACCGTAACTGCTGTTAACGATGCACCTGTAGCATCGGTTCAAAGTTTTAGTATTAGTGAAAATGCTACAGATGGCGACATCATAGGGACTGTTAGCGCGTCAGATATTGAGAACCAGACCTTAACTTATAGTTTAACTGGCGGTGACACTGCTTTATTTGAAATTAATAGTAGCTCTGGTGTTTTATCAACCGCAGGTGAAAGCCCATTTGATTATGAAACAACTAATCAATATATCCTAAATGTCACTATAACTGACGATGGCACACCTAATGAAAGTTCAAACGTTAATATAACCGTTAATATTACTGATGAAATTGAGCTTCTTATTCCAACTGAAGATGTGACATTTGGCCGCCCGATTACAGGTGAGTTTGATCTTTCAAACATTTTTTCTGGAGGTGAGTTTAAAGACAGTATTGAGCTTAATGGCAACCTTTATTTTGTTGGTTTTGTTGATGGCGACGATAAAGATATTATTGTTGTGTCTTACACCAACGCTGGCATAACAAATAATGCTTTTAATAGTAATGGAATAAAAATATTAGATTTAGATGATGATGAAGAAGCCACAGCTATTATTTCTGACGGTACAGATCTCTTTATTGCTTATTCTAGTTTTGACGGCACAAATACTGAAGCCTGCTTATTGGAAATGAATACTGCTGGCGTTGTAAGTACTGACTCTGGTGAGAATGATTCAGGAGTTCGCTGTACTTCACAAGCGAGTACTCTTGTTATTAATGACCTTGAAATTGATGATGATAAAATACTGGCTGTAGGTAAACGCTTTGATGGCACTCAAAACGATAGTCTATGGATACATTATAAAAAATCAGATCTAGATTTTGAGAACTCTACTCCAGCTATTGTCGATGTTAGCGGCGCTAATCGAGATGATGAAGGCTTTGCAGTTAAGAACTTTGATGATTCAGATTACTTAGTGGTTGGGAGTGTTACCAATGCAGAGGGAACAAAAGACTCTCTACTTCGTTATTTAAAATCTGATGGCGATAATGACAATAACTTTAATGGTGGCGCAGCACTAACAATTGATATATCTGATAATGATAAAGACGACGAACTTTTTGCTGTAGGCGGAGTTGTTGATTCTGAATTTACTGCCTTTGCAGGTGGATATGTAACAAGAAACAGCGGTGAAAAAGAAACTGTAATATTAGCTATTAATAAAAATGGGGAACTAATCACCACCTTTGGTAATGCTGGTATAGCAATTTATGATATTGATGGTAATGGTGGAAATGGTAATGGCGGCGCTAAAATTACAGGTATTAAACACGAGCCTAGTAACAATGGCATTAGTTTGTCGGGGACGACTGGCGTATCAGCCTCAGAAAAATTATTTTCAGCACGGATTAATAATGAAGGTACTTTAGATAGTGCCTATGGCACCTCCGGCATTAATATAATTGATGGTATAAGTGGTAAGCAATTTGCCAACACTTTAGCTATCGACTCTAATGACACTCTTTGGGTAGCTGGTGTTAATGATGATTCAAATACAAAACCGTTTATTGCAGCAATAGACAGTCAAGCCACATTATTTAGTAACTTTGAAACGAATGGTTACTTTACCCTTAATAATTTAGTAGATGCGACAAACGACGAATCAATGCACGTTTTACAACTTAGCAATGACCCTCATGCCGGTAAGTATATTCTTGCATCAACGGCTAAATCAGACTCAATTACTAAGTTAGTACTAACACGCTTTACGAGTACGGGTGATATCGATACTAGCTTTAGCGAAAGTGGCCATAAAGAAATTACCATAGATTTGAGTAAATCGCGTGTTGCTCTAACCGAGCAAAGCGACGGCAATTTAGTTATTACAGGCTCTAAAAATGGTGAGAATGGTGAAGCGGGTTTTGTAGCTAAAGTTGATCAGTCTGGTAATTTAGACACTTCATTTGCAACAGACGGTGTATACACAACCTCTGTCAGTGGCGCAGAATTGGTAAATCTGACAGATATTGCACTTGATAACAGCGGTAACATTATTACTGTCGGGTCAATCGTAACAAGTGGTACTCCTAGCCCAATCGTTATAATGTTGACTCCAGAAGGCACCCTTGAGCCTAACTTTGGCACTGGCGGAAGTATCATAGGCTCAGCTTTTGAGTACTATAACCGTGTACATACCGACAATGCGGATATTTTCATTGGCGGTAAGGCAGTATTAAGTGGCACTTCAAAGCTAATCGCATTGAAGTTAAGCTCAAATGGTACTGAAGTCTTTAAATATGTAGGTGAAGAAACCACAGATACCAACAATAAAATAGCGCAGATTTTAACTGACACAACGGGTAAGTTATATTTAATAGCAAACCTTATTGATTCGTCAAATAAAGCCAATGTTATTAGGTTGCTCGTTACGGGTGCGCTTGATACTAGCTTTGCCGTAAATGGTGTCGGTGAATATACTTTGGCGTCAAGCGGTAACACTGAGCTAAGTGGTGCAGCGCTCGATAGTAGCAATCAACTTATTTTAGCCGGCATGGCTAACAATAAAGGAATGTTAGCGCGTATTTTAACTGACGGTACTTTAGATAATACGTTTGGAGCCAGTGGTGCCGGATTTTATGAAGCAAGCCAATGTACCAGTACACATGTATTTACTTCAATCATCTTACAAAATGACACCCAAGTTGTTGTAAGCAGCACCTGTAATGACACTAACTCTAACAATGTTAGTATTTCTAAATTCAATTTTGTAGAAGATGGAGCTTAGCCTTAAATTATGAAAGTTGAATTTTTTGGTGTTAGAGGCTCAATGGCTTCAGCAGGAAGTAATACACACATTTTTGGAGGAAATACCTCATGTGTGTACATCGAACAAAATAATGGCAAAGATCTCATTTTAGACTCTGGTACCGGTATTGTAGAGCTCGGTACACGTTTACTAGAAACACAAAGTCCTATCAATATTTTGCTAACGCATAACCATTGGGACCATATTCAAGGGTTTCCTTTTTTTAAACCTATTTACCAACCCAACCGCGATATAACTATTACTGTGGGTAACGTTGATGATAAAAAAAGCCAAGATGCCATATTAAAGCAAATGAGTGGTTCGTACTTTCCGGTGTGTTATCAAGATTTACCTGCCAGCATTACGCTTAATACTGATTTATCGTCTCAAAAGCAATTTACACTTAATGATTTTTTGGTTTCGACTGCTCCACTAAATCACCCTGGTGGTGGTACTGCTTATTGTATTAAAGCAGATGAAAAAAAGGTGGCTTACGTTACCGACAATGAGCTAAATCCGCCAGAAAAAGCAAACACAAATATTAGCGAATGGGTCAACTTTATTGAAGGCGCTGATTTACTAATTCATGATGCTCAATTTATAGATGCAGACTTGCCTCTTAAACATGGTTGGGGGCATAGCACCATAGATCAGGTGGCTGAGCTTGCTATAAAAGCGAGTATTAAAAATGTGGTTATTATTAGCCACGATCCATCAAGAACCGATGAACAGTTATTGGCTATAGAAAAATATTTACACACGCAGTACGCTCAACAGGTAAAAATAGAATGCGGCCGAGAAGGACGAGTTTTTGATTTTTAGTCTATCAAGGAGCGTTACTCATTAGCTCCTTAAAACCAATTACTTCAAAGCACTTTTTCATTGGCGCTGTTATTACATTATTAATTGCATCAATAGAGCTATTTTCAACTGGGTCGCTTGCAAAGTTAGTGAACCGCGTAGAAGGTATAATATACGACTCTCGTTTATTACTAACGCTTTCAGAGACGCCTAGGCGTATTGATGAAACCGTTGTAATAATTGATATCGATGAAAAGAGCATGCAAGAACAAGGACGCTTTCCTTGGAGTCGATCAAAAGTAGCCGACCTTGTTACAAAGCTTACTGATGCAGGTGTTATTGTTATTGCATTCGATATATTTTTTTCTGAACAGGAAGAAAACCCTGTTACAAAAATTATGTCTGAAATTCCTGATTTATCAAAAAAGTACACCATCCCCTTTGCTGAAATTACTAAACAAGTCGATGCAGACACAAAACTAGCAAGCGCATTATCTAAAAATGATACTGTTCTTGGTTTTTTATTAATTGATGAACAACTCACTAATCAAAACTTGCCAGCTAAAAGCAGTGTTATATGGGCAAATGCGGATCATACTAATTCACAAATAAACCAGTTTCCTGGTGCTATTGTAAATATTCCACAGTTACAAAATGCTACAACGGGTACCGGTTTTATCAATGCACATAGCGATGAAGATGGTTTTATACGTAAAGCAGCTCTTATAAATCGAGTTGGCAATAAGCTTTATCCTTCTTTAGCACTTGAAGTTGCTCGACTTTATACCCTTGCTGAAAACATAGAAACCCGTTCCAATAGGTTAGATGGTATAACCTTATTCGAAGGTATAAAATTTCAAGATAAGTGGATTCAAACTGATGAGTATGGGCAAATATTAATTCCTTACAAAGGGCGTGCGCATAGCTTCCCTTATTATTCGGCTACCGATATTTTGACCAAAAAAATTGGTTTAGAGGAATTAGAAGGCACAGTAGCCTTTATTGGCACATCGGCAATTGGACTCGCTGATTTAAGATCAACACCTGTTGGTTTGCAATACCCTGGTGTGGAGGTTCATGCCAATATATTTGAAGGATTAATGCACCCAGAGCTACTGCCATCTAAACCTAATTGGTCACTGGGAGCAAGCTTACTCATCATTACATTAACGGGTAGCGTACTGTCGTTTTTTAGCCACGGTAAGAGCGCACGTTTTATTATTGTTTTGTCTCTTACAGTCACAAGTGTCGTTATATTTTTAAACGTTTATTTATGGTCAGTGCAAAAAATTAGTTTACCTTTATTAATGCCTCTTTTACTCATCATTATATTAGCGGGTTATTACATCATTGTTGGTTCTATCGCTGAAATGAAACATAGCCGAAAAATAAAATCTATGTTTGACCAATATATGCCTCCTGAGCGTATAAATCAGATGATATTACAGGGTAAAAGTTTATCTCAAAAAAGTGAGCGAAAAAATATGACGGTGTTGTTTGCCGACATTCGTAGTTTCACTTCAGTATCAGAAAGTATGTCGCCCCATCAGTTAAGTGAATACTTAAACGAATATCTTACGGCTATTACCAAAATCATATTTGATCATAACGGAACTATTGATAAGTACGTAGGCGATATGGTGATGGCATTTTGGAATGCTCCACTAATAGATGAAAACCACGCTCGCCATGGTGTTGAAGCCGCTATGGGTATGATTAACGGGTTAACGCAAGTAAATCAGTTATTTGCAGAAAACAATCAGCCTGCAATAAAAATTGGTATCGGTTTAAGTACTGGCGATATGAATGTAGGTGATATGGGTTCGGTTTACCGTAAAGCCTATACAGTTCTTGGTGATACTGTTAATTTAGGTGCTAGAGTAGAAAGCTTGACCAAATTTTATGGCGTAGCTATTCTTGTTACAGAAGAAACGATGAACGAATGCCCTCATATTTCATTTCGTTTAATAGATAAAGTACAAGTTGTCGGAAAAACAACGGCTATACAGTTGTTTGAGCCTATAAATTTTACAGATAAGCTCGATGAAGAACAGTTAAATGAAGTTAAAAAATCACAGCAGGCCATGACGCTTTTTTATAATAAAAACTGGCCACAAGCGCTTAGCTTATTTAAAGAACTACACAGCACGACCGTATTTAGCTCTGACGTTTATACCATTTTTATCGAACGTATTAAGGGCACTGATTTGCAAACACTAGCTAAGGATTGGAATGGTGCCTTCAAACATACTAAAAAGTAGTAAACATATGCGACAGCACATTAAAGACAAAACAAACCTTCAGCATTTTATCGATATTAGTATTAGGCTAACAACAGAAAAAAACTCGTCTAAGTTACTTGATGAAATACTGCAAGTTGTGATGTCGATAGCAAATTCTGATGCTGGCAGCATTTACTCTATTACCCCAAATAAACAACTCAAGTTTGAAACGGTAATAAATAAGTCATTAAATCTTTATTTAGGTGGCACTTTAGGGAGCCCTGTAGATTTTCCTAATATAGATCTTTTTATTGATGGCAAACCAAACGAAACAGCTATTGTTGCCCACTCTGCAAATTCTGGCGAAGTGATTAACATTCCTGACGTGTATGATGCCCTGCCCTTTGATATGAGCGCAGCTCGCAAAATAGACGCACGCACGGGTTATCGCTCTGAGTCCATGCTAACAATTCCTTTAAAAGATCATGAAGATGACATTATTGGTGTAATCCAGCTTATAAATGTAAAAGATGCGCAAAATAAAAACATTCCTTTTAGTGAAGAGCTTGTCACTCTAATTCGATCTTTTGCCTCTTTAGGCGCTATTTCACTAACTAACTCAACACTAATTAAGGGAATGGAAGATCTTTTTTCAACCTTTGCTGAAACAATTGCGATGGCAATAGATGAAAAGTCTCCTCATACCGGTGGCCATTGTAAACGAGTGCCAGCACTCACGTTAATGCTAGCTGATGCCGTACATGATATAAATAAAGGCCCTTTGGCTTCATTTTCGATGAGTGAGGCCGACCGGCATGAACTTGATATAGCAGGCTGGTTACATGACTGTGGGAAAATCGCGACTCCCGATCACATTATGGAAAAGTCGACAAAACTAGAAACTATTTTTGATCGAATAAAATATGTAGATGCTAAATTTGAAATAATTAGCCGAGATTTAAAAATAGCGTATCAGCAAAAAATCATCTGTGCGATGAAGCTGCAAAAACCTATCGAGGTTCAACAATTTGAACGCCTACTTGATACCGAGCTTAAACAGTTGGCATTAGACCGTGCATTATTACAGCGTGTGAATGTAGGGGGCGAGTTTTTAGGTGATGCAGAACTTGAGCACATTGAACGCATTGCAAACAAATACCAACTCGTTATAAATGATATTAATACACCATTGCTCTCAGCTGATGAAGTTGAAAACTTAACAATACGAAGAGGCACGTTAACCGAAGCCGAACGTGAAGTAATGAAACGTCATATGGATGTAACTAAAAATATTTTAGATGCCCTGCCGTTCCCTAAACACTTAAGCAATGTGACTGAATATGCTTTAGGTCATCATGAAAAACTTGACGGTACTGGTTACCCAAGAGGTTTAACCAAAGAGCAAATGTCGGTGCCTGCAAGGTTAATGGCTATTACGGATATTTTTGAAGCGCTATCTGCAGTAGACAGGCCCTACAAAAAAGCAAAACCGGTCAGTGAGTGTTTATTTATTTTAGGGTCAATGGTTGCTAAAAACCATCTTGATGCTGACATTTTTGCTATTTTTATTGAGTCGCAAGTCTATAAAAATTATATCAATGAATATGCTAACCCAGAGCAGCTAGATGAGGTAGATTTTGATAACTTACCCGGTTACACACCTATAAGTTAGCACCTATAAAGCCATGCCTTTATTCAAAATACGCTTATTACAGCCTATACCTATCCAAACAAAAAAATGCCACCTTACGGTGGCATTTACACACGGGGTTATTTCTACTTATAGAAATCCTTTTACTTTTTATTTGTTTTTTTATGTTGTTTTATTAACAAAAAATATGTTCCCAAAGGTAGCATTTAGCGCTTTGGGTAGCAACAGTAAAAGGTAAAGTTCATATATCTGCCATATTAACGTCATAAAAAAGCGCGAAGTAAATTCGCGCTCGTATACTTAACTGCCGTTATATTTTAATACACACGTATTTTTCTTCTAGGTACTCATCCAGCCCTTGATGCCCACCTTCTCGGCCCAAACCAGATTGTTTAACGCCACCGAAAGGCGCTACTGGGTTTGATATAACACCTTCATTTACACCTACCATACCAAATTCAAGCCCTTCACTAATTCGGTAAATTTGCTTAATATTTTGGCTATAAAAATAGGCTGCTAGACCAAATGGTACATCGTTAGCAAGTGCAAGCACTTCACTTTCTTCATCAAAAGGAATAACCGTTAATACTGGACCAAATACTTCTTCGTGGTAAATATCCATGTCAGTAGTTACGTTGTTTACTATTAATGGGTTTTGAAAGCTGCCACCTAAGTCACTATTATCGCCAATCAACGTAGCACCTTTATCGAGTGCGTCTTGTACTAACTGTTGTACTTTCTCTTTGGCTTTAGGGTAAATGAGTGGGCCAATATCAACATCGTCTTCAAAACCATTTGCCACTTTTAACGCTGCAACCTTAGGCGTGATTTTTGACAGTACTTTGTCGAGAATATTACGCTGTATAAAGATACGGTTTGCAGCAACACATGCCTGCCCACTATTTCTAAATTTAGCCGCCATTAGCCCTTCTACAGCTTCATCTAAATCTGCATTATCAAAAATGATAAAAGGCGCATTGCCGCCAAGCTCCATCGAGGTGCGTTTAATTGTGTCTGCACATTGAGATAGCAACTGCTTACCTACACCGGTAGAGCCGGTAAATGTAAACTTACGCACGACTTCTGAATCAGTCAGCATTTTACCTACTGTTTTGGCATCTTGTGAAACCAGTACATTAAATGCACCTTTAACAAAACCAGCTTGATCGGCCAAATAAGCAAGTGCGATAGCACATAGTGGCGTATGTTCAGAAGGTTTAAGTATAAAGCTACAGCCCGCAGCGTAAGCTGGAGCTACTTTACGAGTAACCATAGCAACAGGGAAGTTCCAAGGCGTTATACCAGCTACAACACCGATAGGCTGCTTAAAGCTAGTTAAACGATGTGAGTCATCAGTTGGCGGAATCACGTCACCGTAACTACGCTTGGCTTCCTCAGCAAACCATTTGATAAAACCTGCACCGTAATCAATTTCACCAAGGGATTCTTTAAGTGGCTTACCTTGCTCTTTGGTCATAAGCTCTGCAAGTGTTTGTTTGTGTTTTATAACTAGCTCATACCAGCGCATCAACGTTTCGCTTCGCTCGGTGGCATTCGTCGCTTTTAATTTAACAAAAGCCCCTTGAGCTGCAGCTATTGCGCTATTTACACCCTGCTCGTCAATATCGCTTACATCAACAATACTTTTTTCGGTCGCGGGATCGTTAACGCTAAAGTGCGTATCAGTCTTATAAAATTCGCCGTTAATAAATGAGTCTGAGAAAATAAGATTACTCAAAATAAACCTCCGAAATAGATTTTAGGGATTGGGTTGAACTCGTAGCAGCGGGTTTACCCCGCGTTTATATAATCTGAAAAATACGAGATCATTTTGATGTTCAAGTTTGAGATTAGAAAAATTTAACTTAAAACGTTTGAGATTTAAAACGCGACATAAAGTCGCTGCTACGTGTTTATGAATGGTTTTTTGAAACAAAAAAGCCGCTGTATCAAACAGCGGCTTTTAATATATACATCGTTAAAAACTAGTGCTCTTCATTAACGATATTGAGATTGTACTTAGGTATTTCAACCACCAAGTCTTCATCTCTTATAATTGCTTGGCAACCAAGGCGTGACTCTGGCTCTAAACCCCATGCTTTATCTAGCATGTCATCTTCTAGCTCATCACTCTCTTGTAGTGAATCAAATCCTTCACGAATCACTAAGTGACACGTAGTACACGCACACGACTTTTCGCAGGCATGCGCAATGCTAATACCATTTTTAAGCGCAGCGTCGAGTACCGTTTGGCCTGTTGGTGCTTCAATTGCAGCGCCGTCAGGACATAATTCAGGATGTGGAAGAAAAACAATTTGTGGCATTCTAATCTCTCTTAAATGTTGTCTACTGACTGCCCTGTAAGGGCCTTTTTTATTGATGCATCCATTCTGCGCGATGCAAAGTCGCTACTCGCATTATCGACTTTTTCGATAGCTGCTTTTATTTCGTTTGGCTCTTGAGCATTTTCGCGTACTTTTACAAGCTCTGCAATTTCTGCTCTTAAATTAGCTAACTGCATTTCATCAAGTAATGCAGCATCGGTTGCAAGTGAAGCGTTCAGCGCCTCTATAACTCGAAGTGCTTCTACTTGTTGCTCTTTAAGCATACGTGCTTGCATATCGCCTTTCGCGTTGCTCATTGACTCTTTTAGCATGTTAGCTACTTGGTCATCAGATAAACCAAACGAAGGCTTCACTTGAATCTCAGCTTGTACGCCTGTTGATTTTTCCATAGCTGAAACACTTAATAGGCCATCAGCATCAACTTTAAAGGTTACACGAATATGCGCAGCGCCTGCCGCCATTGGTGGAATACCTTTTAAGCTAAACTTAGCAAGCGACCGACAATCATCAACAAGCTCACGCTCGCCTTGCAGCACATGTAATGACATGGCTGTTTGGCCGTCTTTAAACGTCGTAAATTCTTGTGCGCGTGCTACCGGAATCGTTGTATTGCGCGGAATGATTTTTTCAACCAAACCACCCATAGTTTCAAGGCCTAGCGATAACGGTAATACATCTAGTAATAACATGTCAGAATCTGGCTTATTGCCAATTAACACGTCAGCTTGAAGCGCGGCACCTAGAGCTACAACACGATCGGGGTCGATTGAAGTTAGTGGTTCTTTATCAAAAAAGCTTTGTACTTGGCTGCGTACCAGTGGCATACGGGTTGAACCGCCAACCATAATAACTTGCAGTACTTCGTCGTTTTCTATGCCAGCATCTTTTACAGCACGACGACACGAGCGCAGCGTTTTTTTAACGAGGGGCATAGCCATTTCGTCAAACGTTTCGCGTGTTACTTCTACGGTGTATTTTTGATCGTCAAACTCAAGACCCACGTTTACTTTAGCGTATTGGCTTAATGCTTCTTTACACGCTTTTGCTTTATTGATGAATAAACGTAAAACTGAAGGTGATAATGCTGACACACCTGTTTGCTGCTTAAAGTAATCAACAAGTAGTGAGTCAAAGTCATCGCCACCTAGGCTTGAGTCGCCACCCGTTGCCATAACTTCAAACACACCTTGGTGTAATCTAAGTACTGAGATATCAAATGTACCACCGCCTAAATCGTAAACAGCAATAATACCTTCTTGCCCAGAATCTAAACCATAAGCAACGGCTGCTGCTGTTGGCTCATTTAATAAACGTAGTACGTTAATACCAGCAAGTTCTGCGGCATCTTTAGTACTTTGGCGCTGTGCGTCATCAAAGTACGCTGGTACTGTGATTACAGCCCCTAAAATTTCTTGATTGCCAAAACTTTGCTCAGCTCGTGCTTTTAATGCAGCTAAAATATGGCTTGATGCTTTAATTGGACTGATTTTACCTGCCGCAGTTTCTATTGCTAGCGCACCATTGTGCTCACAGAAGTCATAAGGTAGTTGGCCATAACTTTGCTCTATTTCAGCCTGAGTTTTACCTAAAAAACGCTTAACCGAAATAAGTGTATTAGCAGGGTCTTGCGTTGCAGCTTGTGCAGCCTCTGCGCCAACAGTAATACCGCCTGCTTGATAACGAACAACCGACGGTAACATAGCCGCGCCGAGATCATCAGTTAACGTGCGAGCTTCGCCGCTTTGTACTGTTGCAACCAATGAATTAGTTGTACCAAGGTCAATACCAATAGCTAGTTTATGTTCGTGTGGTGCCGCGCTCTGCCCCGGCTCAGCAATTTGCAATAATGCCATAATGCTCTTTAAACTCGTGTTGCTCGCTTTGCAGCAAGTAATTAATCGTCAAATAAACTGTCTTCAATGCGCTCTAGTTCGTCACGTAACTTATAAACAAATTTCAGTTTACGAATATTGTCTGCGGCAAGTTGATATTGCTGCTCATCGTTACTTGCTAGTTGTTCTGCAAGTTGTTCACTGTACTGCGCGTTTAGTTGCTTAATTTGTTTTTCAAAATTTGCAATCGCAGCATCAGGATCGCTCGACGATGTTAACTCTTCAAGCTCTTCGCGAAGTTCCATTTGTTGCATTAAGAACATTGGATCTTGCAAGGTTTGCTGCTCGGCACGAATATCAACGCCTAGCTCACTTAACATATATTCAGCACGCTTTACTGGGTGCTTTAATGTTTGTAGCGCATCGTTAATTTCGGCGGCGCTTTGCACAGCCATTAACTTATCGCGGCTGCTCGCATTCGCGTGGCGATCTGGATGTACAGTACGCTGTAATTCCAAGTAGTGCTTGTTAACCGTTGCTAAATCAATATTGTAATCAACGGGAACTGCAAATAATTCAAAGTAACGCATAACTTAAACCAATAATATTCAGAAATAACAAAGCCCTACATTAACTGGCAGGGCTTATTTATACTACAAAGATATTTTAAGCTTAAACGGTAAAGCTTTCGCCACAACCACACTCATCAGCTTGATTAGGGTTTCTAAATTTAAACCCTTCATTTAAGCCTTCTTTAGTGTAGTCGAGCTCTGTGCCATCGATGTAAACTAAGCTTTTAGCGTCAACAATTAATGTTACACCTTTAGCCGCAAAAGTTTCATCGTCTTCGTTTAAATCGTCAACAAACTCAAGTACATAAGCAAGACCTGAACAGCCCGTCGTTTTAATGCCAACGCGCAGGCCTAAACCTTTACCGCGGTTTGCTAAAAATGATTGTACGCGGTTTGCTGCCGCATCTGTCAATGTCACTGCCATGAGTTTCTCTTCTTACTTCGCTTGTTTGCTTTTGTAGTCTGCAATTGCTGCTTGAATTGCGTCTTCGGCTAAAATTGAACAGTGAATTTTCACTGGTGGTAATTCAAGCTCTGCACTGATATCAGTGTTTTTAATTGTCGCTGCTTCGTCTAGCGTTTTGCCTTTAACCCACTCTGTTACAAGTGAAGATGAAGCAATTGCGCTACCACAACCGTAGGTTTTGAATTTTGCATCTTCAATAACGCCTTCGGCAGATACTTTAATTTGCAATTTCATTACGTCACCACATGCTGGTGCGCCTACCATACCCGTTGCCACTGACGGATCATTCTTATCTAGAGTACCTACGTTACGTGGGTTTTCTACGTGGTCGATTACTTTATCACTATAAGCCATTATTCTATCCTCATTACCTGCTAGGGTATGTGCTCACACTATTAGTGGTGAGCCCATTCAACTGAATCTAAATCAATACCTTCTTGATGCATCTCCCAAAGTGGAGACATCTCACGTAGGCGACCGATAGAGTTTTTCATTAATTCGACGGTGTAATCAATCTCTTCTTCGGTAGTAAAGCGACCAATACTAAAACGAATTGAGCTATGTGCTAATTCGTCGTTACGGCCAAGTGCACGTAATACATAAGAAGGCTCTAAGCTTGCAGATGTACAGGCTGAACCTGACGATACTGCAATGTCTTTTACTGCCATAAGTAACGACTCACCTTCAACAAAGTTAAAGCTGATGTTTACAATGCCAGGTACTGATTGGTCTTGCGTGCCGTTAAAGTATACTTCGTCCATATCAGCCATAATGCCGTCGATTAAACGATTACGTAAGGCGCTGATGTGTGCGTGATCTTTTTCGAAATCTTGCTTAGCAATTTTAAACGCTGTACCCATACCCACTAATTGGTGAGTAGCTAGCGTACCAGAGCGCATACCGCGTTCATGTCCGCCACCGTGCATTTGCGCTTCAAGGCGAGCACGTGGTTTACGACGAACGTAAAGTGCACCAACACCTTTAGGGCCATACACTTTATGTGCAGAGAACGACATAAAATCAACTTTAAGCTGTTGCACGTCGATTAGTACTTTACCCGCGCTTTGCGCTGCATCTACGTGGAACATAATTTTACGTTCGCGACACATTTCGCCAATAGTCGCGATATCTTGAATTACACCTAGCTCGTTATTAACGTGCATAATGCTTACAAGTACTGTGTCGTCACGCATTGTGTCGGCAAGTTTTTGTAAATCAAGTAGGCCGTTTTCTTCAACGTCCATGTAAGTTACTTCAAAACCTTGGCGCTCAAGTTCACGACATGTGTCGATTACAGCTTTGTGCTCAGTTTTAGCGGTAATAACGTGCTTACCTTTTTTCTTGTAAAACTGTGCTGCACCTTTGATAGCAAGGTTATTTGATTCTGTTGCACCCGATGTGAAAACAATTTCACGTGGGTCTGCATTAATTAAATCAGCAATATCTGTACGTGCTTTGTCAACAGCTTCTTCTGCTTGCCAACCAAAACGGTGTGAGCGTGACGCAGGATTACCAAACTTACCGTCCATTGTCAGGCATTGCATCATTTCTTTAGCAACACGTTCGTCAACAGGCGTGGTCGCTGCGTAATCTAAATAAATCGGTAACTTCATTTCTTTCTCCGCTGCAGGTCAACCTTAAAGTTGACAGCTTACTTGAATGTTTTCCAACTGCTTAATTGCATTATTAATACTGTTATCTTGGCGCGATGCTATTTCTTTCACATCTGATTTTTCCACCAATTCAGCAAGGGTAATATTATTCAAAAATTCTTCTATGCGTGCGCTTAAGTCTGACCACAAATTATGTGTTAAACAACGCATACCACTCTGACAGCCGGTATCGGCACCTTGGCAACGTGTTGCATCGACCGATTCGTCTACGGCGCTAATAATATCGCCAACAGAGATAACGCTCGCTTCACGCCCTAGTAAATAACCACCACCAGGTCCACGAACAGAACTTACTAGGCCATTTTTACGTAAACGAGCAAATAATTGTTCAAGGTAAGACAAAGAAATTTCTTGTCTTTGTGAAATATCAGCAAGGGCTACAGGACCTACACCTGTGTGTAGTGCAACATCCAGCATAGCTGTAACGGCATATCTGCCTTTTGATGTTAACTTCATAACGCCCCCTGCACAAAAGAGTGCAAATTTTAATTACCAGAGTAAATTAGTCAAGTATTATCACTTGATAAAAATTTGATTTAGAAACTCTTACTTTTAAATTGTAGAGTTAACAAATTTTCAATACTTGACCTCTTTGGTCAAGTATTACAGCCATTGTAATTACCTGAGTAATTTAGTCAAGTATTAGCGCGTTAATTAGTCTAGGTCTTTTATAACTAATAGCTATACCTAAGTTACTTAGGGATAGCCTTATTAATTGAGGTGAGAATACCGCGTAAAATATTCATTTCAGCATCTTCAGGGTGAGCTCGGTTGAACAAACGGCGCAATTTAGTCATAACTAAACCAGGGTGTTGCTTGATGATAAAGCCTGTTTTAAACAACGTGTCTTCAAGGTGATCATAAAACAGCTCAGTTTGCTTTGAGCTCGGGTAAACTGCATCGTCTTCTTCAACCTTTTTAGGTTGTTGATTTAAAAATGCCATGCGAGTTTCGTAGCTAAGTGTTTGTACGGCCATAGCTAAATTAAGCGAGCTGTACTCTGGATTAGCAGGAATACATACATGGTAATTACAAAGCTGTAATTCTTCATTAGTTAAACCACTGTTTTCACGACCAAATACTAGCGCTACAGGACCATTTACGGCTTCAGCAACGAGCTTTTCACCACATTCACGTGGTTCAACCATTGGCCACGAAAGCGTACGAGAACGCGCACTTGTGCCAATCGTTAAAGTACAGTCAGCGATAGCTTCTTCAACGGTACCTACAATAACTGCATTGCCTAAAACATCAGTTGCGCCTGCAGCTAATGCACTTGCTTGGCTGTCTATTTCGCAAGCAGGATCAACTAAATAAAGTTTTGATAAACCCATGGTTTTCATGGCGCGAGCCGCCGAACCAATATTGCCCGAATGTGACGTGTTAACTAAAACAATGCGAATATCATCTAAGATCATTACTGTGCTACTTTGCTATGCCAAAAAATTGCGCAAATTCTAACATGAAAATGTAATAAGATCCTAGATTCAAAAGGCTAGATCCTATGATCAAACCCAATATAACAATTCTTACATGGGTAAATTCTAGGGATATAACGCCGATTTGTTTTGATGCTTAAACCATTGCCGCCTTTACATAGACATCAAAACGGTTCTTTTTGGTTTTGATCTGCATACTTGGGGTTTTTTCGTTTAAGAATGGAGCGTAATCGGGGCGCTTTACAACGACACGCTTACTGGCAAGTGGATAGGCAAAATTAAGTAGGTCGTCAGCGTCGTTGTCTGCACCAACAAGCTCTTGAAACACGCGCATTTCTTTTTTGACTAATGCTGATTTTTCGCGATGCGGGAACATAGGATCTAAATAAACAACATCAGGCATGCTTTCGCATTGAGAGAGCAAAGTATGGCTTGAGCCAAATATTAGGCTCATGTTTTCTTTCATCCACAAACCAATTTCAATATCGCTATAGGCTCGCTTTAAACCATCGTATAAAAGTGCAGCTACAACCGGGTGACGTTCATGTAATATAACTTTGCACCCTAGCGAGGCAAGTACAAAACCATCTCGCCCTAAACCAGCGGTAGCATCAAGTACAACAGGCGTTGCGCCTTTATTTAAACCCACCGCTTTGGCAATTGCTTGCCCTTTACCACCGCCAAACTTACGCCTATGGGCGGCAGCACCGGTTACAAAATCAACGTTAATTGCACCTAGTTTAGGCTCGTCGGTTTTAAATAGACTTAACCCTTTATCATCGTAATGTAAGCTAAAGCCACTGCAATTTTGCGCCCATTGGGCTAAACCAAAGCGTGTTTCTAATTCATTTAAATAAGGGCGTAACTCTTTAAAAGCACACTGAATAACCACAATAAACTCCGACGATAAAATACGCCTGTAGTATATCAACCGCTTTACTTTAAAGCACTAAAATAGCTCTATATCACTATGATGATTCGCATTGACCTTTGCGGCTTCCGCTTTAGTACGTAAATTGGATATAAGTTCATTGCGGCTTTCGGCAACTTGTTTAAGCTGATATTTGATAAAGGCTAAATCACTATTAGCCGATACAAATAACTGCATTGTTTGATCCAATTGAGATATATATAAAGTGAGATCCGCAGGGTTTGCTTGTGTTTGTTGTAGCTTAATAGCGCAGTCAAGTTCATGTAGCTGCTCTATAAACACTTTAGTACTTTTGTTTTGCTCTACATTTTGAGTAGTTAACTGCTTAACAATATCTTGAAGGGCTGTACTTATTTGAGCTGCTTGCTCATAACTGCTCTCGCTTCTTTCCATAGTCACAACCTTTTCGTTGGTCGCTTCTAATATATGCGGAAACAGATCTTTGTAGCGCCCATATAAAACATCGTTATCAACGGGCATATTTTTTATCAAAAGGGACACTTTGGGATAATTAATAATAGTACTACTACCAATATCAACAAATCGTTTGGCATGTCTATGTTGCTCAAGCAACTCTTGTTCTAATGGGCAAACACCACTTTGCTGACTATAAAACATACCTTTGCTTTGATACCAAAACACAACCACAACATCTAAATTTAATGGAGCAAAAAATGCTAAAAAATATTCACTTAACGATTGAAAGTTATTAGCGTGATAACTTTGTCCAACGTAGCGCATTATACGCCCCATATCGCCTGACTCTGTCATTGCTATTTCAGCTGTTTTATTCGCTTTTACTATATCCAATTTTAGTTTTGCGCATTTTTGCCTATATTCGTAAAGTACCTTTATTCGCGCTATTAACTCTTCTGCATTAAAAGGTTTTGTAATGTAATCAGATGCGCCGACGCTATAACCTTTTACCCGATCGCTTAGCTCTATTTTAGATGAGAGAAACATAACGGGAATATCCTGAGTATTTTGACTTTGCTTTATTGTTTTACATACGTCATAACCTGACATACCTGGCATTTCAATATCGAGTAAAATAATATCTGGGTTGTATTTATTGGTTAGCCTTAATCCTTCATCGCCATCTTTTGCATGAATTATTTTACAAAACCCTGCTAAAGACTCTTCAATTATATGATGAACATACTTGTCGTCATCAATTGCCAATACCAACTTTGCCATGCCTTAGTCCATTTTATTAGGTGTGCTAAAAGCATAGTACGGTAGGATGAAATTACTAAAAATTATTAGATAATAATTTTAAAATAATAAAAAAGCGCCATATAGGCGCTTTAATTTGGTTTGTGCTAAATATTAATTTTTAAACAGCAATACCGCTATGGCGTAGTAACGCGTCGACATTTGGCTCACGACCACGGAACTTTTTAAATAATTCCATTGGCTCTTCGCTACCGCCTTTTTCTAAAATATTTTGCATGAAGGCTTGCCCTGTTTCAGCGTTAAAAATACCTTCTTCTTCAAATTTAGAAAATGCATCAGCAGAAAGTACTTCAGCCCATTTATACGAGTAGTAACCTGCACTATAACCACCGGCAAAAATATGGCTAAAACCATTTTGAAAACGGTTAAACTCAGGCGGTTTAACGATTGATGTGCGGCTACGTACATCGTTTAGTACTGCTTGAATTTGGCATTGCTCACCCACTTTGTAATCGTTATGGATTTTAAAATCAAATAGCGAAAACTCAATTTGACGCAGCATTTGTACGCCTGAATTGTAATTTTTAGCGGCAAGTAACTTATCAAGTAACTCTTTAGGTAATGGCTCACCCGTTTCATAGTGACCCGAAATAAAGCTCAGGGCTTCTTCGTCATAACACCAGTTTTCTAAAAACTGACTAGGAAGCTCTACCGCATCCCACGCTACACCATTAATGCCTGCCACTGGCGCGGCATCAACTTGGGTAAGCATGTGGTGAATACCATGACCAAACTCATGAAATAACGTAGTTACTTCATCATGAGTAAACAGCGCAGGTTTGTCGCCAACTGCTTTATTAAAGTTACATACTAAATAAGCCACTGGGGTTTGTAGCTCGCCGTTAGCACGGACTTTACGCCCCATACAGTCGTCCATCCACGCACCACCGCGTTTGTGGTCGCGTGCATATAAATCAAGATAAAAGCGACCACGTAACGTGCCACTGCTATCTACAATTTCAAAAAAGCGTACATCTTTGTGATAAGTATCAAAATCGGTAACTTCTTTTACGCTAATACCAAATAAGCGATTAACGGTTTCGAATAAGCCGCTTAGTACTTTATTTGCTGGGAAGTAAGGACGTAATACTTCATCTGAAATAGCGTACTTTTCTTGCTTAAGCTTTTCGCTGTAGTAACCAAAATCCCATGCTTCTAATTCAGAAATACCGTGCTTTTGCTCAGCATAGGCTTTTAGCTCTGCGACTTCTTGCTCAGCTTGTGGTTTTGATTTAGCTGCTAGGTCTTCTAAAAATGAGAATACTTGTTCTGGTGTTTCGGCCATTTTAGTCGCTAGTGACTTTTCAGCGTAGCTGTTAAACCCAAGTAACTGTGCAAGTTCATGGCGAAGCGCAAGCTCCTCACTCATAATTGCTGAGTTATCAAACTCACCGGCGTTAGGGCCTTGATCTGATGCGCGCGTAGAAAACGCAGTATAGGTTTCTCTGCGTAATTCGCGGTTATCTGCGTAAGCCATTATTGGTAAGTATGATGGAAAATCGAGTGTAAATAACCAACCCTCTAATTCTTTACTTTTTGCTGTGTCAGCTGCAAGTGCTAAAGCAGATTCTGGCAAGCCTGCTAAGTCACTCTCATCAGTAATATGCTTGTGCCAAGCTAGTGTGGCATCCATTACGTTGTTACCAAATTTTGAGGCAAGTTCTGATAAACGCGCGCTAATTTCGCCGTAACGTGTTTGCTGTTCTGCCACCAGAGCAATACCCGATAATTTAAAATCACGTAGCGCATTAGTAATTGTTTTTTGTTGTGCTATCGTCAGCGTTTTAAATTCGTCACTGTTATAAAGCGTATTATACGCGTTGTATAAACCTTGATGCTGACCTACAAATGTTGAATATTCAGATATTAACGGTAAGCACTGCTCGTAAGCTTCACGTAATTCGTCGTTATTCATTACTGAATTTAAATGCGATACAGGGGAGAACATGCGCGATAATTTATCGTCAGCTTCTTCAAGGGGTAATACTAAGTCATCCCACGTATACGAGCCTTTAGCTAACACGTCATCAATGGCTTTACGACAAAGCTCGATACCGTCTTTTAGTGCTGGTACTACGTACTCAGGCTTTATTTTTGAAAATGGTGGTAAGCCTTCAAGGCCAATTAATGGGTTGCTCATAAATACTCTCTTTGCGTTAATGCATTACGTTTTAAATTGGGTCTAAAAGTAAAAAAACAACTCAGCCGCTTTTAAGTTGTTTAATTTTAATAAGGTTGCTCCAGAGCAAAACACAAATAACCCATTAATGAGTCGGCCACTTTATAACGTTCTAACACCGTATCAACTAGGTTATTACTGCATATTTGCTTTTGAGTAAGTGGGCTAATGGCTATAAAGTCTTTTCGTTTGAGCTCATCTATTAAGGGGTGCTCTTTTTCAAAACCTCTTGGCGGGCGTTTTAGCGATTCTCCTGACATTTCAAATATAGATTTAAATTGCTCATCATAAATTGCTTTTTTATAGCTATTTGGGTTTTCATCTATGCAGGTTCTAATTGCGTTAAGCGCCTTTGATTCTGGTCGCCAAATACCAGCACCTACAAAACATTCGTCATTTGCTAAGTGAAAGTAAAAACCCGGGGCGTGTACGTCTTTTCCCATAAAATGGCGAAATTGAATCCCTACATTAATTTTATACGGGGTTTTATCTTTACTAAAACGCGCGTCTTTATAGATTCTCATTAAACTACCGCCCACTTTTTTATCTGATGCGACAAAATGGCTAGAAACCTCAGCAAGTGGTGCTTGCATTTGCCTAATGAAATCTAAAGCGGGCTCTCTTACGTATTCCTCATACTGTGATTTATGGTCGTTAAACCAGTCTCTATTATTGTTTTTATCAAGCTGAGCAAGAAATTCGAATGTTTTTTTACTAAACATAGGTCACCTAAACACTCTTTATTTTTAAAACTTAATGTTATGCTAATGCGCATAAAACTCAACGCCTAAGGACATAAAATGACACAACACTTTGATTATATTGCAATCGGTGGTGGCAGTGGTGGTATTGCCTCTGCAAATAGAGCGGCAATGCGTGGCGCTAAAGTAGCACTTATAGAAGCAAAACACATGGGCGGCACGTGTGTAAACGTAGGCTGCGTACCTAAAAAAGTAATGTGGCACGGTGCTCAGGTTGCTGAAGCAATTAATTTATATGCCCCAGATTACGGCTTTAATGTTGAAGTAAAAGGCTTTGATTGGAGCAAACTAGTAGAAAGCCGTGAAGCCTACATAGGCCGAATTCATAAAGGTTACGACAGTGGCCTTGCTAGCAATGGCGTTACTGTAATTAAAGGCTTTGCTAAATTTGTAGATAATAAAACAGTTGAAGTAAACGGCGAGCACTACACAGCCGACCATATATTAATTGCAGTAGGCGGCCGCCCAAGCATTCCGCATATTGAAGGTGCTGAGCACGGCATTGATTCAAATGGCTTTTTTGAGCTTAAAGAGCAACCTAAGCGCGTTGCCGTTATTGGCGCAGGCTACATAGCCGTTGAGCTTGCTGGTGTATTACATGGTTTAGGTACTGAAACACATTTATTTGTACGTAAGCATGCCCCACTTCGTAGTTTTGACCCATATATTGTAGATACGCTTGTTGAAGTAATGGCTGCCGAAGGCCCTACTTTACATACTCACTCTGTACCAAATAAATTGGTTAAAGAAGATGATGGCTCTGTAACACTGCATTTAGATAACGGCAAAACTCATAATGTTGACCAAGTAATTTGGGCCATTGGCCGCCAGCCAACAACAGACGCAATTAATGTCGCTGCTGCCGGCGTAGAAGTTAACAGCGATGGTTTTGTAAAAGTTGATGAGTATCAAAATACCACAGCTAAAAATGTATACGCGGTTGGCGATATCATCGAAAATGGTATTGAACTTACACCGGTAGCAGTAAAAGCAGGGCGTACTTTATCTGAGCGTTTATTTAATAAAGAACTACCTGATGATTTAAAAATGGATTACAGCTTAGTTCCTACTGTTGTATTTAGTCATCCACCTATTGGTACTATTGGTTTAACTGAGCAAGAAGCTATTTCTCAGTACGGCGAAGAAAACGTTAAAATTTATCAATCTGGTTTTACGGCTATGTACACAGCGGTAACTAAACATCGCCAGCCTTGTAAAATGAAACTTGTATGTGCCGGCCCTGACGAAAAAGTAGTTGGCCTACATGGTATTGGTTTTGCGGTTGATGAAATGATTCAAGGTTTTGCCGTTGCCATGAAAATGGGCGCTACTAAAGCTGATTTTGATGCCGTTGTTGCGATTCATCCGACAGGCTCGGAAGAATTTGTAACGATGCGCTAAGCTCTAAGCTCTAAGCTCTAAGCTCTAAGCTCTAAGCTCTAAGCTCTAAGCGCTCAATTATAAAAAGCCCTTACTAAGTAATTAGTAAGGGCTTTTTAATGCTTGTTATATTTTGCACAACAAACCACTTAAAACGTCACATTAAAAACATCCATTCAACATTAAATAAATATCTAAGCCATTATTTTAACAGCAAAAATTTTAGACCGATAAAAATATTAAAAGTTTAAATTTTGTTTTGGCTTTAAGGCATTTTTACAATTAGAATCTCGCGCATTTATAGTTTCTCTTGGTTATTTATGTTTTTACTGCGATCTTTTATTTATTTATTATGCCTAGCGGGTGTTGCTCATTTAATTCAACTTGAAGGGTTTGAATTAAAACAGTATGCACTTTACAGTGAAGAAACTCTTACCGAACATATGCAAGATGTTTTAACTTTTTTAAGTTGTATTTTATTTTTTTATGCTTCGCGAATTAACTTTCAACTCAAAATACCAGCTGTATTACTAGCTGCGTTATCGGCAATGATGTTTGTGAGAGAGTTTGATACCTACCTCGACTTATACTTTTTTGATGGCGCTTGGCAAAGTATCGTCTATTCAATTTTAGCTGGCGTGTTTGTTTATTTAATAACAAACAAAGGAAGTATTTTTAACGCTTTAAAAGCCTATAGCTTCACTCCTAGTTATGGAATTTGCTTATCAGGCATGGTTACTTTACTCGCATTTTCGCGAATGATGGGCAAAGGCGCATTTTGGCATTCAGTAATGGGTGATGACTATGTACGTGCGGTAAAAAACATTGTTGAAGAAGGTATAGAAACGCTTGGCTATACTTTGATTTTTATTTCAGCCATTGAGCTTGTACTCATATGCCGAAAAAGAATGGCTAAAAATCACAAACATTGCACTGATGAAGTAACTCAATAGCGTTTCTCCATTTTTATTGGTTACTTTTTTTGCACTAAATTTGCTAATTGGTTTAATAAATCAATATACTGAGCCTGTTTTTATCAACTCGCGTTTAATTGGATATTATGACTAAAGATATATTGCTGCATCCGTTTCTTCTTTCAATTGTAATGATCACAATTGCATTTGTACTAAAAGTACTTGTTGATAAGCTGGCTAAAAATCGCGCAGAAAAAAAAGAAAAAGATATTCGTTACATCGCACACAATATTAAGCACTTTATTAATTTTGTAATGATGATATCGCTGCTATTTGTATGGTCTACTGAAATTCAAAACTTTGCACTTTCTATTGCTGCTTTTGCCGTGGCGATTGTACTTGCAACGCGTGAGTTTATTCAGTGTGTAATAGGCTTTTTTTACCTCGTAACAACTCGCCCGTTTAGAGTGGGTGATTGGATACAAGTAGGTGATTACTTTGGTGAAGTAGCTGAAACGGATTGGATAAAAACAACCATGCATGAAATTGATATACATACTTATCAATTTTCTAGAAAAACCATATACATACCAAATAATAAGCTGATTACCAGCTCTATTAAAAACTTAAACTTTGTAAAACGCTTTGTTACACATCATTTTATTATTGTCCGAAGAGAGAGCTTTAACCCGTACCCTATTCACGACACATTAACTGAGCAAGCTAAGCTGTATTGCGAAGAGTTTCAAGAAGTAGCAAGCCGTTATAATTCGATGATTGAGCGTAAACTTGATGCAAAAATATCTGGCCCAGAACCAGTAATTCACTTTGGTACAACCGATTTAGGTGAATTTAAAGCAAGCTTTACCTTGTTTTGCCCAACAGAAAAAGCGCTTGAGATAGAGCACAAATTAACAGAGTGCTTTTTTGCGTTATGGTATAAAGAGGCTGAAAAAAATAAAGAGGACGAAGGAGAAGCCTAAACCTTGCCTACACAAAGTAAAAATACAAATCGTAGGTGCGAATTTATTTCGCGCTCTATTTCTAAGTCTGTATTTAAAAAGCGAGGTGTAAAACCTCACCTACCCAAAGTAAGAATGCAAATCGTAGGTGCGAATTTACTTCGCGCATAGAGCCCTGCTTAAAAGTAAAAAGCGAGGTGTAAAACCTCACCTACAATAAACATCAAGCACGTAGGTGCGAATTCACTTCGCGCTTGAGTAATATTTAAGCTGTACCACCGACCGTTAACTGATCAATTTTAAGGCTTGGTTGGCCTACGCCTACTGGTACGCTTTGACCATCTTTACCACAAACACCCACACCTTTATCAAGGGCAAGGTCGTTTCCAACCATAGATATTTGCTGCATTACTTCTGGGCCGTTACCAATAAGCGTTGCGCCTTTAATTGGTTGAGTAATTTTACCATTTTCAATTAAGTACGCTTCTGATGCACTAAATACAAACTTACCTGAGGTAATATCAACTTGTCCGCCGCCAAAGTTAGGCGCGAATACCCCTTTTTTAACACTACTGATAATATCGGCTTGGCTGTGCTCTCCGCCTAACATGTAGGTGTTAGTCATGCGAGGCATTGGTAAGTGTGCATAAGACTCACGACGTGCGTTACCAGTAGGACTTACCCCCATTAAACGCGCGTTTAGCTTATCTTGCATATAGCCTTTTAAAATACCGTTTTCGATGAGTACGTTGTAAGCGGCTGGCGTACCTTCATCATCCACATTTAGTGAACCACGGCGATCGGCCATTGTGCCATCATCAACAACAGTACATAGCTCAGACGCTACTTTTTGGCCAACCTTACCGCTAAACGCAGACGCGCCTTTGCGGTTAAAGTCGCCTTCAAGCCCATGCCCTACCGCTTCGTGTAAAAGTACACCTGGCCAACCGTTACCAAGTACTACTTCCATAGTACCTGCAGGGGCATCAATAGCCTCAAGATTCACTTTAGCTTGGCGTACTGCTTCCTCTGCAAATTCCATCCAACGCGGTTTACCGTCAACAAGTTCTTTAAAGTAACCATAATCTAAACGTGCACCACCACCTGCGCCACCGCGTTCACGGCGACCATTTTTTTCAAGCAGTACTGAGCAGTTTAAACGAATAAGCGGGCGAATATCGGTGGCAAACGTACCATCACTTGCTGCGATTAATACTTCTTCGTATACAGCCGACATTGAACTAATTACTTGCTCTGCATCGGGTGCTAGTTCACGAATATAGTTTTCAAGTTCGCGTAATAAACTCACCTTGTCGGTATCGCTCATACTCGAAATTGGTTGATGTGGTGCAAACTGCTCTTTAGCTTTAACATCACTAAATACTTTAATCGCTCTATCTTCGCCAGCATCTGCAATGCTACGAGCCGCTGTAGCCGCTTTATTTAGCGCTTCAAGATTTATTGCATCAGAGTAAGAAAATCCTGTTTTTTCGCCGCTTACAGCACGTACACCAACGCCACGTTCAACGTTATAAGAGCCTTCTTTAACTAAGCCGTCTTCAAGCACCCATGATTCGTGGTGGCTTGATTGAAAATATAAATCGGCGTAATCCACTTTATGCTGATGTATGTAAGCGAGCGTTTTTTCGAGCTCTTCTCTATTTAGCTGGCTGTCGTGTAGTAAATGCTGTTCAACCGAATTCATAATAAATGCTCTCTAAATCGTTGATGAGACTGCACGGGCATATCTCGTCTAATTTTTTGTAACTGGTCTAAATCTGCGTTGCAGCTTATAAAACCGGTGCCTGTTGGCAATTCACTCAGGATACTTCCCCAAGGCGAAATAATAATACTGTGGCCATATGTTTGTCGGCCATTTTCATGTGTACCGTACTGAGCTGCTGCAACTACATAACATTGTGTTTCTATTGCGCGAGCTGCTAATAATGGCTGCCAATGCGCTTGTCCTGTGACGACTGTAAATGCACTTGGTACTAAAATAATATCGGCGCCTTGGCGTACTAGTTCGTTGAATAAGCCACTAAAGCGCAGATCATAACATACTGTTAAGCCTATTTTACCAAAGGGAGAATCAACAACAACCACATCGCTACCTGCTTGGGTAAAATCTGACTCTCGGTAGCTACCGGTTTTGTCATCTACGTTTACATCAAATAAATGTATTTTGTTATACGTTGCAACCAGCTCGCCTTGATTATTATATAAGTGCGATGCTGCATAATATTTATGTTCGTTAAATGGCTCAGGCATTGTCCCTGCATTTAACCAAATATTATGGTGTTGGCACAATTCACTAAGTTGTAGTTTGTATCGCTCAACTTGCTTAGCAACACGTAACGTATCGTTACCACTTTTACTAAACACTAAAAAAGCCTCAGGCAAACAAACAAGTAATGGTCTTGTTGCGGGGAGTGTTTTAAGTGCACGCTTTAAGCTTGCTATGTTGTCATCAGGGTTTAGCCCTGAACACATTTGCAGGGCAACTATTGTGGGAGTGCTTAGTATTTCAGTTTTGTTCATTGCGTTACTGTTACTTGTGCATCTTTAAGTTTTAAATCGACTGATGCTTGTGGCTGATTTTGCGCAGCTTGAGGAAGCGTAACTTCACGACTTTTTCTGTCGAGTTCTTGAACAATAGGATCGTTCATTTTACCCGTTACTTTAAAGTTGATCTCTGAGATGACGCGCGCAGAATGAATAACTTTATCAATTGCTAAGGCAGCAAGCCCTGTTACTGGGTTTACCATCCATGCAACTATAACCGGAATACTCGAGGTTACCTGCGGCGCAACAGCAAGGTCATAATCTATATCAAGCGTGTTTAAATTTGCATAACCTTTAATGGTTAAATCGGCAGGTACGCCGTCCATTTTGGTATCTTTAGTGTAAGCGATACCATTTTCTAACTGCATAGTGCCTTGCATGCTGTTATAAAAAAAGCCCTTTGAAAATACATCTCTAAAATCAAGTTTCAGCTTGCGTACTAATGAATCAAGGCTCAGTAACGAAAATACGCGTGCCCCGCCATCGCTAACTTCAGTTAAGTGACCTTCTCCTAAATCCCAAGCTATCTCGCCACTTAAACTTTTCACATCAAAATTATAAGGGGCTGCTTGCCAAGTAAGATCATAATTTAGATCGGCTTTTGAGTCTTTAATCGCGGAGGTTATATCAAACTCACCAAACAATGCGCCTATGTCATCACTTTTAAGCTCGCCACTTAGCGTTGTTAATCCATTTTGCCACTGCCCTTTAGTGCGCAGCACATGATCGCCTTTATCGACTACAAGTTCTGATATTGATAAACGCTCTCCATCACCTAATAATGACGCACTCACTTTATCAAGTTGGTAGCGGTCAATTTTGCAATCACTACATTCAAACTCAATAGCAGGTATTTTAGTAAGCCAGCTCAAGTCTTTCTCAGGAAGTACATCTGTTATTTCAAGTGCTTGCTCATTGTGCGGTGCAAAATTAAGCCTTAAGTAATCGGCATTAATTCGTATGGGCTGGCTAGGCTGTGATGTAGGGATAAAAACCCCAGCTCTAAGTTCTTTAGCATTTAGCTTTAGGTATAAATCGTCTTTTGATGGTGCTAAACGCATTTCAAAATCATTAAAAATGATGTTACTCGCATCAAGTAAACCTATATTTGCGACAACCTCATTAAGCGGTGGCATAATCCCTTTTGATTCTTGATCTGGGTTTGCTTTACCAGCATTAATTATTTGATCAATCAGATCAAACCAAGGCACTAGTTCACTCTGTTCAAGATTTATATTTACGCTTAAGTCTTTTTGGTTTAATCCTAAATCTTGTTTTCCGAGCACAAAATGGACATTACTAAACTGTGATTTTCCATTTTCTAAAATAGCATTAAAGTAAAACAGTTGATTAGCGTTTGCTGTAATGAGATTAGAAATATCATCACCTTGTACTACCGCATCAAGCGCCCACATTTGTTCGCTATTTTTATTATAAGGTGCGGGTAAGTTACTCGTTAAGCCAAGTAGTTCTGAGTTTACCTGTGCACGGTAATTAAAGCCTTGCTCGGTAAAATTAAGTACTAAGCCAATATCAACATCACTTTGCCCGCTTAAATAATTTTTTAATATACCTTTCCCACTATCTATTAGTGTATCGGCGTCAATTTTGGCGTTTATATCTATGTTTGCTTGGTAATTTTTTTCATCACTTTTACTGCTGTAATTAATAGTTAGCGGCATGCCCAACCATTTCGCAGTCGCATTTTTAAGTGTGATATTGTCGTTTTTAAAATTAAGCTCGCCAGTTAAGTTTTTAAGCTCAATCCCTGGCGTTGCTATAAATACTGGCAAGTCATTTAAATTAACCTTGCCGCTAACACTGGCCCCGCCTTTAAACTTTGAGCCTACTAAAAGCTCAATACTGGCATCGGCTTCGCCTTTGCCCTGCACAACTTTAAAAATTTCAGCAAGAGGTTTGGCAATAGGTGTCGCTGCAAAAAAGTCATGTAACTTTTCCATTTGTGCTTTTTTATCAATTTGCACAATAAGTTCATCAGCATGCATTAAATCTGCAATGCTTACCTGTACACTATTACCAATATCTAAATTAACCAACTTACCTTGCTGGCTATATATGTCCATACGCTCATTATCAAAATGTAGCTGTACGTCGGCATTGGTGACCAAAGGCCAATCAGGATCAAACTCATAGGTTGCGTTATCTATTTGCGCTAATACACCAAACTGGCCACTACCATCGGTGAATGGAAAACCAGATAAAGGTCCTGCAAATAAGACTTGTGCTTTAGATACTTCTCCGCCTTTAATTGCACCATTTAAATAGCTAACGAGCTCAGGGCTCATAGCTTTTAATGGGAAGTAATGACCTGCAATTTTGGCATCTGGGGCGAAGGCTTCAGCGTAAAGATCTAATCGAGGATCATCTGTTAGACTAATTTGTAATTCTGCAGCAACAGTAACTTCATTATTATCAAACCATATATTGTCACTACTTATATGCCAGCCATCATCTCGCTTAGCTAAATCTAGCTCTACATTTAGCTGATTATAATTTATGTCGTTGCTAAAGCTTTCGCCTGTAACTAATGTGCCATTTTCGCCAAATAAATTTATTCGACCACTACTTTGATTAAGTAAACCATTTACTCTAAGTCCTTGTGCTGCAGGTACCGACCTTAATTCTTGCCAGCCAATATTGTCAGCCTCAAACCATAATTGCCATTGCTGTGCATTAGAGAAATTTAAATAAGCTTGATCTATTTGCCCACTAGGTTGGCGCTCTAAAAATGGTTCAAGTGCATTAAAATTACTTAGCCCTGCTAGGTTACTCAGTAATTCAAAATCAACTTGATGGAGCCACACTTCATTTTTCGCCCCTAGTTGAGCTTCAAACTCTAAACTTGGCCATGCTTTATCATTACTATTAAATGTTAAACCTGTGCTTTTTAAGTGCCAGCTATTTTGATCTGGGTATAAGTGAAAGCCACCTTCACTCAAACTAACTTGTTGGCTTTGCTCTTCTCGCTGCCAACGCACAAAGCTTGGTAGCCACTGCATTTTTATATCGCTTACAAAACCTTTATCTAGTTTTAGCCACGCTTGTAAATTAATATCGCTATGCAGTTGTTGCTTTTGCGTATTTATATATTGCGCTAACCAGTTAGATACATCGACTTTGTTAGCCTGCACATAAATGTCGCCCGCAACTTGCTCTAGGGTATCGCCAGTAAGTGCTATGCGCGCATCAAAATCACCGACCGAAATACCCGGCAATGCTAAGCTCCCACTACCAAGATGCTGCTCATCTTCATTTTGCCAAACAATATTTTTGAGGAGTAACTTACGCTCTTTACCGTCTTCTAGAACAAAGTTAATACTGGAATTTTCTATTGCAAAATGACCCGTTTTACCCAAAAACAGTTCTTCAATTAGCTCTTTTTGCTCAAAAGAGACTTCGTCGTTGTCACCGGTTTTAAATAAGTTGGTAATATTTACACTGGTATGAAAACCATTAATAACAAAATAATTAGATCTAAGTTGCAGCGCTTTTAAGCTTTCCCATAAGTTTAGCTCTAAGCTGGTTTTAGCAATGGTGAGTGATATTGGTGCAGTTTCGTTATCTTTAAACGATAAATTCTCTAATACTAATGCAGGACCACTGCCCTGCCAACTAGCTGATATTTCACCTATAGATAAGCTTATTTCAAACTTTTCGTGTAAATAGCTTTCTATATTCCCTTTGTATTCGTTTGCATACGGAAGGGTATATTTTAAAATTGAAACAATAACGGCCAGTAATACCAAAATTATGGCGCAGGTCTGCCATAATTTTCTAAAACAAAAAAAACAGACCGCTTTTGCTTTCATTACATCATTACCACATCAAACTGTTCTTGGCTGTATAAGCTCTCTGTTTGAATATTGACTTGCTTACCAATAAATAGTTCAAGCTCGGCAAGGTTATGATACTCGTCGTTTAGTAAGGCTTCACTTACAGCTGGCGCTGCATATACCATAAACTTATCGGCAGCGTATGCTCGATTAACGCGTACTATTTCACGCAGTATTTCGTAGCACACTGTTTCAACTGTTTTTTGCGATCCACGACCAGAACACGCCGGGCATACATCACATAAAATATGTTCTAAGCTTTCGCGTGTACGTTTACGCGTCATTTCAACAAGCCCAAGTGCTGAAAGCCCATTGATATTTGTTTTAGTGCGATCTTTTGCGAGTGCTGATTCAAGTGAATGTAATACTCGGCGCTTATGATCCTCACTTACCATATCTATAAAGTCGATAATGATAATACCGCCTAAATTACGCAGCCTAAGCTGGCGAGCAATTGCAGAGGTTGCTTCTACGTTGGTATTAAAAATTGTTTCTTCTAAATTACGATGTCCTACAAATGCACCAGTATTAACATCAACAGTCGTCATTGCTTCTGTTTGGTCAATAATTATATAACCACCAGATTTTAGCGTGACTTTACGATGTAGTGCTTTTTGAATTTCGTTTTCAACGTCAAACAAATCAAATATAGGTCGCTCACCTGGATAGTATTCGAGTACTTGAGACAGTTGTGGAACAAACTCTTCAGTAAATAACTTTAGCTCTTCATGAGTAAGTTTAGAGTCAACGCGAATGCGTTCCATATCTTCGCCTACATAGTCACGTAGGGTTCTAAAGGCAAGCGTTAAATCTTCGTGAAGGATGCTGGCCTTACTGGTTTTTTTGCGACGAGCTGTAATTTTTTCCCACAGTTTTCTTAAAAAACCGGCATCGTGTCGTAATTCTGCTTCGCTAGCGCCTTCGGCTGCTGTACGTACAATAAAGCTGCCATTTTCATCGCCATATTCTGCGACTATTTTTTTAAGGCGTGAGCGCTCTTCTTCAGTTTCAATACGCTGACTAACCCCTACATGGGTCGCATCTGGCATAAACACTAAATAGCGAGAAGGTATCGTTATATCTGTGGTGAGTCTTGCGCCTTTAGTGCCTAGCGGATCTTTTACCACTTGCACCATAATGTATTGGCCTTGACGAACTAACTCTCTAATGTCTTGTACTTTTTTTATTGGTACGTCGTCTACGCCTTCAACAATAGAGGCACTATTTACAATATCGGATGCATGCAAAAATGCGGCTTTTTCAAGGCCGATATCAACAAAAGCAGCCTGCATACCCGGAAGTACACGACTTATTTTTCCTAGGTAAATATTGCCTACAATACCTAGATTACCAATTCGCTCTAGCTGTATTTCTTGCAGTACACCGTTTTCTATTAGGGCAACACGGCTTTCGCTCGGTGTGACATTGATCAGTAATTCTGTACTCATGTTACCTTCTTAAGAATGTTTTTAATAATTGTTCGGTTTCATATAAAGGTAAGCCTACAACGGAGAAATAGCTACCCGCAATATGAGTTACAAAGCGACCACCTAAACCTTGGATACCATATCCGCCGGCTTTATCTTGTGGCTCACCTGTCTCCCAGTAGGCATTAATTTCTTCATCTGTTAAGGTTTTAAAAGTAACGTCAGTACTTACAACGCAGCTAATTACATCATTTTGCGTCGCAAATGCTACAGCGGTAAGTACTTGATGTGTGTTACCTGACAGGCGTTTTAATGTATTTGTAAAATCGTTTTTATCGCGTGGTTTACCCAGTGATTCGTTATCGATAACAACCACTGTATCACTACCAAGTACAGGGCGATCAGTATATCCAAGCTCTACACCACTTTGAGCTTTTAAGCGCGCTAAACGCTCAACAAGTGCTCTAGGTTGTTCGTTTGGAAGTACACTTTCATCTGCATCAACACTAAACTGTGTAAATTCGACACCTAATTGACTTAATAACTCTTTACGACGGGGAGAGGCTGATGCCAAATATACTGCGGTAGTCATTACCTGATCCTAAAATGTCTGCGATATTTACGAAGTAATAAAAAGACCCAAAACCAGCTAACCATTCCGGTTGCTACTGGCCATAAGTACTGTGGATTAAAGTAAACACCTAACAAAAAGTGATTTAGCCAAAACTGCATTAAATGATAAAGCGTTAAAAATAAACCAATTAATAAGCTTTGCTGCCAAAGCGAAAAGTTACGAATTTTTTGAAAATTACTCGCAGTTACAAATATACATATTGAAAATGTAAGCGAATTCACACCTAGCGGTGAGCCAGATGCTAAATCTATTAATAAGCCAACAACCCAAGCTGTACCAATATTTAAACGATGAGGTACTGCAAGTGACCAATACATAAGTACAAGTAAAACCCAGTCAGGCCTAAATGGTTCAAACGAAAATGGGAGTGGCATTAATGCCATTATTAACGCAAAAAAGATGCTTAGCGCAATTAACAATGAATAACGATTAATCATCGCTGATTTGCTCCTGTTGATTACGCCATAAAATAACAAGCAAACGAATGCGATCTAATTGCGCAATAGGCTCTGCAAAAACTTGTGCAAACGGACGGCCTTCATCACGGTTTATTTCGGTTACTACAGCTACCGGATACCCCTCAGGGAATGTGCCACCTAATCCTGATGTAACAAGTACATCGCCAATTCGCACATCTAAGCTGTGCGGAACGTGAGAGAGCTTAACGACGTTAATTTTACCTATGCCCTCAACAACCGTTCGTACATCGTTACGCAGTATACGCACAGGTGTGGCATGCGTAGTGTCGGTCATGAGTAATACGCGTGACGTAGTTGACCCTACTTTAGTTAATTGCCCTACTACACCCATCTCATCAATTACGGCTTGGCTTTCACTAAGTCCATCGGTGGTACCACGATTTATAACAACTTGATGGCTATACGGATTTGAATGCACAGAAAGTACTTGAGCAATAATTTTACGATTTGATTGTTTTGCAGATGAGCCTAATAAGGCGCGTAGTTTTTGATTTTCTCTGGCTAGAAATTGATACTGCTGAAGTTGCTCGCTTTGTAGCATTTGCTTTTTTTTCAGCGCTTCGTTTTCAGTAAGAAGTTGCTCTCGCGTATGCAGGCTTTTAGCACTTAAGCTAAATAATTCGTAGGGTAAATTAGCAACATAAATTAGTGGGCTAACTAAGGTATTGAGGCTGGTACGAACAACGGTACCACCTTGCGTATATCTGTCTCCAACAATGAGTGCGATACTCAAAAGCACTGCGACAAAAAGTCGCAGTTGCAAAGAGACTGTGCGTCCAAACATTAATTTCATTAGTCGTAACTAAAAACGTCACCACCATGAACATCAATCATTTCCAATGCTTTACCACCACCACGTGCAACACATGTAAGTGGATCATCAGCAACAACAACCGGAATACCCGTTTCTTCCATTAATAAACGGTCTAAATCTTTTAACAATGCACCACCGCCAGTAAGTACCATACCGTGTGCAGAAATATCTGATGCCAGCTCTGGTGGTGATTGCTCAAGCGCAACCATTACTGCACTCACAATACCCATTAATGGCTCTTGTAGAGCTTCTAGGATTTCGTGCGAGTTAAGTGTGAATGAACGCGGAACACCTTCAGCAAGGTTACGACCGCGCACTTCAATTTCGATTGGCTCATCAGTTTTAAACGCAGAGCCAATTTGATGCTTAATATTTTCAGCTGTCGCTTCACCAATTAAGCTACCAAAGTTACGGCGTACATAATTAATGATAGCTTCGTCAAACTTATCACCACCAATACGAACAGATGATGAGTAAACAACGCCGTTAAGTGAAATAATAGCAACTTCAGTTGTACCACCACCAATATCAACAACCATAGAACCTGTTGCTTCTGATACTGGTAAGCCTGCGCCAATAGCTGCTGCCATTGGTTCTTCAATTAAGTAAACTTCACGAGCACCTGCACCCATTGCAGATTCACGTATTGCACGTTTTTCTACTTGAGTAGCACCACACGGTACACAAATTAGTACACGCGGACTTGGACGCATAAAGTTATTGTTATGCACTTGTTTAATGAAGTGTTGTAACATTTTTTCTGTTACAAAAAAGTCAGCAATAACACCGTCTTTCATTGGACGAATCGCTTTTATATTACCCGGTGTACGACCTAACATAAGCTTTGCTTCTGTACCTACAGATGCAACACTTTTAGGTCCACCAGCACGCTCTTGGCGGATAGCAACAACAGAAGGTTCATTTAATACAATGCCTTCGTCTTTTACATAAATTAGGGTATTGGCTGTACCCAAGTCGATCGATAGATCGTTAGAAAAAATACCACGGAGTTTTTTAAACATGAGGCTGGATGACCTTTGAAATACGTTCTTATATTAGCTGCCTCACTTTAACATGCTCAACTATATGAGCAATATAAAGCGCAGCGCCTTTGTGAATTTGTGAAAAAAGGAAGCAAAGCTTCCTTAATTGAGTTTTATCGTTCGCGAACTAAGCGAAAACCAATGTAGTTAGATCTAAAATCAGGCGCTAAAATTAAACGCGTAGATGCACGAGCAAGGCTTGGTGCAAAGTTCCACGCTCCGCCTCTTACTGCTACATCAGACTCACCTGATTCTTTATCGGTCCATTCCCATACATTGCCTACGGTATCGTATAATCCAAATGCATTTGGAGAAAAAGAACCTACTGGTGATGCACGTCTGTTTGACCATTCACTACCACACCAACCACAGTTAGCTAGGTTTTTACCAATTTCGTTACCCCAAGGGTATTCTGTTTCAGTTCCTGCGCGTGCTGCGTATTCCCACTCAACTTCGTTAGGTAAACGAAATTGCTGTCCTGTTTGACCAGATAACCACTCAGCATAAGCTTTTGCATCGTTATAAGTTAAACATACAGCAGGAAAGTCACTGCCTTGCTCAAAACCAGGATTACGCCAATTTAAATTTGCTTCCCATACTGGTTCGCCATTTAAATAATACGCACACCCTTTATTTTTTTCCGCTTGAGTTTTATAACCTGTATTTGCTACAAACTTTTCGTAGGCACCCACAGTTACTTCTTTACTTTGCATAGCGAAAGAATTTGCTATTACTTTTTCAATTACTGGACGTTCATTAGCTAAACCATTGCCGTTAATATCGCCCATTTTAAATTTGCCTGCAGGAATAACGACAACCGGCGTTTCAACGTTTGCATTTAATACATTAACGTTTTCACTAACCTGGCGTGTTGTTACTTCTGGTTGCTCTCGAGTATAGGTCGGTGCAGCAATCGACTTAGGCTTTTTTACTAAATTTGCATTAATTGTTTGCGCTTTATTCAAATCAACACGTGCTTGATAAGGTTTATAACCAAGTTTACGTATTTCAATGTTATGAATGCCCGGCGGTAAACGTGTAATCAAGCGTGTTGAGCCAAAGCTTACACCATCGATAAACACTTCATCGTCGTATACGTTTGATCGTAATGTTAGCTCTACTGATTGATCCTTCTTCTTATTAAGGATAGAAGGGTAATCTTTTTTCACCGATGCAGGTTTAACTGAATAATCACGTACTGGCTGCTCATTTAAACGAGAAACCGACACCGTGTTGCTATTATCCGCGCTATTACTGAATGTTAACTGACTATCGGTAAATGTATTGTTATACGCTGGTTGATAAGCAGCCGTAAGTGGCGTGCCGTACTCAGAACAATAGCGGTTATCTATGCTTAATAAGCTACATAAACGGCTGCTATTAACTTCGCCGCGCATAGTTACGCTTAAGTTAACGTTGTAATTACCTTGGCCGCTAAATGCACTGTTAACTACATGGCTACTTAATATTTGTACTTGAGCGCCCGCCAAATTACGTTTTGGCTCAACAATGCGCTCTTCTGTTAGATTTGCAAAAATTTGATCAACAAAGCGTTTAGTTGCTTTTTGTAGACCCATTTGCTGACCGCGTTGCTCACATGCTGCTAGCGTTTCTGTTCGCTTACAGTTAATAGTGTGGTTAACCTCAAGCGTACCTTCACGTGTAAACTCGTTACGTAAACGCTCTACGCGGGCTGTAGTTAACTGCTCTTTTAAACTTTCTAATGTATTTAAAAGCGTATGCTTAGCAACACGAATTTGTTCTATATCTTTACGGTGGGATGCAATTGCCGCCAACTGCATAGAAATGTCATCTTTATTTTGCTTATGATCAATCACCGCTTTTTGATAGCGTGATTGAGCCGCACTAATATTAATAGTGGGATCGTCAATTAAACGACGGTACATTTCGTTCATCGCATCGAGCGCTTGGTTTTTTTCTTTATCTAGCTCTGTAGAACGAGAACGAAGTAGCTCTAATTGATTTTGTAACTGACTTTCTTCTTTAAGATGTTTTTCAAGTATTCTTGTCGAGTTATCGTATTCTGTCTGTTTAACACTAATCTCTGAGTCAATTCCAGTCACTGTAGCTGTGTCTTGTGCAAATGCACTACTAGCTAACAAACTAGCTGAAATTAACAGAGATAAAGGAGTAATTCGCATATATTCCAGTCCCAAAAAGCGGCAATTATTTGGTCGTTATTATTTTTTATAATTAAAGCCTTATGCTATGTACTTGCAGCACAAAACACAAGCTTTGTTCAATTATTATATTAGTTTACAACTATTCGCGTGTTTCACGCCAGTAAATAACCCGATCATTTCCTCTAAAGCGTCCAAATTGTAAAATAGTACGAGGATCAAGCTGTGTTCCATCGCCCTGCCAATCCCACTTTAACCAATCATAAGTATTATATTCTAAGGTAAATTCACCCAAACCATTTGGCTGTGCATAAATACCGTTATCTGGCGGATATACTCCCGCTTCTAGCTGGCCAGATACACCAGTCCCATATTTATAGGTTAATTGTGGGCTGCTAGGTGATATTTGAGTAATTTGGGTATGATCAAATACACTACAGTTATCTTCAGCGTTATTTACAAATCCACTGCCGTTGTAATACTGAGCCTGCATAGGAATAAGTAAAGGGTCGAGATCGGAGCCTGCGTTATTGCCAAGGACTAAACGTCCAAACCTAAACTCTATTGGCAATGCATTTAGTCGTACGCTATTACAACCACCCGAGCATGCTGTTTGTGTATTAGGTTTATCATTTGCATCAATAAGTGTTGCTCCTTCTATGTCAGAAAGCGTTGCCATTAAGCTCACCATAGCGAACGGTCCGTCTGCTTGCCCTACACCTAATCTTTTAAGTGTCGTGTTGAGTTGGCTCATTTGCCATTGGCCGTCGCTTATATCTCCCCAGTTGTTATTTCCTAGGTTTACTAAGCGGCTAGTAAAATTAGTTGCAGGTACATAGTTACCTACTTCATTATTTTCGGCATTAACGTCTACACTCGATTTATCAAAGCCCTCTTTATAATTAGCCATTAGCTCACCATTTTGATTTTGTGCTTGTACTGTAAAGCCAAGTTCAAAAGGTTGATCAAGATAAGTTAAATTACTGCCGTATTGCGTGCATTGCGCGGCGGCTTGAACCCCCACTACCTGAAACTGCGAAGGTGCAAAACGACCAACGTTATATAGCTCACCTTTTACATCTCCCGCACCAAAATAATCGGCATCTTGAAGGCCTGCTGTTAAATCAATTATGCCAACTTGGTCGTAATTATATTGCGATATAGATTCACTCAAACTACCTGTGTCATTAAAGGCAACAGTACTCATCGCTTCAAGCGTACCTTGAATGCCTGGCGTAGGCGCTTTAAGTAATGCCTCTACAATTAGTTGCTCTGTAATAAAATGCTTGGCAATGGTGTTATTTGTAATATTGCTGTAGTTGTCTGGGAAACCATCGTTGTTAGTGTCTTGCCCTGTTTGCCACTGCACCGCATTCATTTTTAAATCAAATGCTTCGCCCGTTAATCTAAATAAGCTCCCATTGGCATCTGCTGCATAACCATCACTTGCTACCTCCATGGCTAATCCAAATGGTTTTACGACATATTCATTTGAACTACCCGTTAAATTTACTGATAAGTTAGTTAGTGGGTCTAAAATTAAGTTGGTTTTTACATTTAAACTCAACTTTCCTGCATCGGGATAATTTATAACAATCGGGGCTTTAGACTCACTATCAAAGTTTAGCGTGAACGATTTAGCTGCTTGCTCGACCGCAAAGGTATTATTGTTGTTACTAAGTGAAACCGTATCAGAGCAACTTGCACCAGCACTGCATGTATACGATAAATCTAAGCTTACATCGCCACCAGCGGGAAATGCAGCTTCGCATACGCCCGTAGTGGTATTTGTTTTTACCGCTTGAATAGATAGCGCTTTTGCATTAAATCCAGTATTTGAAGGCTTTGCTGATAACTGAGTAGGAATTGTAGTATTTCCATCTGTATCATTATTAAAAATAAATCCAGCATCAGAAAACGTAACTTTACAGCCACTCAAACCAACATTATTACCACCGATATAACAACGAAGAGGTGCAGAAGGATCAGCGGTGTTATATCCAAATGTAACGCTACCAGTTGTACGTTTAGCAAACTCAACAGTTGTTGAGCCTGTAAAATTAATATTCTCCCCTGTAACCCAACTTTGCTGACCACTATTATCTGGAGAAAGGTTTAAACTAGAGGGTTCCGCAAATAATAAGTCGCAGGCATCATTAGCGCAGGCTGTTAGTGTCATTTCTTTAGCTTCACACGTCAGACCTTTGTTATCGCTTATTGTTAAACGATAATGATCCAGTGTTTCTGGTGTATAAATACCACAAAAACCAGGGATACTTTCGGGTACTGGTAGGGCGTCAAACGTTGAGCTCCCTTCGGTAATAATTTGAGTAGCCGATGTAATTGATCCCTGATACGTTACATTTTGAGCGATTCTTACCTCACCAGTTGCAACAATATAGCCCGCAATATTTGCATCGGCTGCAATAGCAACCGCACCATCCACATAAATAGCCAAGTACGCGCCAGTTTCTACTACTATATTTGTTTTACCTATATTCAAAAATGAAGTTGATAGAAGTGAGGTTGTGTCTTTTAAAAAAATACGTGTAGGCGCTGTTACTCTGTACTCTGTTTCCAGCATACTTAACTGCAACTCATCGTAATAATAGTCGCCAGCTAAAGAAGTAGGTACGGGCCCTGTTGAGCTACCATCATTTGTAACCGTTGGCACCTGCGCCGCTTGATTCGGTTCTAAAGAGTTATAACCACCAGCAACACACGCCTGACCATTACACAAAGGAGGGCTTGTCAGCGCTGTAGAAATTAAACTTGTGGTGGTGACAAACTGCGCATTACCATCGGTTATTTCTACTCCCTGCACCAGCTGCACTTCACCATTGTTATAAGTAGAAATAGCGCCTGGGAATAACGTATCACAATCTAAAATATCACCATTAAATACAAAGGTACTGGTCATGGCGAGTATTGATGCTTCCTCGTTTACGTGGCGGCGCTCGTTATCGCCATCACGATCTTCGTCAACAACTAGCCCTAACCTGTCGGTCCTTAGGTTACAGCTGCGTAGCCACCCGCCATCGTCTTCTTGGCGTGAGTTTTTACTTGCTACAACTAACGGAGCCACACTAAAGTTATTAATAAAACTAAAGTAATTACAGCCATTGCTCCAGCCGTCAACTTCAAAGCCTGTGAAAAAAGTTTCCCACGATACCTCAACGCCATTATCATCAGAAAATGTGCGGTTACTTCCAGGCTCTACGGCCATATAGGCAACAGTTTCGGTTTTTATAAGCCCAAGTGCTGTTTCAGATGCTTCTAAAGCAATATTAACGCCGCTAGCAGATAAAGAATTACTTTCTACTGCAACGGTCAAAAAAGGCACTAATGCTTGAGTAGGTGGATTACTATCTATGCTGTTGAGCGTTTGTAATGAATGGAAAAAGTTCGGCCTTTGTGAAAATGGCTCAGCAAAGATTAACTGTTTATAACCTTTTGGCGTAAATGGGGAGAAGCCTGACTTAGGACCATACTGTAGCTCTAATAATAAATCGGTACTTCCTACTTCCATGATTGTTCCATCAGGAAACTCATGTACGCCATATTCAACAGCCAAATAATGAGCTCCCATCGTAACGTGCTCACCATCCTCACCCGAAGGCTCAAGAGGTAGTGCCTCAAAGCTGGTTGTGGTTATATTACGTATTCTTATTATTGCGGGGTTTCCGCCTTGGTTTGTTGAGAGCATAAAAACAGCAGGAGGTGTTATGTATTGCTGTTGAAAATTTATTTTTGTCCAAATAGGTGATGTGTATGTGTCTTGCAGCTCAATATAGCGCCCTTCAATTTTAGGCGGTACCGCGTTTGCGTAATTACAAAGCAACACGCAGCTAAAAAATATAATGACTAATGCATTTTTCATCATGGTAAAGTTTTAGCCTCCACACTGAGCGTTCTTTGTGTTTGCCAATAATCTTTTCTGCAGCTACTCCCTGCAGGGCAATCAATTGCGGCGCACGTTGCACTGCTTTGTAGATAATATATATTCACAAGTCCATTCGCCGTACTGCTATCGGGTAAGCCTATATATTCGCTACAATTCACTTCGACCTTACAGTTAGCTAAATATGCAGCTTGGAAGGTTAAATCAGTAGTAACTGATGTACAGCTTTGAACTGAGCTATTTATTGGAAATAGTTGCGTTAAACCACTTTCTAGGCCGCTTTGTGCTGCCATAAAAGCGCGAGCCCCATAGTACTCAATTGTATTTTGTTGAGATGCACCAGAAAGCACTTTAACTAATGCTAATCCTAGTGCTAATAAAGCAACAATAATTACCAAAGAAACAATTATTAAGTTCCCTTTTTGTTTACTGGCTAAGGCTTTTCCGTGAGGATTTTTTTTAAGGTACATTAGGAATATGTACCTCATGATTAAAGTTCATTACTTCAGTATCGTTAAATTGCATTTGCGCATTCACATTAAGCACAGCGTTTCTTTGTAAGGAGAGCGCATCAAGAGTAAAAAATAAATCGCTCGCTAAATTATTGGCAATGTAAATACCTAATAAATCACGTTTAACACCACTGCTTATTTGTAAGCTCACGGCATCTAATTGATTAATAGTAAAACCGTAATTGGTATATCTATATAAATACTGCCCTTCAACGCAAAAACTTACCGGTTCTGAAAGTAAATAAAGGCGTTTACTCGGCGACTCTTGGGCAAATGCTTTACTAAATTGCCACTCATCAATTTCGCTCGCTGAACTATTAAATGCTGATACTTGCAAGCGCTTACTATTATTTTCATCATATATATCAGCACTGCTTAATGGGTAAATAGTTGCCCAATCTCCAGCTTGCGGCTGCGTTAAATTATTAAGTTCAAAATCAACAGCGCTAACATTAAAAGGCGCTACGGTAGGTAGGTAATTTGTATAGTGAGTCGCTGATAAAAACGGCGTAAATTCTAAGCACTGCTGAGCACTACATGCTCCGCTAGTGCTGTTATCGCAAGAGAGCCTTAATGAGTTTGGCGTAGCGTGGCGAAGCTCTTTACTAAGTCGCGTTATTAAAAAGCGGGCCTGAGCTACTGCTTCTTGGCGTTCAATACCTTGTGAGTAAATGCTGACCCCAGCACCAATAAACGAAAATGCACTTACGGCTAAAACACCAATAATAACCATGACAAGTAATAGCTCTATAAGGGTAAATGCATTTTGGTATTTAGCTCTTTGCATTAGTAATTCCCTTTATATGCACTAAATCCGTAAACTTCGCCTAAGGGTGATGTTACTTCAATAGTAATACGCTTAAAGGTTGTGCCATCGTTGATGGTCAATTCGTTAAAGTCGCTATCGTACTGGACTGTAATAACTAAGTTAAAGTCACTGTATTCGCTTAACACCTCACCTAAGCTATTAGTAATAGGTTGGTTAGAAAGTACAATATAGTCATCTACATCGTTATAACTAGTTCGAGATTCTGAGTCGGTGCCTAAATCGCCTGCTGCTGTACAGGGCTCTGCACCCAAAGTTGTTTCGCCGCAACGCCTAAAAGGAGCGCTTCTATCGCTGTGCTCATCAAACGATTTACTTTGAATTTCGTTCATTAGTGATTGACCAAATTCAGAGGCTCTTAAAGCAATAATTGGCTCTGCACTTTTTTTTGCTTGCGGGGCAATGAGCGCGGTAATAATGCTTAATGCAATAGCAAACATGACTATGCCAATAATAAGCTCAATTAAAGTGAAACCTTTTACTTTAAGGGCACGCATATATAAGCCCTTCACCACTTATGCATACGCCAGCTAATCCAACGTCTATTCGACACTGCGTAGTACAAGTTTGATTTGATTTACCTAAAGGATCAAAACTAATTTGGGTAAAAATATTCGCGTTACTATCTAAAGCGCTAAATGTTATGTCACTTCTTTGCGTGTTTATTTGTACCACTAAATGAACGGTGTTGTTGGTATCTGCGCCACCGATACATGTATCAGGTGTGGGGGGAGCAATAAGTGTGGAGGTTATATAAAGCGTATGGCAACTTGTTGTCGCTGTATTTTGCATTGCACGTAACTGCACTGTTCTCAGTGCATTTAAAGTACGGTCTCGATATGAGTATGCATCTTCTGTTGAGCTGCCCAGAAATTTGGGAACTGCCGTTACCGACAGTATTCCCAATATCACTAGAGTAATAATTAACTCAATGAGTGTGAAGCCACGCAATCGTTGCTTACTACTGCTTATCATTTAATATTAATTAACATTCATCAGTAAAAATATTAATTGTAGGAGCCGTTACTACAACAGGCCCTGTAGTTGCAGTTGCTTGTATGTATTCAATTCTGCACTCATCATCAGCAATGTAACTATTAGGGTATATAATAACTGTTCCTGTTGTTGTCGCATCAATATTAAAGTCATCTGTGTCTGGTGCTGTAGATGGAGCAAAGCTAACATCTAAAAATGCTTCAAATGCAGCAAGTGTTGCTGCTGGGTAACCATAAACAGTAGGTACTGGTACACCAGTATCTACAGTAACTGTAGCCGTTGCCTTTTTGTGATCACTAGCAATAATAGACTTACCATTTACAATATTCATACCACTGCGAATCGACCCTTGTAAGCCTTCGAGTGTTGAAGCATTTGCATCACCTTGCAAGTTTAAAAAACGAGGTGCTGCAGTAACAGCTAAAATGCCCAAAATAACAATTACGATGATCAATTCAACAAGTGTAAAACCTGCTTGTTTATTCATTGGTAAACTTTTTAACGATTGCGTTTTCATAAATAAGCCTCTTTTTAATTACTTAGTTTTTAAATATTTTTACTTTGCCTGTTTTAGCAAAGTATGAAAAACCTGTTAAACCTGATATTTCACCCGTATTGGTAGGTATACTTTTAATATCAATGGTATGAGTTAAATAATAGACGCATTGCGTACTTTCTGCATTGTACCTAACTAAAAAACTTACACTTTTTATTATCGATATTTCACTACTTGAGGTACTACTTGGTGCATCTTGTAAAATTACATTTAATACTTGGCGGCATTTATGAGCATTTATAGACTCTGCACGAGTATCTTTTTTTTCTGTTTCGTCACTCGTTGGTGTACCTAACGATCCATCAACACCAACTATTACTCCTCCATAATTAACAAATGTTTTATTTGACTTACTATTTGGCCTCCCTTCTAACTCCCATTGACCTCTAACCATCCCAACAGCCGATGAAAAACTACCCGCAATAGCATCTACGCTTGCATTATGCGCTTGATTTTTAATACCTATATATTGAGGTATAGCAAAGCTCAAAATTACTGCCAGTAAAATAACAACAATAACTAACTCAAATAATGAGAAACCTTTTGAGTAAGCTGTGGTTGTGTTCACCTTAATTCCCTTTAATTGCCGACATCATGTTCCACATCGGCATAAAAATACCCAATGCTAAAATCAGCACCATAATGGCAACAAACACAGTTAAAATAGGTTCTATTTTGGCGGTTAAACTACGTAGGTCGTAATCAACTTCACGCTCATAATAATCAGCTGCTTCTTGAAGTAACTCATCAACCCGGCCTGTTTCTTCACCTACGGCGACCATCTGTAATACAAGCTGAGAAAACAGCTCAGAACTTTTTGAGGCTCTAAGTAAGCTATCGCCTTTTTCTATATCTTGGCGCATAGTTATAATCGCTTTTTCCATATAGCTATTATCTACGGCATGCGCTGTTAGCGATAACCCCGTGGTCATAGGTACGCCAGAGCGCAATACCATAGCTAGACTTTGGCTGTAGCGCGCAAGCAATGTGCGTTTTAAAATATCTCCAATAAATGGAATTTTTAATTTATATTGATCCCACTTGAAGCGCCCGGCATCTGTATTTAAATAACGCTTCCACGCAAATACCGCTCCAATACCCATTACCAACAATAACCACCAGTAATTAACAAAAAAGCTGCTAGTACCAATTAATATTTGAGTCATTAACGGCAATTCGGCATCGAATTTGGCAAACATGCTAGCAAAGGTAGGAATTACAAAAATATTTAAAATAACCATAGCTGCTACAAGAGCCAAAATAACAAAAGTAGGGTAGCGCATAGCTGCTTTTATTCGTTTGCGAGTTTCCTGTTCTTTTTCAAAGTAAATAGCGAGTTGATAAAATGCATCTTCTAATCGGCCAGAACCTTCACCAACCATTACCATTGACACGGTTAAGCGGCTAAATACCTCGTTATGAATTGCCATTGCACTGGATAAGTCGCGGCCTTGCTCAAGTTGCCTGGTAACTTCCATCAATACATTTTTAAATTCTTTATTTTGTGTTGTATCTGCCAATCCAATCATTGCTCGTATAATTGGAATACCCGCTTTTAGTAGCGAATACATTTGTCTAGAAAACATAATCATGTCGTCTAGCGTTATTTTTTCGACAAATAAATTATCAAAAATTTTAATATTATTTTTTGTTTCAACTAAAGAAATTGATATGGGTATAAATTGACGCTTCATTAAACTATCAGCTACGCCAGCTTGGTTACTCGCTTCTAATTGGCCTTTTACCAATACACCTTTGCTGTCTTTCGCTTTATAGCTATATAGTTGCATCAATATCCCCTACTATTTCTGGGATATATTCAGCCACTTTAAATACTTCATCTAAAGAGGTAATACCTTTCTTAGCGTAATTTAATGCCATAGCCGAGAGTGGTGAAAAGTTAGCACTATTTTTAGCAGCCTTTGCAAAGCCTTGTGTATCGTTAGCGCGCAATGCATCCATCATTGCATCATCCATTTCGAGCAACTCAAAAATACCTACACGTCCTTTATAACCAGTGTGATTACATGCTGTGCAACCTTGCCCTTTAGAAAATTGAGCATCTGTAATCTCTTCGCCTAAATATTTTAACCAACTTATTTCTTGGCGATCTGGCAAGTACGGTACTCTACAGTCATTACATACTCGCCTTACTAATCGCTGAGCAATAATCGCTCGCAGTGAACTTGCGACTAAGTAAGCCGGTGCACCCATGTCGATTAAGCGCATAGCGCTGGTAATTGCATCATTGGTATGTAACGTTGATAGTACTAGGTGGCCTGTTAAAGCGGCCCTTAATCCAATATCTACGGTTTCTTGGTCACGCATTTCGCCAACCATTATGATGTCAGGATCTTGCCTTAGAGCGGTCCGTAAAATACTGGCAAAACTTAGCCCTATTTTATTATTTATTTGTACCTGGTTAATACGTCCAATACGATACTCAACGGGATCCTCTACGGTAATAATTTTACTTTCTTGTTGGTTTAACTCACTTAATGCACCATAAAGTGTGGTTGTTTTACCCGAGCCTGTTGGCCCAGTAACTAAAACCATGCCATGTGGGCGTTTTATAATACTGCGCACACGTTTTAATATGTGTGCCGGCATGCCTGTTTCATCTAACGATAATAATCCTGCAGATTGATCAAGCAAACGCATTACAACTGATTCACCATGCTGAACCGGCATGGTAGATAGGCGCACATCAATACTATGGCTGCGCACTTTTATATTAAACCGGCCATCTTGAGGGAGGCGTTTTTCAGATATATCTAATCCCGACATAAGCTTTAAACGTAGCACTAGTGCCGATGCTATTTTTACTTGGTTAAGAGTGTGCTCTTGTAATATTCCATCTACACGTTGACGAATGCGAAGCAAACCTTCATCTGGCTCAATGTGAATATCAGATGCGCGAACTTGCACAGCGTCCTCAAATATTGATTGCAGTAACTTTACAACGGTTGCATCGGATGTCTCATCACCTAAAGAGTTTAAATCAAATTCTTCTACGTCTTGATATTCTTCATGGAGTTGTGCTGCAAAGTTGGTAATTTCATCTGTGCGGCGATATACGTTGTCAAACGCAGCCATGATTTGGCTTTCTTGTACAACAGCTAAATCTATTCGTTTAGGAGCAAGCATAGTCGCAAGTTGATCAAGGCCCCTTAAATCAGCAGGATCGCTCATCCCGACCAAAACAGAGTCACCATTGTCTTCGATTACTAGTGCTCTGTAACGACGCGCATATACCTCAGATAAAAGCTTAGATACATCGTGTGATATTTTTCGCTGTGATATATCTAAAAAAGGTACCTGTAATTGCTGCGCTAAAAAGCGTAATAATTGTGGCTCACTAATAAACTCAAGTGTAATAAGTGTCGAACCTAATTTACGGCCCGTTGCAGCTTGAACATTTAATGCTTCACTTAGTTGCGCTTCGGTGATCATGTGTTCGTGGACAAGTAAATCGCCTAAGCGCATTTTTAAACTAGGTCTCATACGGCCTCCTTTAGTGCAACTAAACGCTGTAATGCATGCTGGGTCATAGCGGTATTTAACCCACCTAAATCTAGAGCTACTTTATAAAGCTGTTTAGCATCGAGGTACTCTCCTAGTGCATCTTTTGAGGTTGCAAGTGCAAGCCACCACTTGGCTTGACTAGGCTGGAGCTGTGTAAGATGTTTAAAGCTTTCAAGTGCTTTGTGGTGCTTACTCGCACTTTGCGCAGCAGTACCTTGCAGCACCCAAAAATCAAGATTCGCCTGGGATTCAAATTCATCACTTAAAAGCAGTAATACTCCTTCATACTGTTGTTGCATAATGAGTATTTTGCTTAGCATTACACGCCATTCAAGTACGTTAGGGTTTTGGCGAATACCTGATTGCAAAACCTGCTGTGCAGAATTTATATCTTGTTGTTTAAAGTAAGTTGCAGCCAGTAAATTTCGAGCCTCAACATGTAAAGGCGATTGCGCTAAAATAATGTTTAAATCACTAATAGCTTCGTTGTATAAGCCAAACTGTATTGCCTGTTTAGCTGCTGCTAATTGCTCGACCAATAAAGCCTGTAGTGACTTAGTTTCTGCTGCGCTTTTGATCATAGTATTTTGTGGCTCAGTTTTAGTCACTGAAGTAGTTTTTGGCTTGCTGACAATAACTTTGCTAGCCACTAACATATTATCTTTAGCTAGTGCAGGGCTTTGTTTAACCTCGGCAATTACAACCGGCTCAGCCGTTGGTTGAGAAACCAGTGATGTTGCTTCACTCAACTTGGATTCAGCTAAATCATTCACTTCTGGTTTTATTTGCTTAACTTGCACAGCCTTCTTCACAACTTCTTGCTCAACTAAAGGCTCTACAGTGCTTTTTTCATCTTGAGAATCAGATAAATTAGAGCTCAAAACCGCAACCATTTTTTGCTGTGGTAAAACAGACTCACGTTGAGTTTCTTTTTTGTCGGCGGTCGGTAAATACAGGTATGCTAAAAAAATGACACTTAGCATAATAAGTAAAATTGCGGCTTTAAATACAATGTTTTTTACATCATATATTGGCTTTACGCTTATACCTTCTTGAATATTCACTTGTTTAGCTTCACGTTGCTCAATATTTTTAAGCATATTATTTATAACGCTCATAACCACTGCCTCCATACCCATATGGCAGCAATAGCTAAAACACTAAACATTAACGCGCTGTAGCTCCAATATTGACCGGTTCGATATTTTGAGCAGTCTTCGGTATCTTTTATGGCAAGCTGAATATGGCGATTTGTTATTGTATTTAACCCTTCCCCATAAGCTTGTAATAGTGCTTTGTGGCATAAAATATTAACTAACCTAGGAATTCCACGACTTGCTCTGGCAATCTTAAGCCCCATACTATTATTAAATAAAGGAGGCCTATTAAACCCTGCAACTTGTAAGCGATGATTAATATAATAAACAACCTCAGCGCCAGTCATCGCCCGTAATTTATACGAAAAACTGATACGTTGGCGCAGCTGCCTTACTTTATTGTTTGCCAGTTTTTCATCAAGTTCAGGTTGCCCAAATAACACAACTTGAATCAACTTTTCGCTTTCTGTTTCTAAGTTTGTAAATAATCTCAACGCCTCTAGAGTCTCCCAACTCAAGCATTGCGCCTCATCAATCAAAAGCACTACGCGTTCATTATCTTCTTGTAAGTCGAGTAAGTGATGATTTATAAGCTGCCCTAGTGCTTGTTGGTCCAATGCTTTATCTACATCCATACCCAGTTCAATTGCAATCGCCCATCTAAGCTCTTCAGGACTTAAATAAGAGTTAGGTAAATAAGCCACAATGTAATCTGGCTCAAGTTGGTTTAATAGCTTTCTACAAAGCAACGTTTTACCTGTCCCAACTTCACCGGTGACTTTAATAAACCCTTCACCCATTTCAATGGCTGTTGTTAGCACTTGCATCGCTTCGTGGTGCGGTTCAAGTGCACAAAAAAATTGTGTGTTAGGGGTTAGCGTGAAAGGCATTTCACTTAAATTAAAAAAGCTTAAATACATAGTTAGTTTTCATACCATGTTTTTAAAAGCTGACGGCTTTCACCTTGTTGTTTTTTCCAAGTATCGGGCATAACAACGGTTGGTTTGATTAAAATAATTAGTTCTTTTTTCTCTTGGCGTTTACGAATACTTTTGAATAAGTTGCCAAATATGGGGATATCACCCAGCACGGGTGTTTTTGATTCTTCATCCTGTGTTGACGTTTGCATCAAACCACCAATAACCACTATTTCGCCACTTTGAGCGCGAATAACGGTATCTGATTCTCGAATGTTGCTCTGCGCTAGAGGTAATTCAAAACGTTGATCGTCTAAAGTAATTACCTTTAGCTGCTCTTCTGTTTCAGTTACTGAAGGGTGAACATGCAAGATGACTGAGCCGTACTTGTCAATTTGCGGCGTTACATCAAGCGCAATACCAGAAAAGAACGGTGTTAAATCAATCTCAGGCGAGGTAGTTGTAGCAGTACCAGTTACCGTCGTACTTGATACATTAGTAACAAAGTATTCGTCTTGCCCTACTTTTATAACTGCTTTTTGGTTGTTTGTAGCCGTAACGCGAGGGTTAGATAACATTTGCACATCACCTTGGGTTTCTAGCAAATTAATAACCCCATTAAAGTCACCCTTTTGAATTGTCAGCGATGACGCTCCGCCAATGGCAGCCGAAATACTATTGCTAATTGTAGAACCCGCTGTTGTAGCAAACGAAATACCGCCTTCTAAACCACTGGCTATGCGCTCCCAGTTGACCCCTTGTTGGTACTCATCTTTTAAGGTTACTTCTATTATTTTTGCTTCTAGAATAACTTGGCGTTGTAGGTTTTCTTGGCTTTGACGTAAAAACTCTTTTAGCTGACTAATTTCGCTTGGTAATGCATTTACGGTTACCAAACTAGCTTGTGGGCTTGCAACAACATAGCGCCCATCGCTTGCGCCAATTAAAGACTTAAGGGCAACTTCTAATTCCTTCCAAAAATCGTTTTTATTAATTGTTTGGATTCGAGAACCATTCAAATCTAAGCTTTGATTATCGCCGCCAAATTCACTATTTTGCTGGTTACTATTACCTGAACTTGAACCACTCGAACCACTGCCACTTTGTGCAAATTGACTCACCCCACCAGCAACAACACTCACTGTAGACTGACCATGGCGTTGCATCATTAAATAATTTACAGGTATTGTTTCTGTGCGCATTTTGGCTGGTAGTACTTGTACAATTCGTCCTTCATTAACAATATCTAAAGGATACATACGCTTAATAACATTAATGACTTCATTAAACGTAACGCTTTTAAGATTTAAATTAATTGTGCCATTTACCTCAGGATGCACAGCAACACTAAAAGGGGTATCGTCTGTTAAGCCTGCAAAAAAAGCGCCTATTTCGACATCATTTGCTGCGACATCAAAACGCTTTATAGATAAATCATCACTTATAGTTTGCTCATTATTTATAGATGACAATAAGCTTTGTGTAAGTTCGCTTGGCATTTGTAAAGGCGCAATTACTTTAGCCTCTGTAGGTCTTTCAGATAACTCTTGCTCTATATGATTTTTAACCTCTTTACCTGGTTTAAAGCTATGGCACGCAGTTAAAAATGTAGGTAACAATAGAAGAACAAGCCACGGGTGAGATAAATTATTTTTTAATTTCATAGTCATATAATTCTAATTTTATTTGTTTATCATCATTTGCTAACACAACCTGTTTTGAGTTAATGCTTAGCACCCGAAAATCATCTACAGCATCACCAACTCGATAAATATGGCCTGAAATAATGGCCTTAAATGCTGTACTGTTTTTAATAATAGATTGCAATTTAAGTTCTGTACTTTGCTTAACTGGACTATTGTTACTCACGAACATATTTGGCTGAGTCGGATCGCGAAGTTGCGCAAGCGCACTCGGCGCAATAATGTAAAAAGCCAAAGTACAAATACTATAACGCGATAAATTTTTCATTAGCGCTCACTGTAGCAATTTGTAAAGTTAATTCAGCCTGAGGGTACTCTAGTACCTGATAACTAAACTCTTGTATTAATAACTTATCTTGATTATTTTTTAATGCGGCTAAATATTTTTGTAAGCTAAAGTAGCTACCTTGCAAAGTAACTACCATCTGATGCTCAAAAAATAATGTTTGCGTATCATGTTCACCTAGTTTTTCTACATCGATAGCCCGTGCTGGTTTTACATTAAAGCTACTCACTTTTACGTCGCTACTATCTACGAGCAAATCTTTTAAAACGGCAGGTACATTTTTAGCAGCTACAAAGCCTTGGCTAAAACTATTAAGTTGATTATTTATTTCGGCTAATTCATCTCTGGTTTGTGCAATTTGACCGCGTAAAACCTTAGTGTAGTCGTAGTTTAGTGCTTGGTTTAACATGGAGAGTTGCGCATTTATCTGCTGTAACTCTTGCAGCGTTGTATTGTGCTTTGAACGTATGTTGGCAACTTCATCTTGCTGTGGAAAAATAACGAACCAGAGACCGAGGTAAATCACTATAAACAAACCAACAAATAAGGTGGAATACTTCTCACGTTTTTGCAGCGATGCAAACTGAGCTTGGTATTTGACCCATAATGGCCAACCTTTATTTTTATTATTCTGGCTACTTATTGTTTGGCTCATGGTTTATCGCCCTCATCACTAAGGTCTGTCGCTACATTAAATTCACTCACACCTGCTTGCGTAGATAACTCTAAAACTGAAAACTCTTTATCAATAAAAAATGGCGACTGTTTTAAATTATCAAACCAAATTGGTAAGAATTTTGATTGCGATGTTTGACCCTGAAGCGTCACACTTTGCCCTACAAACTTAATGTGGGTCAGCCAAATATTAGGTTCATGATACTTCGCTAAATCGTGCATTACCTGAGCGTAATCGGTTGCAGACTGATCTGAACTTTCCTCTAAATAGCTAAATATTTGCTGCTTGTGCAAAACCTCTTGCTGAAGTGTTTTTAGCTCATTAATAAAGAGTGTTTTATTTTGTTTCTCTGCTAACTGCTGTTTTACAACTTCTAACTGAGCTTTTCCTTGTTTGAGGTATTGCCTATTTTGTTCTAAATCAAGCTCACTAGAATATGTTTTATAACTGTAAAAAGCCCACGTGATTGCAATAATTAATAGCGCACCTAACCACAACGTAATCATTCCAGACAAAGGGACGGGGTCTCGCCGTACGCGTAAGGTTTTTTGATAAAAGTTAATCCGGGTTTTCATAGCACAGACTCAGGATCTGTTAATTGATAGGCTGCCCCAAGCGCATAATAAAAATTTGGCTCTAATTGCTGCGCTAATTCTAAGTTAGACTCAAAATCTACAACTTTTACTTGTAAAAACTCTGCAAGCCCGGCTCTAAGAGTTAATGAGGATAAATCATCGCACTGTAACTGAATGCTGCGAATTGGTGGTTGCTTGAGCTGGCTTTCAAAAAAGTCCATAGAACGCTGAATTTCTAATCCTAACGCTTCTACCAATTCTTGATTTTGATCCTTATCTGAAATACCCAAAAAACCATTTAATCGCCTAGCTAATACTAATTGCCCATCACGAATAATTAAGATTCGAGGTTCATGATTAGCATGTTGCACAATCAGCATATGCGCCTCTTTGTATGAGCCAAACAAGGTAACTAAAACCATTTCTTCAGAGGTCATTGCACGCAAAACAGGTTTAGTTTGTTCAAAACTGTCTATAAACGGAAGTAGTTGCAGCTTATTCGTAATAAACACATTCATTTTACTGCTTTGCATCGGTAACGTTATTGGATAATCGATAAAATCAGCCACAATATTTTCAGAAGCTATATCAACTAAATCTTTTGTAGTCCAAGGGAGTGACTGAATAATTTCTTCATCACTAAGGTTTGGTTTATCCATTTGCACTATTTGATAAAAGTAGTGCGGTATGACTAAATTAACTGCACAAATATCAGTAGAAACCTCATTTGTACAAGCAACAATTGCAGCGGTATAATCGGTTTGCTCAGACACATTTACACTGTGAGAACTGTGAACCATCCATTGGTCGCGTTGTTTTTTTAAACATACTGCGTTAACAGTATCTGCGTAAGTTGCAACACCAATAGCTGTATTTGGATCTAAACTACGATTTAACCATGAAAACAGCTTTTCTTTCATATAGCTACTATTGTTAATTGTGTATGAAATAAGTGTCGTACATTTTAACTACTTTGCCAAATTGAAAACCAACAAAATGCATGAAATATTCAAAATAGATGAAAATAACTATATTCAACAAATAGATAGCTCGTTTCTAAAAAAGAGAAATCTTTATTTAGGTATAAAACGTGATGATTTGCTCCATCCGCTAATAAGTGGCAATAAATGGCGTAAATTGAAATATAATTTAGCGTACATGCAAAAGATAAATAAAACAGAACTTCTGACTTTTGGTGGTGCGTTTTCAAACCATATTCACGCCTGTGCAGCTGCCGGAAAAGAATTTAATATAAAAACTCGCGCGATTATTCGCGGACCTGAACTGGATAACAACAATCCAACAATCCAATTTGCAAAACATTGTGGTATGAACCTACATGTAGTTAATCGTATAGAGTATCGAAAACGCCACGACACCGATTACCTTAATGCTCTGCAAGAGCACTTTCCAAATGCTTATATTATTCCTGAAGGTGGTACAAACGAGCACGCCTTATTAGGGTGTAAAGAGTTAGTACAAAGCTTACCTGAGCATAACTACTTAGTGTGCCCTACCGGTAGTGGTGGCACGCTTGCTGGATTAATAGAAGGCAGTGCTTCAACAACACAAGTGATTGGTGTAGCAGTATTAAAACAAGCTAATTATTTAAAAGAAGAAATAAAAAAGCTGAGCGCTAAAGCTAATAATCAAAACAACTGGCAGTTACTCACAGAGTTTCATGGTGGCGGCTATGGTAAGTTTTTACCTGAGTTATGGCAGTTTTGCCAAGATATGAGCCGCACACATAATCTACCACTTGAGCCTATTTATAGCGGGAAAATGATGTATGCATTATGGCAGCTTATTGAGCAAGATTATTTCCCATCTGGGAGTAAAATTATTGCGGTTCATACTGGCGGGCTTCAGGGGCTAAATGGACTTAAATATAGAGGATTAATTTAATTAAATACCGCTTGCGTAAACTCTTGAAGTGGCTCTGAAAAGTAAAACCCTTGAGCTCCCACCACTCCCAATTTGGCAAGCGTAAACAACTCTTTTTGAGTCTCTACGCCAACTGCATACACAGGTAAATTTAAAAGGTTTGCGGCTTCAACTATCTTTTTTATTCGCCTTTGATTTTGAGTTTTTTCATTTAATAAATGAATTAGTTCGTATGATAATTTAAGTCCGCATACTTGATTATAATTAGCTAATACAGCTACTTTCTCACTACTTTTTACATTATCAATCACAACTTGTGAACGGCTTTTTTTAATTACATTAAGTGCATTAGTTATCGATTCTCTATGAGTAAAAAATTCTGCCTCACTTATTTCAAATTGTAATTTAGTATTTAACTTAAGCTCTGCCATTTGATTGGCTAACCACTCCCAAAATACAGTATTAAACCAATTTTTAGGGTGTAGATTTACACTAACTGTTAAGGCCGAAGGTTCACTCAGCATTAGCTTTTTAACTTGTGTTATTACTGCTTTATCTAATATTAAAGCGTCTTGATTACTATAAACCTGATTAATAAAATAACGAGCAGCTAGTAAACCAAGTTGGCTATGCCTAACCCTGATAAGAGCTTCATGTTCTAAAATTTCCCCGCTAGAGAGCTCAAATAAAGGCTGGAAGAATAATATAAATTTATTCTTTTTAATATTTTCGATAACTTGCTTACTAGAAAGTGGTTTTTCTTGACAGTAATTTAACGCTAAGCGGTGAAAGTGCTGTACTGAGCTGTTTTGCGATAGCATAAGTGCTGATTTTGCTAACTGATAAACCGCAATTTTATCTGCGCCTAATCGATAGTCGCACGCACCTATTTTAATGTTTTTATGAGTTATACTTTTTTGATAATTTTGGCATAGTAAAAACACGCACTGATGAAGCTTTTCAACGTAGCTGTCTAACTCGGGAGTAGGTATATGTGGCAAGGTGACGGCTAAGTAACTGGAATTTAGTATTTTTACCGACACATCTTTAAATTCAGTCAATTTTCTAGTGATTAACACTTTAAAAATAGCTTCTTTATCGGTTTTCTTATCAAAGTCACATTCAATGAGTAAAAATAAGCTATGTGATGCTCTATTAACCCCATACAAAGAACTTAATTCGCATTTTTTTACTTGTTTAATTAATCGTATTTTATTTTGTTTTTGTTCAATAATTTTAGTAGGTTGTATCATTGTATTTTTGGGCGTAATTTTACGGCTTACATTCAATAACCCCCACCAGCGATAAGACCAGCCAGCGGCGCCTAATATGATCAAGTTTAGCAATATAAATAAGTAACTTTGTGTTACCCAAGCAGGATAGTGATAGAGGCTCAAACTTAATGTTTTGTAAGAAAAAACTTCGCGCTCTATATTCACTAAATGCCTAACATGCTCTGCAGGCTTTGGCACCTCCAACACAAAACCTTCACTTTTAGCTAATGCAGCCAACACTTCATTGTTTATAGAAGGGGATAAATTCAGCTCGTAAACGTGTTTAACGAACTGCTGCCCAGAAGCATGAACTTTTTGATGTAATGCATCATTTAAAACGAAATTAAAACTAATAAGCATCATTAAAAATAAGACAAAAGAGATACCTTTGAAGTACTTGAAAAGCCAGATTTTACTCTTTTGCATAGCCTGCCACCCGTTAAATTATTAACTAAAGTGTTGTTCAATATCTATAGAAGTACAAGGCTATAAACTAAGTTTAAACGTTTATTAATAGCACTAAACAAAAAAGCCCAAAATAAACGAGAACTTACAAAAACAAACAACTATGCCCTTTCTTTTATAAATAGATTAAATTTAACTCCTCAGGCTTAAGTTAATATTAGATGTTTCGCAATTGAAACCATCCAGCATAGCAATCATGCTCTAGCCCTAGTTAAACCAATGACGTGTTTTGTTAGCAAAATACACTAAGCTTAGCATTACAGGGACTTCAACTAACACACCTACTACGGTTGCAAGTGCAGCACCAGAGTGTAAACCAAACAATGAAATAGCCACTGCAACTGCTAACTCAAAAAAATTAGATGTTGCGATCATGCACGCTGGCGCAGCTATATTGTGCTCTAGCTTCATTTTTTTTGCGGCAAAATAAGCAATAGCAAAAATACCATAGGTTTGAATCAGTAGCGGAATAGCTATAAGTACAATCGCTTCGGGGTTGGCTAAAATAGTTTGTGACTGAAAACCAAATAATAAAGCGACTGTCGCTAATAAACCCACAATAGAATAGGGCTTCATAATGCTCAAAAACTGATTGAGTCGAGAATGATCCCCGGCTTTATCTAGCTTTTTACGCGTAACCGCCCCTAAAATTAACGGTATAAGTACATATAACACCACAGATAAAAATAACGTATCCCATGGTACTGTTATATCGGTTACACCCAGCAATAAACCTGCTATGGGTGCAAATGCAAATATCATAATAATATCGTTAATAGATACCTGCACTAGCGTATAGTTAGCGTCGCCTTTAGTCAGTTGGCTCCAAATAAAAACCATAGCCGTACATGGCGCAACACCCAGTAAAATCATGCCTGCAATATATTCAGTTGCAGTTTTTGGGTCGACCCAGTCTGCAAATATACCCTTAAAAAATAGCCAACCTAAAAACGCCATTGTAAATGGTTTAATAAGCCAATTAAGTACAACGGTTAGTAATAGTCCTTTTGGTTTTTTACCTACGTCTTTAATAGATGAAAAATCAATTTGAACCATCATTGGGTAAATCATTAGCCAAATAAGTACCGCTATTACTATATTTACATACGCATATTCAAAGCCTGCTATGAGTATAAATAGCTCTGGTATTATTGAGCCTGTAAAAATACCAACAGCGATTGCTAAGGCTACCCAAACAGAAAGATACCGCTCAAATAATCCCATTTATCTCCCCTAAATAGAGCGTTGATTAACGCGTTGGCTAAGATCTTCTGCAGATTCCACTCGTTCAGAATAGCGATCTACAAAGTAATCTTTTTGATCTCGCAATAATAAAGTGAATTTAATCAGCTCTTCCATAACATCAACAATCCGATTGTAGAGCGCAGAGGGTTTCATCCGTCCATTTTCTTCAAACTCTAAGTGCGCTTGTGGCACTGACGACTGATTAGGTATTGTTACCATGCGCATCCAACGCCCTAATACTCGTAGTTGGTTCACCACATTGAATGATTGCGAACCGCCACTAACTTGCAACACAGCTAATGTTTTACCTTGCGTTGGCCTTACACCTCCTAGGTTAAGAGGGATCCAATCAATTTGATTTTTGAATATACTCGTCATCGAGCCATGACGTTCTGGTGAGCACCATACCTGCCCTTCTGACCAAAGCATTAAATCTCGCAACTCTTGTACTTTAGGGTGTGATTCATCTTCACTATCGGTTTGAGGTAAACCTTCAGGGTTAAAAACTTTAACCTCAGCACCAAAATGCGTTAATAAACGAGCGCTCTCCTCTATAACTAACTTGCTATAAGAACGCGCTCTTAATGAGCCATATAACAATAAAATTTTAGGTTTATGCTCAGAAAAACTAACGTTAAAATTTGATGTGAGTGGAACAACACTGTGTGCTTTATTTGTATTTGGTAACCCATTAACTTCTGACATTGATAACTCAACCTTTGGTAAAAACAAGTATATGAAAAAACGTATATATGAAATTTCACACATAAAGACCTATGAGTCAAACTCTATTTTATAAAATTTACTTTTAAGTTATTTAAAATTAGCTCAAGACAATGGGAGGTATTATGGTAGATATTTGATATAGTTAATTTTAATGGCTCAACTATTTACTCAAGCAGAGGATTATAGTTTCACGTAATTTTTGCGCTTTAATTGGTTTTGCAACATGGGCATTCATGCCAATGGATAAGTATCGTGTAATATCATCTTTCATAACGTTAGCTGTTAAGGCGATTATTGGGATGTTTGCGATAGTTTCGTCATTATCACTACGAATAATTTGACTCGCCTCAACACCATCCATTATAGGCATATGAATATCCATCAAAATAATATCAAACGCTTCCGATTTTACTATTTGAATACATTCCAATCCATTGTCGACCAAATGAATTTGGGCACCAGCATTTTCAAGTATATTTGTAACGATTATTCTGTTGATCGAGTTATCTTCCACAACTAATATTTTGATACCCGCCAGTGACTTTTCACTGACGATATTGGCTACAGGTGCTTTATTTATAGAGCCCACCACTTTACGTTCAATCGCCTCATACAAAACACTCGTATATACAGGTTTATGCAAAATAGTTTGTATACTGACTTTCTTGCCTGCATCATTAATTAAACTTTCATCACTCATTGTAAGTACGATAATCTTGCTATAAAGCTGGGGGCTAATACTATGAATACGTATTAAAAAGGTTTCGCAACTCATCGCTGGCATTGCCCTGTCAACAATAATGGCTTTAAATTTTTCTTTATTCTGCTCAATAATATCAATAGCTTGTTTAGCAGATTGACAGGCCGTACATACCAGCCCCATAGCCGTTAGCTGATTTTCAATTACCTTAAGATCATCTTCATTATCATCTACAATTAATACCTCAAACGGATCAGTAAAAGTTAGGTCGGGAGTGTTATCAATCAACGCTTGGTTATTCAATTTCACCTTAATCGAAGCTATAAATTCACTACCTACACCTTGAGTACTTTTTACCGTTATATCCCCACCCATCGATTGGCATAAACGCTTACTTATAGTTAAACCTAAACCTGTGCCGCCAAACTTCCTGGTTGTAGAGCTGTCAGCTTGAGTAAAAGATTCAAATAAATCGGTAAGGCTTTGCTCAGCAATCCCAATACCGGAATCCTTAACAATGAAATACAAACAAACGCTCTTAGGATCAGCTAACGATCTTTTTGATTCTATTAATACAGATACAAAGCCGTGTGTAGTAAATTTAATTGCGTTAGAGCATAAATTTAGCAGTACTTGGTTTATTCGAACTACATCACCTATTAAATCAAGTTTAACCTCTTTACCAATGACAATATCAAATGTAATCCCTTTGCTTTGAGCTAGCTCATCAAAAGTTGCTTTTATGTAGTCAACAACCGAATTTACAGAAAAAGGAAATTCCTCAAGGTTAATATTTCCAGACTCAATTTTTGAAAAGTCTAAAATATCGTTAATTACAATGAGCAGCTGGTCAGAAGAATATTTTATTTTATCTAAATACTGTTTTTGTTCTGGTGGTAAATTGCTGTCTAATAAAATATTAGTAAGTCCAATAACACCATTCATTGGAGTTCTAATTTCATGGCTCATATTAGCTAAAAAGTCTGATTTTATTGACGCTGAATGTTCAGCTTCATTTTTTGCAATTAACAACTCTTCCGTTCGCTGCTCAACTCTATATTCTAATTTAAGTTTTTCGCTATCAAGTTCCTTTAATAATTGAACCCGCTTACTATTTAAAAGTAGTACAAAAGCTAAAAAACCACTCAATATTGTGATTACTGCAATTGCGCTATAAATAAGCATTTTATTTTGTTCGAAATATGAAGGTTGATTATTAATAATAATGGAATGTTCAGGAAGATTTTGGGAGGCTATCTCAAACTTTTTTAATTTTTTAAAATCATAATAGTAAGTACTTAACTGATCGCTATCTACCGGTTCTAAATATTTATTATTATCAAAAAAAACTATTGATTCGGCAACTCGAGCGCCTATTTTTTCACCAGATAGCAAATATCCTCCAACAATCCCCGAACCTAACAGTGAATGCCAATAACTAAAAATAGGAACAGAGCTGTTACTTGTTAGTCGCTCCACAAATTGAAATGGGCTAAGTACCGTATCGTTATAACGTCTAAAAATCGGCGTAAATAGTATTATTGAATCAGCAGGCGCATTATTTACTTTATTTATTAACTCATCGGCAGGTAAATCAAACCATTTTTCTAGCGTTAAATGCGAAAAGTCTCTATTAATAATCGGCATAAGATGTTGGTAAAAATTAGACCCTATACCACTTTTTCTATCCAGGATAACAATTAACTTTTTAGGGTTTGTTAAGTTAACAGCGTTTATCACCCCTTGCTTATAATTTAGTTTGGGTCGAATAATAATTCCATTTTCATTTTTTGGTACTTTAAACTTACCACCCGGTGTTAGGTATATTATTGGAATCCCTGTAAATAAGGTGTCAAATTCAGATAATAATGAGGCAGCAGGAACGCCTCGACTAATAATTATATCTATTCTTTTATCGTAATATTTCTGTTGTAAATAAGCCTTCATCAATCGCTTTTGTCGCATTTCATTGAATCGACCAACGTCCATATTTTCAATAAAAAGATCAAAACCGGCATTGCGCTCTAATAATTCAGAACGTAATCCCCTCTCGACACTTTGCTGCCATGGAGAATCTTGGTTTAGAGAGTTTATAAGTAAAACTTGGGTTGTATTTTTTGAAGAGATTTTTTTTTGAATTATTTTTTTTGAAGCAATTGTATCTGAAATATTTGTTTGCGATATAAGCGCTTGTACATTAAGGCTCAGTAGCTGAAAAAAAAGAAATACAGTCGCTAAATAGGTTTTCATATTTCTCATAGATTCGTTCAAAAAAAGTCTGTAGAGGATAGATTGCAATCATTTATATATCAACTAATACAAGCCTCATAAAAACAAAAAGCCCCGTATGAACGGGGCTTTTCTATAATACATCTTTACACTGTAAAGGTTGGGACACTAGAACGGGATATCGTCGTCAAAATCAATGGTTGGTTCCATTGGGTTTGATGCGCCACCTTGCGGAGCACTTTGTGGTTTAGGAGCGAAACCACCTTGCTGTTGTGGTGCACTTTTTTGCTGTGGTGCATAACCACCTTGCGGCTGATATTGATTACTTTGCTGCTGTGGTGCTGGAGCCGGTTTTGGTTGTGCTGCTGGTGCGGCTTGTTGCTGCGGATTATAGCCACTTTGCTGTGCAGCTTGGCCTTGGTTATTTTGACCGTAACCACCGCTTTGTTGACCACCTTGCGGCTGATTACCTTGGTAACCACCACCTTGTTGTCCACCTTGCGGCTGATTACCTTGGTAACCACCACTTTGCTGATCGCCACCACGTGCGCCTAACATTTGCATTTGACCAGTAAAGCCATCTACAACTATTTCTGTAGTGTATTTTTCTTGGCCTTGTTGATCGGTCCACTTACGTGTTTGAAGTTTACCTTCAACATAAATTTGTGAACCTTTACGACAATATTCACCAACAATTTCAGCTAATTTGCCAAAGAACACAACACGATGCCACTCAGTTTTATCAACCATTTGGCCAGTGTTTTTATCTTTATAGCTATCCGAAGTTGCTAAGGTAATATTTGCTACACCATTGCCGTTAGGCATATAACGAACTTCAGGATCTTGCCCTAAATTACCAACCAAAATTACTTTGTTCACACCGCGTGCCATGGAACCATCTCCTATAAATGTTAGATTAAACCAGCTACTTTACGTGCTTGGTCTAGGTCAAATTCTTTATCATTAATCTTTAAATAGCTGCGACTTTCATCGCGAACCACAGTTGCTTCTATTACGCCTGGTAAAGCAACTAACTGAGAAGCAAGTGTTTGAGCATGCTCTTCAGAATCTAATTTGGTCATTAAACTAATAACTTTACTTTTGGGTGGGACTTGCATTTTCCACGCAATAATAAGCCATATTAACCCAACAAGTGCTGCTGCCGCAAACACAGCTTGTGTCGTTGTTGTTTGTGCTACATAGCCACCTAACATACCGCCTAAAAAGGCGCCTAAAAACTGGCTAGATGAGTAGCCACCCATTGCTGAACCTTTTTGGCTTGCAGGTGCTATTCGCGATACAAGCGCAGGCATAGTGGCTTCTAAAAAGTTAAACGCCACAAAATAAAGCAGCATACACACAGCAATGCCTACTACACTATTAACCCATACCGACATTGCTAGCATACTAATAGTTAACAAGGCTACCGAGCCAATAAATGCTTGTTTTTCTTTCTCTTTTTTAATGGCCACAATCATTATTGGTACCATTAATAAAAATGCTAAAAATAGCACTGGAATATATAAATACCAGTGATGGTCGGCAACTAAGCCATCTTTAATTAATTGACTCGGCAGTACGACAAATATTGTGGTTAGCGTTAAGTGTAATAGCAATACACCTGCATTTAATCGTGCTAACTGAGGGTGCTTAATTAGTTTTTTAATGTCGCTAAAGCTTGCTAATGTATCGCCTTTGGGCGCTTTATTTACCGCATTTGGCACTAGCATAGTCACTATAAATATACCAAAAACAGCTAAAATAGCAGTCAACCAAAATACACCCGCAATACCCCACGAAGCTGCAACAATTGGCCCAAGTAGCATAGCAAAGGCAAAGCTCATTCCTATGCTCATACCAATAACGGCCATTACCTTTGGTCGTTGCTCATCGCGGCTTAAATCTGAAGCAAACGCGAGTAGTGCACTGGCTATTGCGCCCATACCTTGTAGAGCGCGGCCTACGGTAACCATTTGAATAGAGTCAGCTAATGCAGCAACTACAGAGCCAATAGCAAATACGACTAAGCCACCAACAATAACCTTTTTACGACCAATTTTATCGGATAATCGACCCATAGGTATTTGCAATACGGCTTGCGTTAAACCATACGCACCAATGGCAAAACCAATCCAAATAGGCGAAAAACCTTCAAGCGATTGTCCATAAATAGCCAATACAGGCATCAGCATAAACAAGCCGAGCATTCTAAATGCAAACACACTCGCCAGCGATACTGCGGCGCGTTTTTCTCGTGAATTAAGTGAAGATGCGGTCATTATCTGCGTGATCTTACTCTATGAAAAATTGAGGTTGGGATTCTACCATAAGCTTGGCAATAATTAATCGCCTATAAGTAAGGATTTTTCATTGATCAAGGATTAATATTGCTTCGTATTATGCGATACTGAGTAAATAATTTTGGTAATAAACGAGATAGCATGGAAAACATTGAAGTCCGAGGCGCCCGTACGCATAATTTAAAAGACATCAGCCTAACCATCCCACGTGATAAATTAATAGTTATTACTGGTCTATCTGGTTCGGGGAAGTCATCACTTGCATTTGATACACTTTATGCAGAAGGACAACGCCGGTATGTTGAATCACTTTCTGCGTATGCAAGACAATTTTTATCGCTTATGGAAAAGCCTGATGTAGATCACATCGAAGGCCTCTCTCCTGCAATTTCTATTGAGCAAAAATCAACGTCTCATAATCCACGATCAACTGTGGGTACTATTACCGAAATTTACGATTATTTACGACTTATGTTTGCCCGCGTTGGCGAACCACGATGCCCTACACATGATTTACCACTTGCTGCGCAAACCGTTAGTCAAATGGTAGATACTGTTTTGGCTCTGCCTGAAGGCAGTAAATTAATGCTGCTTGCGCCTATAGTAAAAGAGCGTAAAGGTGAGCATGTTAAGTTATTAGAGCAGCTATCAAGCCAAGGTTATATTCGCGCCCGTATAGACGGTGAAGTATGTGACTTGTCTGATCCACCAACACTTGAGCTCCATAAAAAACATACAATAGAAGTTGTTGTAGACAGATTTAAAGTAAAAGATGGCTTACAGCAACGCTTAGCGGAATCGTTCGAAACTGCACTTGAAATGTCTAATGGCGTTGCACATGTAGCATACATGGATGATAGCAGCGCTGAAGAAATTCTCTTCTCAGCAAACTTTGCCTGCCCTACTTGTGGCTATGCAATGACTGAGCTAGAACCGCGTTTGTTTTCGTTTAATAACCCTGCTGGTGCGTGCCAAACCTGTGATGGTTTAGGTATACGTCAATATTTTGATCCTAATCGCGTAGTGCATAACCCAGAGTTAAGCCTTGCTGGCGGTGCAATTAAAGGCTGGGATAAACGCAGCTTTTATTACTATCAAATGCTACAAGCCGTTGCTGAGCATTATAGTTTTGATTTAGATGTGCCTTATCAAGATTTAGACAGCGACTCGAAAAAAATTATTTTAGATGGCTCTGGTAGCACTAAAATTGCGTTTAATTATCGTAACGACCGTGGCGATTTAATTACGCGTAATCATGAGTTTGAAGGCGTTTTAAATAACATGAATCGCCGCTACCGCGAGACCGAGTCAAACTCAGTACGCGAAGAGCTTGCTAAATACCAAACAAGCCAAGCATGTCCTAGCTGTAATGGCTCGCGTTTACGCGAAGAATCTCGAAATGTATTTATTGGAAAAACCAACTTACCTGCAATCACGTGCATGAGTATTGGTGAAGCTATGGAGTTTTTTGAAGGGTTAACGCTAACCGGACAAAAAGGCCAAATAGCTGAAAAAATACTAAAAGAAATTCGCGACCGTTTATCGTTTTTAATTAACGTTGGCCTAAATTACTTATCACTTGAGCGCAGCGCCGACACACTATCAGGTGGTGAAGCTCAGCGTATTCGCTTAGCGAGCCAAATTGGTGCAGGCCTTGTAGGTGTAATGTACGTCCTAGATGAGCCATCTATTGGGCTGCATCAACGCGATAACGACCGTTTATTACAAACATTGGTACATTTACGCGACTTAGGTAACACCGTTATTGTGGTAGAGCACGATGAAGATGCTATTCGTGCCGCTGACCATATTATTGATATTGGCCCAGGCGCGGGTGTTCATGGTGGGCATATTATTGCTCAAGGAACACGCGACGATATTTTAGCAAGCAAAGAGTCTGTTACGGGCCAGTTTTTATCAGGCGTACGTAGAATAGAAATACCAAAAGAACGTCACCCAACGAACGACAAATGGCTAGAGCTATTTGGCGCAACAGGTAATAATCTTAAAAATGTGGATTTAAAAATCCCATTTGGTTTAATGACCTGTGTGACAGGTGTATCGGGCTCAGGTAAATCAACGCTAATAAACGACACTTTGTTTAAACTTGCTCATACAGAGCTAAATGGCGCAACAACAGCCGAAGCGGCACCGTATAAATCAATTAGTGGTTTAGATCATTTTGATAAAGTGATCGATATTGATCAAAGCCCAATTGGTCGTACTCCGCGCTCAAACCCGGCAACGTACACAGGTATATTTACCGGCATTCGTGAGTTATTTGCAGGTACACAAGAAGCGCGCTCACGTGGCTACAAAGTAGGTCGCTTTAGCTTTAACGTTAAAGGCGGACGCTGTGAAGCTTGCCAAGGTGACGGCTTAATTAAAGTTGAAATGCACTTTTTACCTGATGTGTATGTACCGTGTGATGTATGTAAGAGTAAACGCTATAACCGCGAAACACTCGAAGTACAATACAAAGGTAAAAACATACACCAAGTGCTTGAGATGACTGTTGAGGACGCTCATGATTACTTTGATAAAATACCGGCTATTGCGCGTAAGCTTAAAACGCTGATGGACGTTGGTTTGTCGTATGTTCGTTTAGGTCAAGCCGCTACTACTCTCTCTGGTGGTGAGGCGCAACGTGTAAAACTAGCGCGTGAGCTGTCAAAGCGTGATACAGGTAAAACGCTCTACATATTAGATGAGCCAACAACAGGCTTACACTTTGCTGACATTGAACAGCTGCTTGTTGTACTTCATCGTCTGCGCGATCACGGCAATACAATTGTTGTTATTGAGCACAACCTCGATGTAATTAAAACTGCAGATTGGGTTATCGATTTAGGACCTGAAGGCGGTGCTGGCGGTGGTGAAATACTCATTGCAGGCACGCCAGAAGAAGTAGCCGAATGTGAGCGTTCACATACTGGGCATTACCTAAAACCTCTATTAAGTAAATAGAGGTTTGGTTGTTACAAATCAATCTGCATTAAGGTTATTTAACTGTCTAGATTGCACTTAATTAAAAATAGTGAGAAGATTCACTTCTCGCTATTTTTTTGCTCTAATTTTTCTTTTATCAACATAATACCAATCCGCAATAATACTTAATCATTTTGCGGGGCTAAACGTGTCGCTACCTGTGTTAAAAAATTCTCATTTACGACTGCATGGATGCAGAAGGTAGAGCAATGCAGGAGCAATTGCCGAGAACAACTAAATAGCGAATTTTTTGCCTAGCTATCAACACGTTTTTCCATCCTCAAAATAGATCACTTAATTAAGCGAATTGGTATAACAATCGAAAATGTTATTAAAGAAAAACAACACACTGCTACAAACTTAATCTAGAAAGATAGACACGCCCTAGTCGTTCCAACTTATCTGTATTATTTGCATATCTTTATATTTTGATTCTGTAAAGAAAATCTGATTGTTATCACTAATAAAAAATGCGATGGGTTTAAAATCTACATGTACATCTTGTACTGTTTTATCTTCTAAATTAAGCCGAGCAACTCTTGAAATAGCATCGGAGTAGTAAAGGTAATTACCATTAATGGCAAAAAGTTGCGCTTGTCGCGCGTCTTTAGGCAATTCCCAATTCTGTTTATCTGATAGTTTAATTAACTGATTATTAGTAATTGCATAATTAGTACCGTCAACGTCTGAAATTAATTTGTTAGCTTTAACACCCTCTAATATAGTTGTGTCTCGCGTTAATAAATTAAATTGAGCAAATAGATTTTCTGAACCACTTCGCTCTAAATAAATTATACTTTCATTATCTTTAGACCATACATAGTTTAGTATTTTTCGCCCTTTAAACTCAGCTATGGTATAGAGCTTGTTCGACATAACGTCAAAAAATGCAATATCACTATTAATTCTTAATAAAACACGATCTTGCTTACTCGATACTCTTAGTCCGCCAATAGCAAAGTTAGATTTCCCTTCATAAGTAAAGTTACTAAGTTGCTTTGTAAGCCCGTTTTGAGATAACCACAACTGACTGCTGCCAGAGCGCTCGGATACAAAAATATGCGCTGGCCCTTTCTCATTAATGACTTCTACAATGTTGTAGTCGTCTTCATCACTTTTGTAGAGTGCTTCATACTCAGGAGCATCACTAAAAAGATTAGTCGCTTTAATTAACGAAAATGCTTGTGTTTTATTTGCTGAGTAAAAAAGGCTATTAGCCGATTGAACTGCAATATAATAAGGTGAAATTGCTGGGGTAACCGTTAGTGTGCGTTTAATAATATTATTTTCATCAAGCACAATGGTTGAAAGGTCTGAATCTTCAAAAACAATCACGCCTTTATCGTCTGCAAGCCAATCAAACGCGAAGCTAATTATGCTTTTCTTTGCTTTAAATAACCGCTTGGTTTCATGGGTCTCAAAGTTGTAGCTAAATACAGAAAAAGGCTTACCTTTTTGACTAAGTACATATGCTATTTTACTACCAGAATGAGATAAACGCGGCATGATTACGCCATACATTACCCCTGGTGGTGGGATCACTATGAATTCTTTTTTAAGTTCTAAATCATATTTATATAAACCTGAACCCTCATGCTCATTTTTATATTCAGTGTAATAAATATGCTCACCACTTTCGTCTACTTGCGCATAACCTGTGTATCTAAGGTCGCATTTTTTAATTAAAGTAGCCTCTCCTATAACAGGAAACTGGCTTAAATCAACGAGTACCATTTCACACTTTTGCTGCTTCAAGTTGGTAGCTTGTAACAACACAGAGCGCTGATTTAACTGCCACGATAAAATAGATACTTGAAAGCCTGGATAGGTAATTTCAACTTCCCTTTGATCAGATAGTCGCTTTACAAATGCATGCATTACGTCATTTTCAGGTTCAACATTTGTATAAGCTAAATATTGTTTATCTGAGGACATCTCAGGATGAACCTCACTGCCTATATTCCACGTGCTTGCTACCTTATTAACCGTGATCTGTTTAATCTTTTCACTAGAAGGTGCATTAATAAAAAACAACCCGAACCATACTAAAAAACACAGGAAAATAATGACGAGTAAAGAATAAATCAAAAACTTTTTACTATTCTTTTTTTGAACTGGTTTCGAAATAGTTGCACTAGCTATTTCTTCATTTTTGGCAGAAATACCCGGTGAGTCAGGAAAAATATTTGCAGGCTCTTTCGAAACGTTTGCTTGCGTTAAACGCTCAGGTATTACTGTTAGGCTATATCCTTTACGGTAATGCGTTTTTAAAAGCGGCGCTTTTTCAATTGGGTGGGCAAGCTGCTTTCTTAACTCTGAGATTGCACGGTTAATCGCATTATCATCAACAAAGCTCTGTTGCCACACACTCTCAATAAGCTCTTGGCGGGAAACGATTTGTTGAGGCTTATCTATAAAGTGGAGTAATAACTTTACTAAAAGTGGATCTAATTCCCTTTCTAAATGGTTTGAAGTAATCACACAGCGATTACTAATAAATTGCCAAGGTCCGATTTGATAATTCATAGTCTTTACGTATTTTTATTTTTATTTTTATAAACCGTATCACATCTACACTTTATTTTATAGAAAAAGCATTCTAAACCTTATATTAGCATTATAAGATTTAAAGCTAACACACTAAATTTTAACAATTTTTTATATTTAAAACCTTATCTATTAATTGCTCATAACTAGATAAGCGACTCTTAATAAATTCAGCGATATTCTTTAAACCGTCATCAACAAGTAGCTTAGTAAAAATCATTTGTGATTCTAAATTGGCTGCAATCAAAAATATAAAAGGTTTAATTATGAACAACACAATGAAAAAAGTACTGCCAGCTTTACTACTAGCAACGGCTTTTAATACTACTTCAGTTATTGCAGCTGACGCTAAACAAGACACCATTCAAAATATTTTTGAGAAATGTATGATTGGTGAAAGCATAGAGGCAATTAACCCTGTTAATCAAAAACTACAAAAAACAAACAAAATAGACGCTTCTGAGTCTTTAAAAAGTAATGTTGATAAGCAGACATTACTTTCTTCAATAGATGAAAAAATATCAGCTGAGCTTGACTCTTCAATGAGCAAAATAAACTCGCAAATTGATAAAAATCTTTCAAAGGTAACATCGTCAATAACTGCATATTTCAGCAATGTGTTATCGAACTAAAAAAATCAAATTAAAAGCTATATTAAGGAATGATCATGAAAAAATTCACAAAAAAATTAGTGTCTGCTAGCGTATTACTTAGTTGTAGCCTTTTAGCAAATACAGCACAGGCTCAAAGCTCTGTATGGCAAGTAAGTAATGGCAATGACTCACTATTTATTGGCGGTACAGTTCACATACTACCTAAAGCTGAAATGCCTCTACCCGCTGAGTTTAACCATGCTTATGAACAAGCAGATACAATTATTTTAGAAGCACCGTTACCTGACCCAGCCGACACCAATGCACAAATGCAAATGTTAGGTGCGCTATCGTATACAAATAACGAAACGTTGAGTCAAAAGCTAGAACCCGAGATTAAGGCTTTACTTGAAAATAAGCTTAGCGAGTTTGGCGCTAACCTAGCTAAGTTAGATGGTTTTCGCCCTGCTATGGTTAGTATTGTCTTAATGTCGATGGAGCTTCAAAAGCAAAATTTAATGGGTGAAGGGGTTGATGCTTACTTTACTAAAAAAGCGACTGAAGATAACAAAACAAAAAATTACTTAGAAACAATCGAATTTCAGTTAGAGTTTTTTAAAACAATGGGTCAAGGCAACGAAAACGATTTCATTAAACGTAACTTAGCCGAGCTTCACAACTATGGCGATATGTTTAAAGGACTTTTAGCTGCCTGGCGCAAAGGTGATACAGACACACTGAATAAAGTGGCACTTGAAGATATGCAGCAAAATGATCCGAATAGCTATAAACAAATCATTACAGATAGAAATAATGATTGGTTACCAAAAGTAGAAGCCATGTTTAACAACGACAAAAATGAGTTTGTACTTGTTGGAGTTGCCCACCTTGCAGGACAAGATAGTTTACTCACATTACTTGAAAACAAAGGCTATAGCGTTTCTTTAGTTGATGTTGAAGAGAGCGTTAAAATAACAACTAAAGACGCTGAATAATGGACAAGACAGACAAACAAGCAATGTCGTTATTATTTATATTTGGTTTTTTAATGTTAATTAGTATTATATAAAAAATGCCGCTTATTTGAAGTAAGCGGCATTTTTACATAAGTGGTAAAGCTATCCTTATGGGCGTGGAATAAATCCAACTGCATCATAAACGGCTTTTAATGTAACCTCAGCTCGAGCACTCGCTTTTTCAGCGCCCTTTTTCATGATGTTATTAAGAAGCGATTGATCTTCTCTAATCTCTTTAAAGCGAGCTTGAATAGGTTCAATCATGCTTACAACAGCATCAGCGGTATCTTTCTTCAAATGGCCATACATTTTATCTTCGTATTCTGGCACTAAGTCTTCAATTGAGCGCTTAGTTGCAACGCTTAATAAAGTAAGCAAGTTTGATACACCCGGCTTTTCTTTGCGATCAAAGTAGATACGCGCTTGTTCGTCTGAGTCTGTTACTGCTTTTTTAAGTTTTTTCTCAATCTTTTTAGGCTCGTCTAGCATCATGATAAAACCATTTGGGTTTTCATCTGACTTTGACATCTTTTTAAGTGGATCTTGTAGGCTCATTACGCGAGCACCAAATTCAGGAATATACGGTTCTGGTAGCGTAAAAATATCGCCATATACATTATTAAAGCGCGTAGCAATATCGCGAGTCAGCTCTAAATGCTGCTTTTGATCATCTCCTACAGGTACTTTATCTGCTTGATACAATAAAATATCCGCCGCTTGCAGAGCTGGATAAGCAAATAAACCCACGTTAATATTATTAGCGTGCGTTGCTGACTTATCTTTAAACTGCGTCATACGATTAAGCTCACCCATTTGCGCATAACAGTTTAAAACCCAACCAAGTTGAGCATGCTCAGGCACTTGAGATTGTACAAATAATGCAGATTTTTCCGGATTGATACCACATGCTGTATATAACGCAACTCCATCCAGTACGCGAGCGCGAAGTAATTCAGGGTCTTGGCGTACCGTAATCGCATGCAAATCTGCAAGCATAAAGTAGCTATCACATTCTTCCTGTAGCTTAACCCACTGGTTAATAGCGCCAACATAGTTGCCTATTGTCATACCACCGGTTGGCTGCATGCCACTTAATACTACTGGTTTACTCATGATTTTCCTTTATTTAGCTTAATTAATAATATTTAACGCTGCGTTAGAACAGGTATTATATCTAAGAAGTTATCGCATAGGTACTGCGGATTATAATCTGCAAGGTTTTCACCTTGGTTATAGCCGTAATTAAGTGCAATTACGTCTATGTTAGCGGCTTTAGCTGCAAGTATATCGCTTTTAGAATCACCTATCATTATTGCTTTATTCGGTTCAACATTTAGCTTTTTACAGGCAAATAGCAATGGCTCTGGAGATGGTTTTTTTGCCATATCGTCACCACATACAATCACATCAAAATGGCTCGCTAGTGCTAGTTTATCAAGCAACTTCTCTGTAAACACACGAGACTTATTAGTGACTAATGCTTTGGGCATACCGCGAAGTGCTGCAAGCCCAGTTTCTACATGTTGGTACAACACACTATATTCACCCACATGTTGCTCATAATGTTTATAAAACTGCGTAATAGCTTTGCTGCTGAGTGATTCATCTAAATGTTCACTCACTTGCATATCGCCACTCAAGGCGCGTTTAACTAGCACTTCAACACCATTACCTACCCAGCTTTCAACCAAACGCTGACTTACTATCGGAAATGCTAAGTCAGTTAATGTGAGATTTATGGCTATATATAAATCGTAAACGCTATCAACCAAGGTACCATCTAAATCAAATAAGGCGATATCGTACTTCATTATTTTACACTTCCAAGCTGCTCACGCATTTGATCAATCACAACTTTGTAATCTGGTTGGTTAAAAATAGCAGAACCTGCAACAAACATATCTGCACCCGCTTGAGCTGCTGCTGCAATGTTATCGACTTTAATACCACCATCAACCTCTAAGCGAATATCTCGACCTGATTCAATAATACGCTGTTTTGCTTGGCGTAATTTTTCAAGCGTATGAGGGATAAAACTTTGCCCGCCAAAACCTGGGTTTACCGACATAAGTAAAATGGTATCGAGCTTATCAATAACATGATCTAAATAACTTAGACTTGTTGCAGGGTTAAACACTAAGCCTGCTTTACAGCCGTGATCTTTAATCAGCTGTATTGTACGATCAACGTGCTCGCTAGCTTCTGGATGAAAAGTAATAATTGATGCACCTGCCTCTGCAAACAGTGGAATAAGGCTATCAACAGGCTTAACCATTAAATGCACGTCGATAGGCGCTGTTACGCCGTAATCTCTAAGTGCTTTACACACCATTGGGCCAATTGTTAGATTAGGTACATAGTGATTATCCATTACATCAAAATGAACCACATCTGCACCCGCAGCGAGTACTTTGTCAACATCTTCACCTAACTTTGCAAAGTCAGCAGACAAAATAGAAGGGGCAATTAAATATTTTTGCTCTGGGTTAAACATGATTAACTCCATCAATAAATAGTGTATTGCGTTAATGTAACTTAATTGAAGATGTTACCCAAGTAATATGGCGTAATAGCCCCTATTTCAGGTAACTTTAAGTTTGATATTTAATCAATATTTGCTATGATTAAAAAAGTAACAAATTATTGGATTTCATCATGCGTGCTTTTAAAACTGGGATATTAATTGCGTCGGCATTACTGCTTATCGGGGCGTTTAGCTTTGATTCAAGCTCTGAGCAAGAATTAAGCTCAGTGGGTAATTGTCATAATACACAAGTGGTAAGTGCTCAAAACACATTAACTACAATCACGTGTATTAAAGCTGAAGAAGAGTCATCGTGGTTTTCGTGGTTAACTGGCGATAGCCGTAGCGCTCAGTTTCATTACCTCGATTTGCTAGAACTACTTACTAGTTCTGATGATTCTAAAAATACTCCTTCTTTAAAACCCTTATTTTAAATAATGCTGCAATTTATTAGCGCGTTGCAAAGTGTGCTAGCAGCATTTTTTGGTGTTCAATCTGAAAATAAACGCCAAGCTGATTTTAAACAACACTCTCCTACGTCTATTATTTTAATTGCGATTACACTATTTATTGCTTTTGTTATCGCAATTTATGCAGTGGTTGCTTGGGTGCTAAATACATAGCCATTAACTCGTCTACTTTATTTCTAGAGCCACCTTTGGGGCTGATAGTGCGCTTTACTTGTATTTGATCAAGTGATGCTTGGCTATAAATTTTTCGAGTCCATACAGTATCGTGATTAGATATAAGCACTGGCGTGTTGTTTTCAAACGCCGCCTTCTCAGCCAGATTAGCCAGATTAGCCTGATCATCTAAATTAAACCCGCCCTTAGCGTAAGAGGTAAACGAAGCCGTTTTACTTAATGGTACATAAGGTGGGTCGCAATAAATAACAGCATTGTTAGGTACTAACTTAAAAACGTCATCGTAGTCTAAACAGGTGAAAGTTGCTTTTTGTGCTTTTTCAGCAAAAAAATACATTTCTTTTTCAGGAAAGTAAGGCTTTTTATATTTACCAAAAGGCACATTAAAAATACCTTTTAAATTATACCTACAGAGTCCGTTGTAACCATGGCGGTTCATGTATAAAAACAATATTGAACGTTCATATACATCACGACTTTGATTAAACTGTACACGATATTCGTAATAAGCATCTGCGTGATTATTCAAATCTACAAATAACTTTTTAGCGTCACTAATCAGCTCATCTGGAGAGCTTTTTAGCTCTTTGTATAAGTTAATTAAGTCTGCATTTATATCATTGAGAATATAGTGTTTAAAGTCACTATTTAAAAACACAGAGCCTGCACCAACAAAAGGTTCAACCAACGTATCAGCATGCTTGCTAGCTTGGTTTAATCGCGCATTAATATTTTCAACTAGGCTGTATTTTCCGCCGGCCCATTTAAGGAAGGCTCTACTCTTTTGCTGCATTGGCTCTTTACTTCAATCTGGTGTTGCGCGATTTTACACTAAAGCAGTGTGTTTTACTGATCAACGAGTGCTATTTCTTGCTTTATTTTACTAATTTTTTTATAGAAAGGTTTATTTTTTCTAACCTCAGCAGATAAAGTATCCATTGCTGATTTTGCTTCGTTTATACTTTCAAAACTGCCAAATGTAACAACCCACCATATTTTATTATTTCGCTTTGTTTGGTAAGTATGAGTTTGCTGCTGTAGATTGAATTGAGCAATAAAATTATCGCTAACTTCCTGCTGAGTTACGGCTAATAATTGAATAACACTATTTGTATCTATTTGCTGCATGTACCATATATTATCTTGGCTGATCTGAGTTTGCTCTGCTGTATTTACTTTTAGAGCTTCAGATTTAACGTCACTTACTATACTGCTTTTGTTTTTAGCACTGTCATCAACATCATTGTCTAATACATTAACAGTGTTGCCAGGTTCGGTAAGGCTTTGCATTATGGCAGGCACATCATTAATGTGTACACGCTCTGGCTTAATATCTGGCTCAACTACTTCAAGTTCATTTAAGTTAATTATTGAGTCATTTTTCTTTATAGCCGGCTCACTTACTTGCTCTATAGATATTGCTGTATTTACTACTTGTGTTTCTTCTTGCTGATAATACTGTTGCCACCACTGCGTCATATCCGACTTATAAAGCAGACCAATAATTAAAAGCATAATCAGCAACATCAAAATCAATAAGTGTAATCGCCAAGACACTTTGTCTTTAACAATAATATCGGCTATGTGCTCACTAGGTTGCCAAGCAAGCAATAAGCTTGGATTACCATGAGCCTCAGCTAAAAAAGTACTAAATACAGGGTCTTCATCATAGGGTAAGTCTGTAAAGTACCACTGCAATAACATCTTGCTTTCTCGAAGCGTTAGCGGCTCCAGATAAATTTCAACAGCGTTATTTAAAGCCAGTTTGGACTGTGAAGCTATTATAATATATAGCGTATTTGGGCTGTTTTTAGAAAGTAACTCAAGCTCAATTAACATCTCATCAGATAATTGCCTACCGCCATCAAGTACCCATAAACATGGCCCGCATGGTTGCTGCTGCAGTAATTGGTAATAGTTTTCAGGTAAACTTAAGTTATGATCAATCAGGGGAGAGTTAAAGCTTTGCTCTAATAACTCACTCATTAGCTGAGCATCAGTCATTTGCGCACTTACTTGCACGAAGGCTTTATTAAAGTCGTTGTATTTATCTGTAATGAAGGTTTCGAGCATGTAACTTTTACCTAGCCCAGAAGTGCCAAGTAAAACAATTAAATTTTGCCCGTACTCAAATTGCAGTGCGATTCTATCCACCAAAGCCGCACGGCTTGGTAAAATTTGTGACTGCATTTACTGCTCGATTAAGTCTCTAACTTGATCATCAGATACATTATCAACTAATGCACACTGGCCAAATTGGGTAGGTAGAATAAAGCGGATAGTGCCTTTTTTATTCTTTTTGTCTTTACGCATATGCGTTAAAAACTGCTCGCTAGTCATTTGCTTTGGAATTTCTGTTGGTAAATTATATAGCTCAAGCAGCTTAATAATTCGATCAACTTCATCTGCGCTTAAATCTTGGCGTGTCTTGGCAAGTTTAGCTGCTAATACCATTCCTGTTGCAACAGCTTCGCCGTGTAACCAAACGCCATAACCCATCTGTGCCTCAATTGCATGGGCAAATGTATGGCCTAAGTTTAACAAAGCCCGTAAGCCGTGTTCTTTTTCATCTTGAGCAACTATAAGCGCTTTTATTTCACAACATCTAAAAATGATATGCTGTAAGCATGCTTCATCTAATTGCTGTAAATTAGTCACATTTCGCTCTAAATAGGCAAATAATTCGGTATCGTAAATCAGACCATACTTAATTACCTCAGCCATACCTGCTGCAAACTCTCGTGCAGGTAGAGTGTGTAATGTTTGCGTATCAATAAAAACCGCTTGAGGCTGATAAAATGCCCCTATCATATTTTTACCTAACGGATGATTTACTGCCGTTTTTCCACCTACCGATGAATCAACCTGTGAAAGCACTGTCGTTGGTATTTGAATAAACGGTACGCCGCGCTGATAACAAGCCGCTACAAAACCAGTTAGGTCACCTACAACACCGCCACCTAACGCAATTAAACACGTATCTCGGCCACAGTTATTTTGTAGTAAAAATGCTGATATTTTTTCAAACCATTCAAGTGATTTATATTGCTCACCGTCAGGAATAATAAAAGATAGCGGATTTAGATCAGCTAATGAATCAAGTAACCTTTGCAAATATAAAGGCGCTATTGTGTCATTAGTAATGATGATAGGCCGACAATCACCAATGTGGTGAACCAGGCGGCCATTATCTTGAAGTGCAGATTGCCCAATATAAATAGGATAACTTCGCTCGTCCAAATTAACAGTTAATTTAAGCATGCTTGGCTATTCCTTTATTATTGGTTTTTAAAAATCTAATTTCTCGATGATTTGGTTAGCAACAACTTTAGCGCTTTGCTCATCGGTACGTACAACAAAATCAGCAACTTCTTTGTATAGTGGCTCGCGTTCTTCTGCTAAGCGCTCTAGTACGTTACGAGGTGCTTCTTCAGTTTGCAGTAATGGACGACGCTTGTCGCGTTGCGTGCGTGCAACTTGCTTCTCTATAGGTGTCTCTAGGTATACAACGATACCTCGAGCCGAAAGCTTGTTTCGAACTTCTTTGCTCATTACTGAACCACCACCGGTAGCAAGTACAATACCTTGCATCTCGGTTAAATCGCCAATAACAGACTCTTCTCGAAGTCTAAAGCCTTCTTCACCTTCAAGATCGAATACCCATGCAATATCTGCACCTGTGCGGCGTTCGATTTCTTGATCAGAATCAACAAATTCAAGGTGTAATTGGTCAGCGATGTGACGACCAATCGTGCTTTTGCCAGCCCCCATGGGGCCAACTAGAAATATATTACGTTTCTCAGCCATATCTTTTAGTACAAACAAACTCTAAAATTTGAAATAAAACCCCGCCTAACGACCTGGCCCCAAAATTAAGGAGGGGATTATCTCAGTAATTGCAGGGGTATTTCAAGTCAATTAGGATAAAAAGCCATATAACGAGCAATTAATCTAAATAATCACCCGTTGGTTAACATAAAACCACTGTATTTTAATCAATTTGTATTTTTGGTGTCACGAAAATAAGCAATTCACGCTTTTCATTAAACTCACTTGTGCTTTTAAATAGTCTTCCTACATAAGGAATATCACCTAAAATTGGTACTTTACTTGTAGTATTAATGATTTGCTGCTGGAAAATACCACCGAGTACGACGGTTTGTCCATTCTCAACTAATACTTGTGTTTGGATCTCTTGGGTATCAATAGACACAGCTTCACCTGTACCCGTTTGTACGGTATCACCACGTGTATCTTGAGTAATCACTAAGTCTAGTATTACTTTATTATCCGGGGTTATATGAGGCGTTACTTCTAAACTCAGTACCGCTTTTTTAAAGCTTACGGTAGTAGCACCACTTGAAGCTGACTCAGTGTAAGGAATTTCAGTACCTTGCTCTATTCGCGCTTTTTGCTGGTTTGCTGCAATAATGCGCGGGCTTGCAATAATCTCACCTTTGTTCTCTTTTTCAAGCGCACTTAGCTCTAAATCAATTAACGTACCATTAGCCAGTTTTGCTATGTGTAAGCCAATACTTGCTGCTGGGTTTGATGTAGGTAAATTTACATTTAATCGATCTGAAATACTTGGCGCATTTGAAGTTGATGTCGCGTTATAAATGCCTTCTGCGCCTTCAAGTGAACCTGAAATACCAACACTACTACCTTGGTCACTAAAGCCCCAGCGTACGCCTAAGTCCTCAGTAACGTTATCACGCACAGTTACCATACGAGATTCTATTACAACCTGCTGTACTGGAATATCGAGTGTTTCAATCATGCGGCGGATATTTTCTATACTCTTTACCGTATCTTTTACTAATAAGGTATTTGTACGCTGATCAACCGATACACTACCACGGGCTGTTATAATGCTGTTTCTATCTGTTTTTAATAAATCAGCAAAATTTTCGGCTTTAGCATAGTTTAATCGAATGTATTCACTGTATAGAGGCTCTAAGTCTTCAACTTGCTGTTTAGCTTTTAAATCTTTAGCTTCACGTGCAGCTAGTTCTTCTGCAGGTGCTACCATTAAAATAGAGCCATCCATGCGCTTATCTAGCCCTTTAATACGCAATACTACGTCAAGCGCTTGATCCCACGGTACGCCATCTAAGCGCAGTGTTATATTACCTGTCACTGAATCACTGGTTACTAAGTTAAAATCGTTATAACCCGCAATAATTTGTAGTGCTGCTCGCACAGAGATATCTTGAAAATTTAAGGTCATAGGGCGACCTTGATACTCAACGCCACCATCTAAATAGGCGTTTTGCGTTTCATCTTTTTCTACCGTCAGCGTTAAAATATTATCTATTTGCTGGTACGTAAATGTAAACTGAGCGTTTGGCTCAATAACGACACGACTTAATCCGTCTTCTTTAAAAGTCTCGATATTACTTACAACAGTACCAAAATCTAATACATCTAATTCATAAAGTAGGTCATCTAAAATATCGGTGTGATGAAAGTCAGCGTAAATTTTACCGCCACTTTCATGGACTTCAATTGCAGCTTGAGTGTCTTGTAAAAATACGAGTACTTTCGCTTCGCCCTTTTCACCACGTCTAAAATCAATTGATTGGATACGGTTGATGTAATTTCCACTTACATCACCTGAGTCCATCGCTACATCTTCATTTTCATTTTCAGATTCTGTAAGAGGATTATCAGACACGCGTATTGATACTAAGTTGTTATGAACTTCAGTTTCATAAATTTTTAATCTATCTAAGTTTACCGTTACCTTTAAACCACTGTTAGTTAAAACATTAGTAACACTGCTAATTCCAGCTTGATTAACTTCAACATCATTTAAACCAACCTCTAACTCTGCGGTATCAAAAAACATTTCGATTCGGGCTGGGCTATTAAACACCTGAACTTTTGGCTCAAGCGTTAACTCTTCATCAAAAACAAGCTGTAACTCAGTTTCGCCTTTAAGTAATGGATTATAACGAACATCATAAAGTAACGGCCCTGCAACGGCTGAATTTACAGTGACTAAAGCAACAGCAGCCAGTAATGTTTGTGAAATACGATGAAGCCAAAGTACATCCTTATGCATGCTATTTTTACCTTTTTTATTATTAATTTGCGCCATCTGTTGCCGCCTCTAACATTTCTAATTTAGTCAAGCGCTCTTTCCAACAGCCAGACCCATCAGGGATTAATTCCACTAACTCTATATAGTCGTTACTTACTGTTTTTACTTTGCCATCATAACTACCAAGGTAATTCCCTACCGTTACACGATGCAAAGTAGCGTCAGCTGCTGTTATTAATGCCCATATTTGTCCACTAGAACCAATTGTGCCTTTCATTGCTAAGTTATCTAGCGGGTATTTTTCTAACGGTTCGCGGCGACGCTCTTGATCTGGGTGCAAACAGTTTTTTACTTGCGTTAATTTATTTTGGATTATCTCAGGCTGAGGCGCTACAAACGGGCTACGTAGCTGACCAGCACTGTACTCAAATATTTCAAACTTTGTCAGCTCAGGAATTGATTCAACCTTTGGTGTTGTGCTTGCTTTTACTTGATCAATAAATTCTTTTTGCTCAGACGTATCATCATTACAACCACTCAAAACAAACACCATTACTACAGGTACTACGCGAAGGAGCTTCATTTTTTAACCCCTTCTTCATAGCGATATGTTTTTGCAACAACACTAAATGTTAACTGTTTATCGCCCGATGATAAAATAGAAAAGTCATGTAAGCTTACAATTCGTGGTAACTGAGCTACTTTACCCACAAACTCACCAAATTCATGGTAGGTCCCTATCACTTCTATTTTAATCGGTAATTCAGTATAAAATTCTTTCTCGACTTCTGGTAACCAACCTATTTTTAAAAAAGTCAGACCACTTGTTGTGCCAACATACGACAAATCATCAAGTAAACCAGGGGTTTCGTTAGAGGTAGGTAAACGTTTTAATAATTGTGAAAACTTATCTTCCATTTCAATCATTTGTTGACGGTAGATCTCAAGCTTACTCGCGACTGCGTATTTAGTGCGATAAGTTGTGCGTAACTCGACCTCTTTCGCAACTGCACTGTGGTAACTATCAATTTCATCAGAAACTAATAGGCTATAACTAAAAAACAATACAAGTCCGGCAACAAACGTACAGCAAATTGCTTTAACTGCAATAGGCCAATCGCCAATGTTATCAAGCTCTATTTCATTCCAATCAATTTCACTCAGTGCTTTAAAATCAAGGCTCATCGCTAACCTCACCAATTTTATCAAATGGTTTTACATAAAATTCCATATTAAAATCACTAAGTAAACGCGAAGATTGATCGCCTGCAACAATGCCTTGCATTGAAGGATTCTCTAGTAAATATGAGCTTTGTACTTGGCGCAGCATTGTTGATAAACGGTTATTAGATTCACTACGTCCCAATACATGTATTTGGCTGCCTCTGCGCTCGAGTTTTGTTAAGTAAACCCCACCCGGCACTATTTTGGCAACTTCATCCATTATTTGCGTACCCAAATTACGGCTGCTTTGTAATTCTTCAATGAGCCTCATACGCTGTTGTAAGTTTTCTTTTCTTTTATCTAAACTTCTAATTTCACTTATTTTTTTATCTAGCATGCTAATTTCTGAGCTTAAATAGTTATTCTTTAAGTTTTGACCGTCTTTTAATGCACTATAAAAAGAGCTTAATAAGTACATACTCGCAAAACAAAGTATAACGACACCAATAAGTATAGTTACAAATTTCTTTTTCGATTCTTCGCGCTGCGATTCACGCCAAGGAAGTAGATTTATATGTGGCATGTTGAAAAGCTCCTTAATGCCAACCCTGTCGCAATTGCAAACTGCGTTTTGTGACGCTGCATTACATTACGATCTACTTTTGGAGAAATTTCCATATTTTCAAAAGGCTCAGCAACGACAGAGTGAATACCTAGTTCTTCAATGAGTAATCGGTCAATACCTTTAATCATCGATGTACCACCCGTTAATACAATATAGTCGATTTGCTCTTTGCCACTGGTTGTTAAAAACATTTGCACCGCGCGTCGCACTTGTTGGAGTAACGAAGTTTGAAAAGGGGCTAATACTTCAAAGGTGTAGTTTGGCGGTAAATCACCTGATGTTTTACCAATTTCAGCTTCATCAAATCCTTTATTATAATAAGCAACAATACTATTTGTATATTGGTCGCCACCAAAAACTTGGTCTCGTGTATAAATTGTTTCCCCAGCTTGAACAACGCTCACGAGCATTAAAACCGCACCAATATCAACCACAGCCACACATTTATTAAATGCGTCGCTAGGTAATTGCTGGTAATACACATCCATTGCACGACTTAATGCATAGCTTTCTACATCAACTATTTTAGCTTCTAAATTTGCAGCTTCTAAAGCGCCAACACGCGCTTCTACACTCTCAGTACGAGCAGCTGAAAGCAAAACATTCATTTTACTAGGATCGGCCTCATTCGTCGAAAGCTTCTCAAAGTCGAGGCTCACTTCATCAAGAGGATATGGAATTAAACTATCGGCTTCAATTTCAATTTGCGACTCAAGTTCAGCATCAGTTAACGATACATCCATGAAGATCACTTTTGTAATGACTGTTTGGCCAGAAACAGCCACTGCTGCAGATTTTAACGACTTTGGTAATTTTTTTCTTAATTTTGTAATTACGTTACCAATCGCTTCAATATCTTGAATTGTGCGCTCACTCATTGCGCCTTTTGGCATCGGCTCAATTGCAAGTGCTTCGAGTCGAAATCCAGTTTCAATTTCACGTAAAAGCACAGCCTTAATAGAGTGTGATCCAATATCAATTCCTACCATCATTTGGGACGGTTTTTGAAATAGTTGACTTAGCATGTTTCAACTTGGCCTTTGTTTTAATAATAAACAAGTTATAATTTTTATATGAAAAAATATTATTCATTTTTTAATCAATATATACTAGCAGTCAAAACTCGCAATTGGGAGTCCATTTAGGGAAATATAAGTGATTTTATTAAAACGAACTTTACAATTTTTTATCATTTGTGTGTTAATTGGTCTGATTACTTTGATCAGTCTTTATTACTACGTTAAACCTGATATCCCCAGTGTGCAAGTTTTAAAAGACGTGCAATTACAAACTCCTATGCAAGTATTCACTAAAGATGGGCTTTTAATCAATCAATTTGGTGAAAAACGTCGTATTCCAGTGACTATTGATGAAATTCCTCAAACACTCATTAATGCATTTTTAGCGACAGAAGATAATCGATTTTACGATCATATAGGCATAGACCCTATTGGTATAGTACGTTCGGCTGTTGTTCTTATATCTACTGGCGAGAAAAAACAAGGTGCAAGTACTATTACTATGCAGCTTGCTCGTAATTTCTTTTTAACACGCGAAAAAGCGTATATCCGTAAAGTTAAAGAAATATTTATAGCGCTTCATATTGAAGGAGTGTTAACAAAAGACGAAATTTTAGAGCTTTACCTTAATAAAATAGAATTAGGTAATCGTGCTTTCGGTATTGGTGCAGCAGCGCAAGTTTATTACGGTAAAGAGCTAAAAGATTTAACACTTGCGCAAATGGCGATGATTGCAGGTTTACCTAAAGCACCTTCAGCTTTAAACCCAATTCGTAACCCAACGCGTGCAAAAGCGCGCCGAAATGTAGTTTTAGGCCGTTTACTGACCGAAGACTATATAACACAAGAGCAATATAACGAAGCAACTAGCCAACCTATTACAGCTTATTTTCACGGTGCAGAAATAAACTTATACGCACCGTATATCTCTGAAATGGTGCGCGCTGAAATGGTTTCGCGCTATGGGGTAGATAAAGCTTACAACTCTGGTTTTAAAATTTTTACCTCAGTAGAGTCAAAGGTTCAAAAAGCAGCGCAAAACGCACTTGTAAATAACTTACACAGTTACGATATGCGTCATGGTTTTAGAGGTCCAACTGATGTTTTATGGAATCCTGAAACACAACCAGCTTTAACTGAGCAACAAATACTCAATAAATTACAGAGCGTAAATGAGTTAGGCACTTTAAAAGTTGCAGCAGTACTCAGTGTTAATAATAAAACAGCTACAGTACTACTTAAAAACGGTGAGCAAACAACTCTCAGTTGGGATAGTTTAAAATGGGCGCGTAAGTATATTACTCGCTACCGCCAAAGCTTTGCTCCAAAAGCAGCTACTGATATTTTAACGCCAGGTATGCAAATATGGGTACGTCAAAACGAAGATAACAGCTACTTATTAAGCCAAATACCAGAAGCATCAAGCGCTATTGTATCCCTCGATCCACAAGACGGTAGAATAAAAGCTATTGTAGGGGGTTACAGCTTTGAGCAAAGTCAATACAACCGAGCGATACAAGCTAAGCGTCAAGTGGGTTCTAATATAAAACCTTTTATATATTCAGCAGCACTTGAAAAAGGTTACACGCTTGCGTCTATATTAAATGATGCACCTATAAACCAATGGGATAAGAGCCAAGGCGTAGCATGGCGCCCTAAAAACAGCCCTGCTGTTTACAACGGTCCTATTCGAATTCGCCGTGCTTTAGCACAGTCTAAAAACGTTATTTCGGTGCGCTTACTACGTGGTGTTGGATTGCAACGTACAGCTGATCACTTACTAAAATTTGGTTTTAAAGACGCTGACATTAATCGTAGTGAATCATTAGCACTTGGTAGTGCTTCTATTACCCCGCTTGAACTTGCAAGAGGCATGAGCACATTTGCCAATGGCGGTCATTTAATTGAACCTTACTTTATCTCAGAAATTCAAGACGCTTACGGCAATATATTGTTTAAAGCAAACCCTGCTCTTGCCTGTGACGAAGAGCCTTTGCCAACACACAATGCTCTCTCGATGCATAATAGTGATGATGAAATGGAGCAAACTAAAAAATGTGCGCCGAGAATTATTTCTAAGCAAAATGCATTTTTAATTGCTGATGCTATGAATAGTGCAATTTGGGGGGGTGGTAGCTGGGCTCATAAAACAGGTTGGAGTGGAACCGGTTGGCGAGCACAAGCGCTAGATCGTCGCGATATTTCAGGTAAAACAGGCACAACTAATGACTCAGTAGATACCTGGTTTAGCGGTTTTAATAGTAATGTGATGACCTCAGTTTGGGTTGGCTTTGATAATCCGGGCAACGCTCTTGGTCGCTCTACATATAACAACAACCTAGATAGCAGCCAAATATCAGGTGCGGAATCTGGCGCTAAAACCGCGCAGCCAGCATGGGTTGAATTTATGAAAGCGGCACTTGAAGGCAAGCCTGAAGCCCCAATTGAGCCGCCTGAGGGACTTGTTTCTATTCGTATTGATTTAGCTACCGGCTTACTTAGCCATAAAAATGATTACACGAGTCGATTTGAATATTTTGAAAAAGGTACTGCACCTACAAAGTATGTGCTATCTCAGCCTAACGATATATTTGAAGAAGACACTAAAACAGAAGAAGAGCTATTTTAATAATATGTATGTAATACAAAAACGGCAGCTTATTTAAGCTGCCGTTTTTGTTTAAACCAAAGGTTTATTTTAAGTTTTGAACAAGCCAATATAAATCAGAGTGCACACCCGCGGCGGTCACTTCTCTACCCGCTCCTGGCCCCTGAATCACTAATGCGTTATCGCTATACCATTTGCTATTAATTACAAAAATATTATCGCCAGGTGTAAGGTTTGCTAATGCATCACCATTAGGCACATACGCTATTCCCACTTTAGCAATTACTTCACCTTGTGTGATTTCTAACAAGCCCGTATATCTAAGTACTAAATTTTTAGACTTTGCTGTCACTGCATGCTCTTCGATGAACGCGTCTAGCTGTGCTTTTTTATTTAAAAAGTCATCCCAACTTCCCAGCGCAAGTTCATCTGGCATCAATGCCGATAAGCTAATATCGTCAAGTTCAAGCTCAACACCTAGCTCTCGAGCTAAAATAAGTAGCTTACGCTGCATATCTCGCCCAGATAAATCTTCGCGAGGGTCTGGCTCTGTGAATCCCATTTTCTGAGCTTCCAGTAGCAACTCAGAAAATGGCCTTGTTCCATCATATTTACTGCATAACCACGAAAGTGTGCCTGAGAAAACACCTTCTATACGTGTTATTTTATCGCCACTATTTTGCAAATCAGCCAAAGCAAAGTTAATAGGTAAGCCAGCGCCTACACTGGTGTTATATCGCCAATGTAAATTACGTTCTTTAATATTACTACGAAGTGCTTTATACCAAGTAGTAGGTGCTGTTCCAGCGTATTTATTAGCACTAATTAAATGACAGTTTCTATCTACAAAGTCTGGATATAACAAGCTAAATTGTTCACTTGCGGTAATATCAATTACAATTTTATGCTCGTAATCGAGCTCATTTATAGCATTCAGTAAATCTGCAGATTGATAGCTATTTGCCTCATGCTGCCATTGAGTTTTCCATTGCTGTGTATTAATACCACTTGCATTAAACAGCATTTTTTTAGAGCGAATTAGACCGACTAATTTAATACTAAAGTCATCCGATAAACGCTCAAATTGTACCGATAACTGTTTAATGAAAACGTCGCCAACGTTACCAAGCCCCGCAACTATAATTGCGATTTCTTGGCCTTTATTAATTAGCTTATCGTGTAAGTCACTTTGTATATCACTATCTATAAATTGATCGGTAAGCAATAAAGCATAGCCAGTATCTTGATGGACAAAACGAGGTTTTATGCTGTGGAGTTTTAATAAATCTAATGCTTGTAAGCTTAATGTATTAACGTCTTGCTCAGGCGCTACAATTGCACAACCGTTTAAATTTGACTCGCTAATATTTGCCCTACCCGCAAAATAATTAATAACCAGATAAGTTTGTGCTGCAGGTACTACTAAATACACTTCACCATTATGGTTAAAGTGATGAAGGCTATGCTGAATAAGCTGACTAACACTTGCAACCTCACCTTCACTTAATCCTTCAACCATTAATAGGTCAACATTTTGCAACGTGGTTATAAAGCGCTTTTTCTTCGCTGAACCTTCTTTGACTATATCTGTTGGACTTGCTTGTACGTCAAAACTACTGCGAACAGCTAGCTTAATATCTGTGTTTTTAAGTGGCGATAGTGTTTTTGCATGTAATACAGGGTTACCCAAACGAGCTAATAAATTAGCCTGCCCACGGCAAATTTTGCCGTATTTAATCGCTTTTTGTACCTTTCGAGGATCAGTGCTATACACTCCCTGTGTATCAGTCCAAATACATACTTGCTTAGCATTGCAATAATTTGCAAGTAGTGTTGCACTGTAGTCACTGCCATTTCGGCTAAGTGTTACAGTCTCGCCTTTGATATCTGCGGCAATAAACCCAGTAACAACATTTATTTTATTAGGCAAAATTAACTGCCCACATTGCTGCGCATTTTGCGCATGCATTAATTCGCCATCATTTAAGATAAAAAGAGTACGTGCATCTTGAGCGCATGCCTCAATATTTAGCTGCTGTAAATAAGTAGCGAGTAAACGTGCTGACCACAGTTCGCCATGTGCAAGTAATGCAGCCTCTTTTAGCTGCTCAGCTTGAGCAAGTTCTGCAATATAGCTAAGTTCTATACTTAGTGTTTTAAGTGCACTTCGTTTTAAATCAGCTTCTAATAGCTGCTCTATTAAATCACTTTGATGGTTATTTAACTGCAGTAAAATATCAGCGACTGCTTGAGTATCTTGTTTTTGATAGCTTTGCCACAACGACACAAGTGTATCTGTAGTTTTACCTGCAGCAGACACCACAACACAGTCGCCCGTCTGAGTACGCCCAATAATTATTTTAGCTACGCTTTGATATCGCTCACTTGAGCTTAAACTCGAGCCACCAAATTTATGTACACAATTGACCATATTTATACCAATTCGCTTAATTAAGTTGTCTATTTTGAGGATAAGAAAACCGTGTCGATAACAAGGCAAAAATTTCGTTGTTTAGTTGTTCTATATGAGAAATTTTTAACGAAGTTAGCGTGCGGTTTAATCCCTCAAATTGATTAGGTATTATTGCGGATTGGTATTACTTACCAAAGCGCCGGACGGGCTGCACTTAATTTAACGTTACCGCCAGAAGTGCCTGCTCCTTTGCCTACACGGCCAACATTTTTATTTTGCCCTGGTTTTACAAGTTCAAACACTCGCTCAAAATCAGCGACTAAATCGCGTATATCTTCAATACCTACCGAAATACGAATAAGCGTATCGCCCACGCCCGCTTCTAAACGTGCTGTTGCCTCCATACCTGCGTGCGTCATAGTTGCAGGGTGACAAATTAAGCTCTCTACGCCACCTAGTGACTCAGCTAAACTAAACGTTTTAAGGCTAGTTAAAAATGCCGCAGCGTCGTTTATATCGCCTTTAATATCAAAACTCACCATGCCACCAAAACCAAGTTGCTGTGCTTTAGCCAGCTCATGTTGAGGATGTGACTCAAGACCTGGGTAGTAAACTTGGCTTACATATTCAGAGCTTTCAAGATACTTAGCTATTGCCAGGGCATTTTCTTGATGCTGCCTTAGGCGCACATTTAAAGTACGTAAACCACGAAGCGTTAAATAGCTATCAAAAGGCGCACCCGTAATACCAATGTTATTAGCCCACCAAGCAAGCTCATCACCAAGCTCTTGTGTTGCGGTAATAACTGAGCCGCCTACTACATCTGAGTGTCCGTTAATGTATTTAGTGGTTGAATGCACCACAATATCTACACCAAATTTAATAGGGTTTTGTAAAGCAGGCGACAAAAACGTGTTATCTGCAGCCACCAATGCACCGCATTGCTTTGCAACATCGGTAACCGCTTTAATATCTGTTAAACGAAGTACTGGGTTACTTGGGGTTTCTATCCAAATAAGCTTAGGTTTAATTACTAAAATTTGTTGAAGGCTTTCTTCTTTTGTTAAATCTAATATTTCGAGCTTTAGTAGTCCGCGTTTTTGTAAAGATGTAAATAAACGATAGCTGCCACCATAACAATCATGTGGAATTACTAACGTATCGTCACTATTAAGTAGCTGAGTAGCTAAATGCACGGCAGCCATGCCTGTAGCTGTAATTATGCCACGAGCGCCACCTTCAAGCTTAGCAAGCGTCTCAGCTAAAATATCACGATTAGGATTACCGCTACGACCATAATCATACTCACGCTTAGTATCAAAGTCGGCAAACGAATAAGTAGTCGATAAATAAATTGGCGGTACCACCGCACCATGATGTTTATCAGCATCAACGCCGTTACGTACAGCAATGGTTGCTTTGTTTTTTTCGCTCATATTCGTCACCTGATTAATTTGGATGTTTAGACGTCTAAAAGAGTAAGTTATCCGTTTTGATAAGTCAAAGTATTTTAAAGCTCTAGATGGCTAAAAGTAGAAGGGGCCTCTGCGAATAACACATTTTAGCTCACAAAAGTGTGCTTATCTTTACACCTACAATAGGCTTATTAAGATAGATCGGTATCTATTATTTGACTATCTTTTTTAAATCGATAGAATTTCACGCATATTTACACGCTTTTTATACCGTGTGAGAAATTAATAATCTGAGGCAACGATACATCTTATGGCTAAATGGAATGGTGAGTATATTCACCCATACGCAGAACACGGTAAAAAATCAGAGCAAGTTAAAAAGATCACCGTTTCGATCCCGCTAAATGTATTAAAGGTATTAACTGACGAACGTACACGTCGTCAAATCAATAACCTTCGCCATGCTACAAATAGTGAATTGCTATGTGAGGCATTTTTGCATGCTTTTACTGGCCAACCTTTACCAAATGACGATGACTTACGTAAAGATAACGCCGAAAAAGTGCCAGAAGAAGTTAAAAAAATAATGCAAGAAATGGGTCTAGAAGTACCCGTTTTAAACGAAGAATAAATATTACAAAGATAAAAAAAACCTCAGTAATTACTGAGGTTTTTTTATGTCTAAATTTTATTGCATAGATCTACTGTATAGATTTATACCAATTCGCTTAATGAAGTGATCTATTTTGAGGGAAGAAAATCGTGTCGATAACAAGGCAAAAATTTCGTTATTTAGTTGTTCTATATCAGAAATTTTTAACGTAGTTAACGTCAGATTTAATCCCTCAAATTGATTAAGTATTATTGCGGATTGGTATTACCGCATATAATTTTCTGGTAAATCAATTTGTGCTACACCCGACTCAATAGCAGCAAGTGCAACAGCTCTTGCTATACGCGGCAGTAAACGTGGATCCATTGGTTTTGGAATAATATACTGCGCACCAAATTCTAGTTTATCTACACCAGCGGCTTTTAAAACTTCTGCAGGTACTGGCTCTTTGGCAATACTTCGAATAGCATCTACTGCAGCAATTTTCATTTCATCGTTAATAGCGCTTGCACGTACATCAAGCGCACCACGGAAAATAAACGGGAAACATAAAACATTATTAACTTGGTTAGGGTAATCAGAGCGCCCTGTTGCCATGATTAAATCGTTGCGTGCGCCGTGCGCAAGTGCAGGATCAATCTCAGGATCTGGATTTGAACATGCAAACACAACTGGTTTTGCAGCCATTAGCTTTAAATCTTCAGCCGCTAATAAGTTAGGGCCAGAAACACCCACAAATACATCCGCATCTGCAATTACATCTTGCAATGTACGCTTATCGGTATTGTTAGCAAAAAGCTGTTTATATTCATTTAAGTCATCGCGGCGGGTATGAATAACACCTTTGCGGTCAAGCATATAAATGTGTTCACGCAGTGCACCACACTTAATTAACAGCTCCATACACGCAACAGCGGCAGCGCCTGCACCTAAACATACAATAATTGCATCTTCAATTGACTTACCTTGTACTTCTAGCGCATTTAACATACCAGCAGCCGTTACAATGGCAGTACCGTGTTGATCATCATGAAAAACAGGAATGCTACAACGCTCTATTAATGCTTTTTCTATTTCAAAACACTCTGGTGCTTTAATATCTTCAAGGTTAATACCACCGAATGTGTCGGCAATGTTGGCAACCGTATTAATAAAGTCTTCTGTTGTTTTGTGCTTAACTTCAATATCGATAGAATCAAGCCCTGCAAAACGTTTAAACAATAACGCTTTACCTTCCATTACAGGCTTAGACGCTAAAGGACCTAAATTACCAAGGCCTAGAATTGCAGTACCATTAGTAATAACCGCAACCATGTTACCTTTACCAGTATATTTATAAGCATTTGCAGGATCTGCAGCTATTTCACGTACAGGTTCGGCAACACCTGGGCTATACGCAAGTGCAAGATCATGAGCCGTTTCAGCTGGTTTTGTAAGCTCAATGCTAATTTTACCTGGTACGGGATGTGAGTGGTAATGTAGTGCTTGTTCACGAAAGTCAGACATAACGCGATGGTATCCTGCAATTTAAGTTAAAGTGAGAGATGGAGTCTTGGGGTACGATACCCTTATTATTTTTAAATTCCAAGCAATATCAGGTCTATCCTGTTATATGCTATATCCTATAATTTTAAGAGGTTTTTCAGTAACTTTGCAGGATTATATCAACATTTAATAAATAAAAATTCACCTAAAAAGTAAGTTTTAAGGTGCTTTTATGCCTATCAAAATCTTATAAAATGTATACTTAAAGTATCAGCATAAACTTAGAATAACAGCCTACTACCCTACTTTAAAAACAGATAAGCCCACGTTAGATACTTTTATCAACCTAGTTAAAAATTGTACTATTTAAAATATAGAGAATATCTATCGATTTGTCTGTAAAGGATTATGCATACTCAGAATAAGAATAGGAAATAGTTATGCAAAAGGAGGGGATAGTTAAAATCAACGAAATAATACCAATCTGCTTATATATGGGGTCTATTTAACGTTAAGAAAATTACGCTAGAACTAGGCAAAAATTTTTGTATCTAGTTGTTCTAAATAAAAATTTTTTAACGACGTTATAGTGCAATTTAATTCGTTAAATTGCTCAAAGATTTATGTAGGTTAGTTTAAGATAATAAATAACAAATTTTAGGCACAAAAAAAGCACCCTAAGGTGCTTTTTTTAACTAAACAGCAATAATTACTTCTTGCTGGCAAGTGCACCAAAGCGCTTGTTGAAGCGATCAACACGTCCGCCAGTGTCTAAAACTTTTTGCTTACCAGTGTAAAACGGGTGACACGCAGAACATACGTCTAAGTGAATGTCTTTACAAAGAGTTGAGCTAGTTTCGAATTTATTTCCACATGAACATGTTGCAGAAATTACTTCGTACTTAGGGTGAATACCTTCTTTCATAGGAACCTCTAGTTAAGGCCGCATCGCTCTCCAAACCCGGAGTTTGGCACCATACGTCGTTAAAACAAATTTGTTGGTGGCGGATTTTATCCAACAACCTCCCCCCACACAAGTATTTATTTATATTTTTGCCAAAAAAGTGAACAATCTCTTTCTCAAGCACTATTGCTAGTAGGTTTTTAGCGTTATTTTTAGTACATTACAGCATTAATTTTACGGGTTGAGTTGTTATGAGTTTTGTTGAAGTTGCTATTAAAGTCCCGCTTCCACGCACCTTTGATTATAAAATAGAAGAACAGCTCAGTGGCTTATCAATTCCCTTACTACCTGGCATGCGAGTTTTGGTACCTTTTGGTAATCAAAAAAAAGTAGCGGTTGTTTTGGGTATTAAAAGCAGTACCGACGTCCCTTTAAATAAAATTAAAAATATTATAGAGGTAATAGACGACGCCCCTATTTTAAGTGCCCAGCATTTAGAACTCCTTAGCTTTACTGCCCGCTATTATTGCTATCCATTAGGCGAAACTATTCATATAGCGCTACCTGGTGCACTTCGCCAAGGTGAATCGCCTGATAAAACCAGTATTAATATGGTTGCCCTGACAGAAAAAGGTGCAAAAGTACCGTCATTAAAAGCTAAAACACAGCTCAACCTATTAAAGCAGTTATCGCAATCAGGTAAGTCATCATTAACTGAGTTAAAAGCACTGGGCTTTAGTAAAAAAACAATAGATAGCTTAATAGATAAAGAACTCATAACACAAACTATTGAGCACGATAACCAATGGCAAAGTGTTGCTCCAACCGTCGGTAGTAAACCAGTACTTAATAAAGAACAAGCGGTTGCTTGCACAGCTATAAATCAAAGTACTGGCTTTAGCAGCTTCTTATTAGAAGGCGTAACGGGCAGCGGTAAAACCGAAGTGTATTTACAGTGCCTAGAAGAAGTACTCAAACGTGGCGAGCAAGCCCTCGTACTCGTGCCCGAAATCGGCCTAACACCACAAACCGTAAACCGTTTTCGCCGCCGCTTTCCTGATACACCCATTATGCTTTGGCACTCAGCCCTTACCGACAACGAACGTTTACAAACATGGCGTTTTTGCGAAAAAGGCAGTTGTGCGATAGTTATTGGCACACGTTCGAGTATTTTTCTGCCATTTTTAAAACTCGGTATGATTGTTGTTGATGAAGAACACGACTCGTCATTTAAACAACAAGATACCCTTCGTTACCATGCTCGTGATTTAGCCGCTTACAGAGCTTTTCAGCATAAAATCCCGCTTATATTAGGCAGCGCCACACCCGCGCTTGAAACACTTCACAAAGCAATTAATAACAAATACCAGCTATTAAGTTTAACGGAGCGTGCGCAAACAGCGACTGACAATCAGTTTAAGTTACTCGATATGAAAGGTCAGCCCGACCAAGCAGGTATTGCACATGCAAGTCTTGCTACTATGCGTCAGCACTTAAATCGCGGTAAACAGGTTATGGTATTTTTAAATCGCCGAGGTTTCTCACCCACCCTTATTTGCCATGAGTGCGGTTGGTTGAGCGAGTGTAAACGATGCAGTACCAGCGCTACATTTCATAAAGCGATTGGGCAAATGATCTGTCATCACTGTGGCGACCAGTACCCTGTCCCTCACCAATGCCCTGACTGTGGAAGTACGCAAATATTTCCTAACGGTAAAGGCACAGAGCAAATTGAAGAGTTTTTATCGACCGAATTCCCTGATACACCTGTTACTCGTATAGACCGCGATTCAACTCGCCGTAAAGGTAGCCTTGAAAAAGCACTTGATGAAATAAACCTAGGCGGCGCACGCATTTTAGTGGGCACACAAATGCTTGCCAAAGGCCATCACTTTGCAGATGTAAGCCTTGTTATAATTTTAGATGTAGATAGCGGCTTATACTCATGCGACTTTAGAGCGACAGAGCATTTAGCGCAATTAGTCACCCAAGTAGCGGGGCGTGCTGGACGTTCAGGTGAGCCTGGTCAAGTGTTATTACAAACACACTTTCCAGAACACCCTCTTTTGCAAGACTTAGTTAATAATGGTTACCAAGACTTTGCCCGCTTTGCTCTTAGTGAGCGCGATGATGCTGACTTACCGCCCATTACAAATATGGCCATTGTGCGTGCACAAGGACATAGTATTAAACTAGTCGTCGATTTTTTGACGGATTTGGTTCCTGTGAATGGGGTATCTGGTATACAATTGCTCGGTCCGATCCCTGCCCCACTTGAAAGAGTCGCAGGTATGTATCGTTTTCAATTGCATATTCAAGCGCAAGATCGTCGCATATTACATCAGTACCTTGCGCAAATGGTTGATTATTTAAGTACCAGTAAACTTGCACAAAAAGTACGCTGGAGCTTAGACGTAGACCCTATAGACATGATTTAGGTTAAGGCCAAAATAACACCATGGCACAGCACGATTATATTAATAAAAAGCCTGCAGGCAGAAACAGTAAAAAAAACGCACCCGCTAAAAAACCATTTCCTATTCTTTTAGCCGTTATAGCCATCTTACTTGTAGGTGGTTTTGCCTACACACTATGGTTTATAAAAAGTAATGCCGATCCAAAGCTTGTCGAAAAACAAGCTAACCCAACTGCACCCGCAAAAGTAGAAGTTGTTATTCCACGTACACCGGAATTTATTAAAGAAATTAGAAACCACGAGATTCAAGTTGAAGTAAAAGAACTTGAGCAAAAAGGTCCTTATGTTATGCAATGCGGTTCGTTCAGAACTCATGCACAAGCTGAATCATTAAAAGCTAAAATCGCATTTGCAGGGCTCATTTCTGAGATCAAACAGGCTGAAGGCAGCAATGGCACTTGGTATAAAGTACGTTTAGGCCCTTATAAAACCAAACGCCAAGCCGAAAGCGATAAAAACAAACTTAAACGTGTAAAAATAGTCGGCTGCGGAATTTGGGGCTGGACTTGAAAATAAACCATTCACCCATATAACCTCATCATAATCGTTTTTTACGAGTTGCCTCTGCAGCTCGATGATGAGGAATAACATGACTACTATCGTAAGTGTTCGCCGCGGCGACAAAGTTGTAATTGGCGGCGATGGCCAAGTTTCACTTGGTAACACCGTAATGAAGGGCAACGCCCGCAAAGTTCGACGTCTTTATAATGGCAAAGTAATCGCTGGTTTTGCCGGCGGTACTGCTGATGCCTTCACTCTTTTCGAACGTTTTGAAAGCAAATTAGAAATGCACCAAGGTAACCTAACTAAAGCCGCAGTAGAAATGGCTAAAGATTGGCGAAGTGACCGTGCACTTCGAAAACTCGAAGCGCTGCTCGCTGTAGCAGACGAAACAGCCTCTTTAATTATTACCGGTAATGGCGATGTAGTTCAGCCAGAAAACGATTTAATTGCAATTGGTAGTGGTGGTAACTTTGCGCAATCAGCTGCAACCGCCCTTTTAGAAAATACAGATTTAAGCGCTCGTGAAATAGTAGAGAAAAGCTTAACTATTGCAGGCAACATCTGCGTATTTACTAATAACTTCCAAACAATCGAAGAATTATAATAGGAACTATTATGTCTGATATGACCCCAAGAGAAATTGTTCACGAGCTAGATCAGCACATTATAGGTCAGGCTAAAGCTAAAAAAGCAGTCGCTATTGCGCTTCGTAATCGCTGGCGCCGCATGCAATTAAATGAAGATTTACGCAGTGAAGTAACACCAAAAAATATATTAATGATTGGTCCAACAGGCGTAGGTAAAACAGAAATTGCCCGCCGTTTAGCAAAACTTGCTAACGCACCATTCATTAAAGTAGAAGCGACTAAATTCACTGAAGTTGGTTATGTTGGTAAAGAAGTAGATACGATCATACGTGACCTCGTTGATGTTTCAATTAAAATGACTCGCGAACAGCAAACTAAAAAGTTTAAACATCGCGCCGAAGAAGCAGCAGAAGAGCGTATTTTAGATGCCCTTTTACCACCTGCTAAAGATCAATATGGCGAAAGCCAACGCGACGATACTTCATCTACTCGCCAAACATTTCGTAAAAAATTACGTGAAGGTCAATTAGATGATAAAGAAATCGAGATTGAACTAGCGCAAGCTCAATCAAACGTAGAAATTATGGCGCCTCCTGGTATGGAAGATATGACCAACCAGTTACAAAGCATGTTTCAAAACATGGGCGGCGATAAACGCACTAAACGTAAGTTAAAAATTAAAGAAGCCTTCAAACTATTAACAGAAGAAGAAGCCGCTAAATTAGTAAACCCTGAAGAGCTAAAAGAACAAGCTATTTTTGCAGTAGAGCAAAACGGTATTGTGTTTATTGATGAAATAGACAAAATTTGTAAACGTGGTGATTCTTCAGGCCCTGATGTGAGCCGAGAAGGTGTTCAGCGCGACTTACTACCGCTAATTGAAGGCTCAACAGTAAACACTAAACACGGTATGGTTAAAACTGACCATATGTTGTTTATTGCCTCAGGTGCGTTCCAAATGTCTAAACCATCAGACATGATACCTGAGCTACAAGGTCGCTTACCGATTCGAGTAGAACTTGAGCCACTAACTGCAAATGACTTTAAACGTATCCTGACAGAGCCGCATGCATCGCTTACTGAGCAACAACGAGAGCTCCTTAAAACTGAGCAAGTAACGATTGAGTTTAGTGATGATGCTATTGAGCGTATTGCTAAGGCTGCGTGGCAAGTTAACGAAAAAACCGAAAACATCGGTGCTCGTCGCTTGCATACTGTGATGGAAAGATTGATGGAAGAAATTTCATACGATGCTTCTGAAAAAGCAGGTTCATCACTTGTTATTGACGCCGCTTACGTTGAAAAACATCTAGGTGCACTTGTTGAAGATGAAGACTTAAGCCGCTTCATTCTATAAAACGAATATAAACGTTATACTAAAAGCCTCCAGATTGGGGGCTTTTTAATGGGGTATATAAAATGAAACACGTTACAAAAGTGCATTACCACAGCGTGAGTAAAAATTTAGATGTTTATTTTGACGACGATAGCCAAGCAGTCTTTAGCTGTGAATTTTTACGCGTTCACTCTCCCTCTGCTGAAGTGCAAGGCCATGGCTCTGGCCCTATGAAATTGGTTTTAAATAAACAATCTGTAGGTATAAAAAACATAGTACCTGTTGGGCATTATGCACTGCGTTTAGATTTCGATGATGGTCACAATAGCGGACTGTTCAGTTGGAGTTACTTTGAAAAACTACAAGCGCAGCAACAAACGTTGAGCGATGAATATTCGGCACGCGTAGCCGAGCACGAACAAAACAAAAACAGTGTACCAATAAAGTTTATTCCTTAAACCTTATTGGTAACTTTAGGTGGGTATTTTTAGATTAGTTAACCTAAACCCTGGTTAAAATATTTACTATCCAGAGTTCAGGTTAGTTACACTTTAAACTTATCAATAGCGCTAAATAACACTCTAGCTTGCTCAGATACTTCTTCGCTAGTTTGGGCGTTTTTAGCAGCATGTTCAGTTGCATCTTGCGCAATGTCGCGAATTCTTACTACATTTTTATTAACCTCTGATGCCACTTGGCTTTGCTCGTCAATAGCAACCGCTATTTGAGAGCTCATTTCCATTATTGTTTGTACATCTTCAGTAATTGCGCCTAATAACTCACCTGCTTTAATTGCTTGCGAGGCACTTTCATCGCCTTGAGAACGACATTTGTGCATAATACTCACCACTTCTTGAGTACGCTGCTGCAAAGTACTTATAATACCTTCAATCTCGCTAGTAGACTCTTGAGTACGTTGTGCAAGGGAACGTACTTCATCTGCCACTACGGCAAAACCACGACCATACTCACCAGCACGTGCAGCTTCTATTGCCGCATTGAGCGCAAGTAAATTTGTTTGATCTGCAATCCCCCGAATTACATCAAGCACTGAACCAATTGTTTCGCCATCTTTTTCAAGTTGCGATACTACATTTGATGCATTCCCTAACGAATCAGACAAAGCCCTAATATGCTTAACGGTAGAGTCTACTTCGCTACGCCCTTGTTGAGCACTTAAGTTTGTTGATTCAGCTTTTTTAGCAGCCGCTTCAGTATTATGTGAAATATCCTGAATCGTCGCCTGCATTTCGGTGGCTGCAGTTGCAACCATGTCGGCCTCGTGTAATTGCTCTTGCATACCAGAGCTTGTTGCTGCGGTACTTTCTGATAAGTGTTCGGTTGCTACATTAAGTGTATTTAAAGCACTGTTAACTTCGTTAATTAAGTTTTTAAAATCGCCTATTAAGCTATTAAAGTCGACCGTCATCGTAGTGATTTCGTCTTTACCCGTTTGCTCTATCATTACGCTTAAATCATTATTACGACGAATATCGTTAATGGTATGATATACCCGCTCTATAGGCACAATAATCGAATGGCTCGTGAAATAAACCAACATTAAAACAATAATGCCAGCAATCACAAAAATAAGAATGGCTAAAAATTGTGCTTCCTCTACACTTTTTTCAACTTGTAGCTTTGTTTCTTTAACTATTTGAGTAACTATTGCATCGCTTTGATCTACGTTTTGCCTCATTACACCTAACGCTCCAGAGTTGAGGTCTAAACCTAATTCTGTTTGCGCTTGTATCAATGCTTTAAATTCATTTTGGTAAGTATTAATCAAAGGAAGTATTTGTGCTTTATAACTACTTAATAATTCAGCGGAAGTAATCTGCTGCTTAAACGTATCTATACCTTCATTGAAGCGCTCTAAATACTTACGATCAAATCTTAGCATGAAGTCTTTTTCTGATCGTCTAAGCTGCAACATAGATGATAAAAGTTTGTAGCTTTCTTGCTCTTTTAATAACTCTTCTACTTCATGCACTGCACTTCTGAGCTTACCGTATAGGCCATCTTTAGGATGTAATCCAATCTTTTTTTGCAGCTTAACAACAGAATTGAAGTCATTGTTATAACTATTAATTAGTTGTTCAAAATGTTGAACCTGTTCGGCAGAAATACCTTGTTGAACCATTAATTTTTTTAGCTTAGTAACTTTACTACTTAGTTGTACAAAATCTGTTTCAAATTCGGTTAATGCGTCTTTTTGTTTATAAAACAAAAAGTTTTTTTCGTGCTTACGCAGCGCTAGTGCATGGACATTAAGCTCTTCTGCTAATTGAATTGTCTTATTTAAACTAAGAGTTGTACGTGACTCATAAATAATCACACATAAAAGAACCACCATCGCTAAACCAACAACTACGGCGTTTAATTGTAAACGTCGTTTAATAGTCAAGTTTTGTAAAAAATCCATCGTAAATACCTTTATTAAATACGCATTTACATTATAGCTTATTGAGTATGGCTAAATTATAAACTTAATTTTTTTTTACTATTTTCAACCTTTTTAATTACCTGTGCTTTTTATTACCATTACTTTGCCATTATAAATTTACACTCCCCCACAAACCTTTATGTAACAACTCTGTATTACTCCACTGCTTTTTAACCAACCAATTAATTAATGGTGCAGGATCGCTTGGGTAATTTATTTGCTTATTTTGCGGAGCACTATTCCAGTCATCAAGAGCTTGCGGGTTCAAATAGTTCATAACATGTGCCATACCCATGGCAAACAAAGTTTGTGCATTTGCTGCTTGCTCAAACTGCCCATACAAGGGCTTTAATAGTAACTTTTTACCTAACTTAAGCGCTTCACTGGCAAGCTCAAATCCTGCATTACCAATAACACCACTGGTATTTGCTAAGTCATTTAAAAAGTCAGAACGTGAGGGGGTTCGCAAATGTATATGCCCAAAAGATTTATTACTGGCATGTGGGTGATAACAATAAAACTCTTTTTCGGGAAAGTCTTTTAAATAATCAACAACGCTATCTAAGTTTTCAAAAGGTAAATACACCAATACCTTATTCATTACTGCAACAGGGTTTTCATGATTATGATGAGCAATAAAAGGCGGTATTATGTTATTTGCAAATGGTTGCCAGTGTACACCTAAGTAAGTAGATGCTGGTGCGTAATGTTTAATGAGCGATTTTCTGAATATACCACGACCAAACATAGGTACATTATCTGACAAAAATGCAGCTTGATGACTAATGCCAATAACGGGTACGTCGGCTCTTTTTGCAGCCCATGCAGTAATGGGCTCAAAGTCATTAAGTACAAAGTCGTACTGTTTTACATCAAGCGATTTTATATCACTCACCAGCTTACAAACTCGTACATTTTTAAGTATTTTTAAATTTTTGACTTGCCCACATTCAGTACTAAACGATAAACCACGAAACGCTTTATAATCTGAAAATTCGTGCATATCAAAGTAATCTTTATTTGCACGCCCTGAAAAAACATAATCAACCTCAATACCGAGTTTAGTAAAGCAACTTGCCATAACGCGAGCGCGCGTTATATGTCCATTACCAGTGCCTTGTACTCCGTACAGTATTTTCATGCAGGCACCACGAGCGCTAACGCAAATAGGCCACAACAACTACCAATAGTTGCACCTAAAATAATATCTGCAGGAAAATGTACGCCTAATACAACACGAGAAATAGCCACACCAGCAGCCCAACTAAGTAGTAGCCATATATATTCAGGGAAAAAGTGACTTAGTATAATCGCAACTAAGAACGCTGCAGCGCTGTGGCCCGAGGGCAAACTAAATTTATCATTGGGTACTATGTAAGCATTTGTTACTAAGCAGTCGCATGGACGGATGCGGGCAAATCTATTTTTGGCCAGTAAGTAAATGGGCCTTTCTAAAGCAAAACCAACTAATATCGTTACAGGTAATAATTGTTGCTGCTCATTATTACTAAGCCACCACACCGCTAAACACACAAGTATGTAAAGTCCACCATCACCGCTTTTTGATAATCCAAACGCCATTGTTTTAAACCACTTCGGTGAGTTGCAATTAAACAGAGTTAAAAATAATTGCTCATCTAGCAGAGCTGCCTTTTTAAACATATTATTGTTATACATCACTTCCCCTCATTGCATAATATATGAACACCGATTTAGCTTATGTGTTGTAAATAACAATTGAGTGACGCTTTTAAGACACTATTATTGCGATTAATGATTTAGCGCTTGTTTTGTCTAAATTTACTGCGATTAAGTCGTTGTTATTGCTTATAAGGAGGGTATACTGAGGTATAAATTAATGTACCTTTTGAGGATAAAATAATGGATTACAGCACTTCTGATTTATGTGACCACTTTGCTGATGTGGTTGACGTGCTAGAGCCAATGTTCATCAACTTTGGTGGTCGACACAGCTTTGGTGGCCGCATTAAAACGGTTAAATGTTTTGAAAATAATGAACTGATCCGCGAATTACTTTCTCAAGACGGTACAGACTTAGTGCTTCTTATTGACGGTGGTGGCTCAACTCGCCGTGCACTTATTGATATTGAATTGGCCGAACTTGCACTTGAAAACAACTGGAATGGTATTGTTGTTTACGGCGCAGTACGCCACGTTGATGAGCTTGAAGAACTTGATTTAGGCATTCAAGCAATTGCTTCCATTCCTGTTGCAGCTGACAGTGAAGGTGCTGGCGAGGATGCTATTGGCGTTAACTTTGCCGGTGTATCATTTTTTGATGATGACTTTATTTATGCTGATAGTACTGGCATTGTTTTATCTGCAGAAGAATTAGAATTGGAAGTTGTAGAAGTATAACGTGACCTCCTATTTAAAAGTATATGATGAAAGCGCGGTTAGAGCACTTTGCTCTAGCCGCGTAAATGAAAAAAAAGCATGGCAATCAATGGCCTTGCTAGACACTCAAGTAAACCTGCAACAAGCACTTATTGACGCAGCTCAATTTGGCATTCGCTACGTACTTCTTGGTATTTGCGAAGATATTGGCCCAAAAGCAAATTTAGGAAATGGCGGTGCAAACGAAGCATGGTCTGCTTTTTTAAAACGTTTTTTAAACCAACCTCATAATCAATTTATTGCCACTCAAAAAGTACTTTTATTGGGTGAAGTAAATACTGATGATTTAATGGCGCAAAGTAGCCAACTCGATAATCAACAAGCCCAACAGTTAACTCAACTACGAGATTTATGCCAACAACTTGATGAACGCGTAGAGTCAGTATTAAGCCTTATTTTTAAAGCTGGGCTTGAGCCAATAGTTATTGGCGGGGGTCATAATAATTGCTTGGGAATTATTCGTGCGCTAAGTAAGTCAAAAAACACGCCTATAAATGCCATTAACTTTGACCCTCATGCAGACTTTAGAGAATGTGAAGGTCGTCATAGTGGTAATGGGTTTCGCTACGCATATAACGAGCAACATCTAAGTAATTACCATGTTATTGGCTTGCATGAATTAAAAAACAATCAAGCAATTATAGATGCAATGAGTGAAGCTGACTTTAAGTTTGATAGCTATCAATCAATACACGTTAAGCGAAAAGTAACGCTTACGCAGGCAATTGAAAACGCACTGAATAATTTTAACGATTTACCACTGGGTATTGAAGTTGATTTAGACAGCATTACTTACATGCCTGTTAGTGCGTACACATGCTGTGGATTTAGTGTAAGCGATACCGAGCACTTTGTACATTTAGCTGCAAGTAACCGCCACGCTAAGTATTTACACTTGTGTGAAGCCGCTCCCAGCCAGCATCCTAATGGAGTAGAAACGGGTATTACGCATGTAGGGCAAGTAATCAGTGCGCTTGTAAATAGTTACCTACAAGCCAAAGAAAACACCTAACGCTGCTGCGCTTGTCGCCACTCTTTTAGCCAGCTCATCAAACCAATGCTACTTAGCGGGTGACCAAAATAATAACCCTGGGCTGCATAACCTTTTAAGCTTTTTACAAACTTAAGTTGCTCAAGCGTTTCTACCCCTTCAAAAATCACTTTTGTTTTTTGTTGGCTATGCATTTCGACCATTCCACCAACTAAACTACGTATATTATTTTGATTACTAAAATCAGCCGTAAGTGAAGGTGAAACCTTAATATATTCAACCGCTAAACTAGGCAGTTTAGAGAGCAATACAGGATTATCGCCCAGTCCATCAACACACACTTTCAAGCCAATATTATTAAGCCTTGCGATCATGCCTCTGCCTTTGTCATCTAAACCAGCAAAAATATGCAAAGGACATTCAACAATTAAGTCGCCTGCTTCTAAATGGTGCTCGCTTATAACAACATCGACAAATTCTACAAACTCTTCATTTAGCATTTCAGGGCCAAATACGTTAATGCTAAGCGGTATAGAAATACCTTCTACTCTAAGCGCCATTGCAAGCTCAGCAGCTCGCTCTATTACAAACTTAGCAAGCGGATAACCAAGCCCTGCAATTCTAATATCATCAATAAAACGATTAGCCGATAAAATCCCTTGTTTAGGATGTTGCCAACGCAGCAGTAATTCTAAAAACTCAATTTGACCGTTTTCATTACAGATAATAGGTTGAAAATAAAGCTCTAATTCGCTCGAGAAATCAATGTTAGCAAGCTCTTTTAACCGCGCTTGTTGCTCTCGCAGTTCAATCATCATCTGTTGATGGTAAGGCACAACTCTACGATCTGGATGGCTATCGAGTGCTAAGTATGCGTACGATATTAAATTATCAAAGTTATTATCTTGCTCATTACAATCAACATAACTCGCCCTAGCCTTAACCTCTACAGTACAATTAGCAACATTAAACGGCTTAAGTGTCGCGCCAAGTATTTGTTCTATAACCAGTTCATGTAAGTGTTTTTGATTTGCAAAGCTACAAATAAATGCAAAGTTGAGACCCTCTAAGTGGGCTAGCTTTTCTTGCCCTACTAAAGTTACTATTTCGTCACTTGAAAGCAGCTCTTTTATTCTGTTAGCCGATTGCGCTAAAAGTATATCGCCAAAGTCGCGTCCAATATGCTGGTTAACTTGCTCAAATCCTTCAAGACGAATAACGACTAATGCGGCGCTTACTTGTTTGTTATTGCACCATGCGTAGTAACCTTGGCGTAACTGTTTTCTATCTGCAAAAACCGAAAGCGGAGATTCTTCGATAAATGCGTCATCTACAGGTTCTGCCTCTATAACAACTTGTGCATCGGCGCTTTCGTCATTTAAAAAGCCAACAATAGCCAATAATAATATTGCCAACACAACCCAAAATAACGGAACTTCTAATAATAAATGAGCTGAAAATAACACAACAAATAAAAGCCCCGCCGTGGAGCTAGTAATTATCATACTCCAATTATTTCGCTCAAATGCTTGCCATAAATGAAAACAAAAGCCAAAGGCAAGTAAAATGGCCAGCCAAGCTGCACCGCTACTTAAAATAGCTAAACCAATAGCTGCGGTGCATAAATAACTAAATTTAATACTGGCATTTTTAACGGCAAATAAAGTGGCAATCATTGCCATTAATAGTGCACCACTAAAAAATATTGGGAAGTTACTGTCGGTTAGTATGTTCAAATTAACGGCATCCGTATTCGCTAAAAAAGTTAAAAATAGGTTATATTTGGGTGAAAATAATACAAACTAATTAATTCTACCCAAAATCCATAAATTTAACAGTTTATTTACGCCAAATTGGTAACTTAATTGTGATGGATGGCTTATTTGCCAATGTGCAATATCGGCTCTTGCACCGAGCTTTAAAACACCACGATCTTCTAGCCCAAGAGCTTTAGCTGCATTAACAGTAACACCTGCTAATGCTTGTTCAGGCGTTAATCTAAATAATGTGCACGCCATGTTCATCATCAAGTGCACTGAGCACAGCGGTGAAGTACCAGGATTAAAGTCACTCGCGATAGCTATAGATACTTTATATTGTTTAAGTAACTCAATAGGTGGGAACTTTGTTTCTCGTAAAAAGTAAAACGCACCGGGTAATAACACTGCAACAGTACCTGCTTGTGCCATCGCTTTTACACCGTCCTCATCAAGATACTCAATATGATCTGCCGAAAGGCCATTAAACTGCGCCACCAGCTCAGCACCATGTTGATTAGATAACTGCTCAGCATGGCATTTTACTGGGAGGTTATGTTTTGCAGCGGCTTCAAAAACACGTTTGGTTTGCGAATAACTAAACCCTACATTTTCACAAAATACATCGACTGCATCAGCTAGGTTATTAGCCACAACTTGATCAAGCATGTCAGTACACACTAAATCAATATATTCATCAGCACGGTCTTTGTATTCAGCCGGCAATGCATGAGCCCCTAAAAAAGTAGTTTTGATATCAATAGGATGGTGTTCACCTAATAAACGAGCAACTTCTAATATTTTCACTTCGTTTTCAGTATCTAATCCATAGCCCGACTTTATTTCTACTGTGGTTACACCTTCTTTTAATAAAGTATTTAAACGGTCTTTTGCATCAACAAACAATTGTTCACGGTCGGCTGCTCTAGTCGCTTTAACGGTACTGGCTATGCCACCGCCTTGTGCTGCTATTTCCTCATAGCTTACACCCTGCAAGCGCTGCTCAAACTCTTGAGATCTTGAGCCTGCAAATACTAAGTGCGTATGACAATCTATTAGACCTGGTGTTAACCATTGTCCTTTTACACTTAATGTCGGCGTTGCAAACACATCAAAGCTTGGCAATGTTGATTGCTCTCCAATCCACGCAATTTTGCCATTTTTGATTGCTATAGCCGCATTTTCGATCGCACCATAAGGGGCATTTATATTGCTATCCATAGTGGCAATATTGGCGTCGGTTAAAAGTAAATCGATTTCTTCTAACTCATAACTTTGTATATTACTTTGCATGTGCAGCCCTTTTGCGCCGTGTAGTGATTGAAATATAGTCTAACAACACACCTTGTATATACAAGGTAATTATGTCATCTTATTTATATCGTTTATTTTTATATTTAGCCGTTAATTTAATGACAACACCCAAATTTGCGCAAATAAAACAATTCATTGTTGATAAGATTCGCAGTGGTACATGGCAAGAAAACCAACGTGTTCCCTCTGAAAACGAGCTAAGTAGCCAATTTAGTGTAAGTAGGATGACAGCCCGTCGTGCGCTCAGTGAATTAACTGAGGCAGGTATTTTAACCCGCAGCCAAGGGCTAGGTACATTTGTAGCTACATTTAAGTCGCAGTCATCGTTACTCGAAATAAAAAATATTGCTGATGAAGTAAAAGAACGTAACGGCAACTACACCTGTAGTGTACTCATACTTGAATCAATAAATGCAGTCGCACCTATTGCCATTGCGCTTGGTGTTGAGATTGACAGTGTTGTATATCGAAGTGTACTCGTTCATAACGAAAACGACAGCCCCTTGCAGTTAGAGGAGCGTTTTGTAAACCCTGCGCTTGCCGCTGGTTACTTACAACAAGATTTTAGCACGCTTACACCTCATGAGTATTTATCTAGTGTTGCACCACTTACTCAAGCAAGGCATACCGTAGAGGCCATAATGCCAAACAGCGAAATGTGCCAATGGCTAAACTTATATAACGAAGAGCCATGCTTGCAAGTTATTCGACGCACATGGTCTGTTAATGGCATTGTAAGCTTTGCCCGCCTAGTATCACCAGGCAGTAAATATCGCTTAGGTGGTCACTTAACATTTAAAAAATAACAAACAATAGCGCTTACTGCGCTTTTTTTATAACAAATCACCTTGTATATACAACAGGAGCAAAACATGAACAACCGACTCGATACAAGTCGCGTAATACGTGCACCTCATGGCGATAAAATAAGCGCTAAAAGCTGGCAAACTGAAGCCGCTAAGCGCATGCTAATGAATAATTTAGATCCTGAAGTTGCAGAGCATCCTCATGCTCTTGTTGTATATGGTGGTATTGGCCGAGCAGCCCGCGATTGGCCAAGTTATGACAAAATTATAGAAACCCTCGACAGACTCGAAAATGACGAAACCCTACTTGTACAATCAGGAAAGCCAGTAGGTGTATTTAAAACTCACAGTAATGCACCGCGTGTACTTATTGCCAACTCAAACCTAGTTCCACACTGGGCAAATTGGGAACATTTTAACGAGCTAGATAAAAAAGGCTTGATGATGTACGGCCAAATGACGGCAGGCTCTTGGATTTATATTGGCTCGCAAGGCATAGTACAAGGCACTTACGAGACCTTTATAGCTATGGCAAAACAGCACTTTTCGGGCAGTGCTAAAGGCAAATGGGTATTAACAGGTGGCCTTGGTGGTATGGGCGGCGCACAACCGCTTGCCGCTACAATGGCAGGGTTTAGTGCACTTGTTGTTGAATGTGATGAAAGCCGTATCGATTTTCGTATAAAAACAGGCTACGTTGATGTAAAAGCAACAGATCTTGAACATGCATTGCAATTAATAACCAATGCATGCATAAAAGGTGAGGCCCTCTCAGTGGGTTTACTTGGTAACGCTGCCGATGTATTTAGCACACTCGTTAAAACAGGTATTACCCCAGATGTAGTTACAGATCAAACATCAGCTCACGATCCTCTCAATGGATACTTGCCACAAGGTTGGACTATGGATCACGCAGCAGAAATGCGTGAGCAAGATCCAACAGCTGTAGTAAAAGCGGCTAAACAATCAATGGCAGTTCAAGTTAAAGCAATGTTGGCGCTGCAAAAAGCGGGGGCAGCAACAACAGACTATGGCAATAATATTCGCCAAATGGCGTTTGACGAAGGCGTTACCAACGCGTTTGATTTTCCTGGGTTTGTACCCGCCTATATTCGCCCTTTATTTTGTGAAGGTATTGGCCCATTTAGATGGGTTGCTTTATCGGGCGATCCAGAAGATATTTATAAAACCGATGCAAAAGTAAAAGAGCTTATTCCTGATGATGCACATTTGCATAATTGGCTTGATATGGCGCGTGAGCGCATTCAATTTCAAGGGCTACCTGCACGTATTTGTTGGGTAGGTTTAAAAGATAGAGCACGCCTTGCATTGGCCTTTAACGAAATGGTTAAAAATGGCGAACTTAAAGCCCCTATCGTTATTGGTCGTGACCACCTCGACTCGGGCTCAGTTGCCAGCCCTAACCGCGAAACAGAAAGTATGAAAGATGGCTCAGATGCGGTATCGGACTGGCCATTACTCAATGCACTGCTTAATACGGCAAGTGGCGCTACTTGGGTGTCTCTTCATCATGGTGGCGGTGTAGGTATGGGGTTTAGTCAGCACTCTGGTGTGGTTATTGTTGCCGATGGTACAAATGAAGCTAAAGAGCGTATTGCTCGCGTACTTTGGAACGACCCTGCAACAGGTGTAATGCGCCATGCTGATGCTGGGTACGACATAGCAAAGAACTGCGCCAAAGAACAAAATTTAGACCTACCTATGCTAAACGAGGAATGATCATGTTCGAACTTACTCTCACACCAGGCTCACTTAATTTAAACACACTGAGAAAAATTAATAATTCACCGGTAAAGTTAAGCCTTGCAAAGCATGCTGAATCGCAAATAGCAGCAAGCGCGCAAACCGTTCAAAACGTTATTAATGAGCACCGCACTGTATACGGGATTAATACCGGGTTTGGGTTATTAGCTAATACCAAAATAGCCGACGACGAACTTGAATTATTACAGCGCTCCATTGTGCTTTCACACGCTGCGGGCATTGGCGAATACATGGATGACAGCACAGTAAGGTTAATGATCACCTTAAAAGTAAACTCGCTTTCGCGCGGCTACTCGGGTATTCGCCTGCAAATAATCCAATTTTTTATGCAGCTGCTTAGTAGCGAAGTATATCCGTGCGTGCCTAAAAAGGGCTCTGTGGGGGCATCGGGGGATTTAGCCCCTCTTGCGCATATGTGCCTACCTTTATTAGCTGAAGGTCAAATGCGACATAAAGGAAAAATAATTAGTGCAGCACAAGGGTTAAAAATAGCGGGGCTTGAACCTCTTACCCTTGCAGCTAAAGAAGGCTTAGCATTATTAAATGGCACACAAGCGTCGACTGCGTTTGCACTACAAGGCCTATTTAGAAGCGAGAACTTATATGCACAAAGCTGCGTTATCGGCTCGATAAGCATAGAAGCAGCAATGGGTAGTCGCGCGCCATTTGATGCACGTATTCATGATATTCGTGGTCAGCGCGGACAAATAGACACCGCTCAAGTATTTAGAGAGCTACTCGATACGCACTCTCAAATTAGTGATTCCCACGTAAATTGTGAAAAAGTACAAGATCCATACTGCCTTCGCTGCCAACCTCAAGTGCTAGGAGCTTGCCTAACTCAGATACGCCAAGCCGCAGAAGTATTGTTATGTGAGTCAAACGGTGTAACCGATAATCCGCTAGTTTTTGCCGATGTAGGCGACATAATATCGGGAGGTAACTTTCATGCAGAGCCAGTTGCAATGGCCGCCGATAACTTAGCTATCGCAATTGCCGAAATTGGTGCATTAGCAGAAAGGCGAATTGCATTACTTATCGATTCAAACCTATCCAAATTACCGCCATTTTTAGTTGAAAACGGCGGGGTAAATTCAGGTTTTATGATTGCTCAAGTTACCGCTGCAGCGCTTGCGTCAGAAAACAAATCATTAGCACATCCGGCTTCGGTCGATAGCTTGCCTACATCTGCAAATCAAGAAGATCATGTATCTATGGCAACCTTTGCAGCAAGGCGCTTAGATGAAATGGCCAATAATACCCAAGGCGTTTTGGCAATAGAATGGTTAGCATCGGTTCAAGGGCTAGAATTTAGAAAGCCGCTTGAACCATCACATAAAGTGCAAAGCGCTAAAGCGTTATTACGCGAGCATGTGAGTTATTATGATAAAGACCGCTACTTTGCTCCCGATATCGAAGCTGCTAATACATTACTAAGTGAAGGTAAGCTATGCGACTTCATAGAGAGCAGCCCCCTGCCTTCAGCATATTAAATACCATATTGGTAAGTAAAGCCTAGCGCTTCAATAGCTGAGCCAATAACTTTGCGCTCAGCTTTATCATCACTGGTAAAGCGTGGTAACTCGCCACCATGTTCTGCACACTTCACTGCGTAGTATTCAGCTTTTGTTGGGTGCGCAGGATTAACAACATTATAAATATTTTGCCCTACTTGCCAGTGCTCTATCACCGCAAAAACAGCATTAATTACATCTTGTTGATGCACCATATTTACTACTTGCTCACTTGATGTATTAAGCTCTTTGCCTGCCACAAAACGACCCGGTTCTCTATTAGGCCCTAGTAATCCAGCTAAACGCAGCACTTTCCCGTCTTGCTCAAGTACTTGCTCTTCTGCCTCATAGAGCTTTATTTGGCGCTCGTTTGTGCATGAAATATCGCAACTTTCGCTATATACACCAGGCTCTTGATCGTATACCCCGGTTGATGAGCATAATAAAAAGCCCTTTGCGTTTAACTCCTTTGAGAGCTTAAGCGCTGCGGTGAGTGTTTCAGGATAATTACTTTCACTGTCCCTGCTACGTGGTGGAATAGCACATACCCAATAAGCATTTTGTAAATCAACTTGATGTCTTAATTGCCCATCTTCAAGTGTAAACTGACGCTCAAAATCAAACTCGTGTATATCTGTTCTATGCGTTCCTTGTACTTGCCAATCAGCTTTTTGCGCACTTACGCATAAAGCATGTCCTAACCAACCTGCACCTAATACTACTAATTTATTACTTTTATTTGTCATTTTTGTATAAGCCTTTATTTTAAACGCATAATTAGTTCTTTCTATCTAACTTTATAGAGATTTTAAGTAAGATATGATTAGATATAATTTCATAAATAATAAAAATATGCGCACTCATGCTAAATAATTTATCATTACGGAAGAAAATATTATTATTGATTGGTGGAACAATTACCGTTTTACTAATTATCGCCTCAACATTCTTTGTTAAACACATTGCCAACCTCTCTAGAGAAAACATAGAAAACGAAGCACAAAGTTATCTACAGACCGAGCAACTTTCAATGCAAAGTTACTTTGCAATGTACGGTAAAATGGTATCAACCTTTGTTAATAACCCACATTTAATCAACTTTTTTGAAAATTGGGATACTCGCGATCAAGCACTCGAAAGCGCGCCAGGTTACAACGAAGTAAACCAAGACTTTGTGCGTTTAAGCTCAAACGACGAAAACATTTTATCGGCCTTTTTTGCCTCAGCAACCACCGGTGAATACTTTAAAGAAAATGAACGTACAAGTCACTACAACGGCCAGCCTTATTACGCCTACAAGCGTGGTTGGTGGCAAGAAGCCATGCAAGTTAACAAACTTTATGTAGGTCCAATCTCTGTTGATTTAACCACAGGCGTAGCATCTGCAGTAGTACAACAACCTGTTTATAACGCACAGCGTAAACTCATTGGTATGGGCGGTGTTGATTTACAACTAAACAAAATTAACGACATGGTCGAAAATATTCGCTTTAACGGCCAAGGTTATGGATTTTTACTCGATGGAAATCAAAAAGTAGTTCACTTTTCAAAAGCCACTGGACACAAACTTTCAATTACAGATGAAGGTGCAAACGGTAAAGAAGGACTCGATGCGCTTGAGCAACAATTTACAGATACAGCAGGCTTTAAAGAATTAAATACACAAATGCGAAATAACCTTAAAGGCAGCCAAATGGTTACTTTTAAAGGTGAGCAGTTTTATGTGGTTTACCATCGCTTACAGCTAGATCAGCCTTATATAGATTGGTATGTAGGTCTACTTATTCCTACTAGCATGATTGAAGAGCCCGTAAATGCCGCAGTAACCGCAACAACAACTGCAGTAGTTATTATCTTAATTATTATATTAGCCATGATTTTATGGGCTACCCATATGATTTCAAAACCCATCACAACACTTACGCACATTATGCGTGATATAGCATCGGGTGAAGGCGACCTTACTCAAAAAATTGATATTAATAGCCAAGATGAAGTGGGACAGCTGGCCAATCATATGAACACTTTTATTGATAAATTACGCGCCATGATGCTAGAAACCGCAGCGCAAGCAGAACAGCTAAGTAATGCAGCAGCTCAGCTAAGACATGTTTCTGAGCAAACTAATTCTGAAATTCAGCAAGAGAAGCAGCAAGTTGATAGCGTCAGCGCCGCGGTAACTGAAATGGCGACTACTGTGCTTGAAATATCACGTAATGCACAACATACAAATAATGCAGCTGAAGAAGTTCAGGCAATTACAGCTGAAGGTGCAAGCCGTTCTACACAGGCGCAAAAAGTAATGACTGAACTTGCGCTACATATTGGCGAAGCATCTAAAGTGGTAGCAGGCCTTGAGCAAGAAAGTAATAATATTGGTGCGCTAGTCGACGTAATTAATTCAATAGCCGATCAAACCAACTTACTTGCACTTAATGCAGCTATAGAGGCAGCTCGTGCCGGTGAACACGGTCGAGGCTTTGCCGTTGTTGCTGATGAAGTACGCTCACTAGCAAGTCGCACACAAGAATCAACTGACGATATTCGTAATATGATTTCGCGCTTGCAGCAAATAGCTCAACAGGCCTCAGTGATGATGCAACAAGGACAAGATCAAACCGAGGGCTCAGTACTGCAAACTAAAGAAGTACTTAGTTCACTTCACAATATTGCGCAGTCGGTCACTAAAGTACAAGACCAAAGTCATCAAATAGCAACGTCAACTGAGGAGCAAACAGTCGTTGCTGAAGATATTAATACGAGCCTTTCGGCAATTAATAACTTAGTGAACAGTACCGCTGATCATGCACATACCCTCGCTGACGAAGCTCGTGACTTAAGTGATCTAGCTGCGGCACTTAACAAAACGGTTAACCAATTTAAATTATAAAACACTCATTTAATAGCTGTGTTTAAGCGTCAAACTTAAGCGCAGCTATAACCCTTGTTTTTAATTTATTTAGCACCATATCTTTACAGTTCGCTACTATTTTTACTGTAATTGAGTAATACAAAGTTATTTTTACGAACCAGATCAAATTTTTCGATTTTATACACAGATCTTTTTATTGAGATAGTTTGTTGTTTGGCAGAGTCTGGTATAGTAGCGCACGTAATAAACAGTGCTTTTTGAGCGGTTTAATACAATATTGCTAATTAATATGTTCTAAGTGTTATTTAAAAGCACATATTAATTACCAATTGTTAAAAATGGGTTAGCCGATACTCGGCTGACAAAGAATACATTGTAACGGTTTTATCATGATATCTAATTTATTTACCAAGCTTTTTGGTAGTCGCAATGACCGCACTATTAAAAACTTAAGAAAGACGGTCGCGCTAATCAATGCGCTAGAAACGCAACTTGAAGCGCTTTCTGATGAAGATTTAAGAGCTAAAACAGCTGAGTTTAGAGAACGTTACGATAACGGACAAGGCCTTGACGATATCCTACCTGAAGCTTTTGCTGTGGTACGTGAAGCGTCAAAGCGTGTAAATGGCATGCGTCATTTCGACGTGCAGTTATTAGGTGGTATGGTTTTACATCAAGGTCGCATTGCAGAAATGCGTACCGGTGAAGGTAAAACACTAACAGCTACCCTACCCGCTTATTTAAACGGCTTAACAGGCAAAGGTGTTCACGTAATTACTGTGAATGACTACCTTGCTAAACGTGATGCTGAAACCAACCGTGCGTTATTTGAATTTTTAGGCCTTACTGTAGGCTGTAACGTACCGGGTATGATGCCACTGCAGAAGAAGCTAGCTTATACTGCTGACATTACGTACGGTACAAATAACGAATTTGGTTTTGACTACCTTCGCGATAATATGGCTTTTAGCATTGATGAACGTGTTCAGCGTCCATTATTTTATGCCGTAGTCGATGAAGTGGATTCAATCTTAATTGATGAAGCGCGTACTCCGCTTATTATTTCAGGCCCAGCTGAGGACAGCTCTGAGCTATACACTGAAATAAATACCATCGTTCCTTTACTTGAACTTCAAGAAAAAGAAGACGAAGAAGGTGTTGAAGGCGACGGCGATTACACTATCGATGAAAAGTCTAAGCAAGTTCATTTAACAGAACGTGGTCAAATTAAAGTAGAAGAGCTACTTACTGAACGCGGCTTAATTGAAGAAGGCGATTCGCTTTACTCAGCAGCAAGCATTACGCTACTAAGTCACGTTTATGCGGCCCTTCGTGCTCACAAGCTATACCAAAAAGATGTTGATTACGTAGTAAAAGAAAATGAAGTAATCATTATCGATGAGCATACTGGTCGTTCAATGGAAGGTCGTCGTTGGTCAGAAGGTTTACACCAAGCTGTTGAAGCTAAAGAAGGTGTAAATATTCAGAACGAAAACCAAACACTTGCATCTATTACGTTCCAAAACTACTTCCGTTTATACGAAACACTAGCAGGTATGACAGGTACTGCCGATACTGAAGCTTTTGAGTTTCAATCTATCTACGGCCTAGATACTGTTGTTATGCCAACTAATAAGCCAATGGTTCGTGATGATCGCGCCGACTTAGTTTACCTAACGCAAGAAGAAAAATACGAAGCAATTTTAATTGACATTAAAGACTGCCAAGACCGCGGACAACCGGTACTTGTAGGTACTATTTCAATTGAAAGTTCTGAGTATTTATCACAGTTTTTACGCAAAGAAAAAATTAAGCACAACGTACTTAATGCCAAATTTCATGCGCAAGAAGCAGATATCGTTTCAGATGCTGGCCTACCAGGTACAGTAACAATTGCAACCAACATGGCCGGTCGTGGTACCGATATCGTGTTAGGTGGTAACTGGAACAGTGAAGTTGAAAAACTTGAAAACCCAACTGCTGAGCAAATTGCTGAAATTAAAGCTGCTTGGAAAATTCGCCATGATGCGGTAATTGATGCTGGCGGTTTACATATCATTGGTACTGAACGTCACGAATCTCGTCGTATAGATAACCAATTACGTGGTCGTTCTGGTCGTCAAGGTGACGCCGGTTCTAGTCGTTTCTACCTATCGATGGACGATGCACTAATGCGTATCTTCGCTGGTGAACGCATGACTAATATGATGCGTAAACTAGGTATGCAACGCGGTGAAGCAATTGAACATCCATGGGTAAACCGTGCGATTGAAAATGCACAGCGTAAAGTAGAAGCACGTAACTTTGATGTTCGTAAGCAATTGCTTGAGTACGATGATGTAGCAAACGATCAACGTCGCGTTGTTTACTCTCAACGTAATGAGCTACTTGAAGAAGGCGATATTTCAGAGACTATCACAGCAATTCGTGGTGATGTTCTTGCTAGTGTAATTGATCAATACATTGCACCACAAAGCCTTGCTGAAATGTGGGATATTCCTGGCCTTGAAGAGCGTTTAAAACAAGACTTCTTACTTGAGTTGCCAATCACTCAGTGGTTAGCAGATGACAATAAACTATACGAAGAAAAACTTCGTGAGCGTATTGAGCAGGCGGTTGAGCAGTCATACAAGCAAAAAGAAGAGCAAGTTGGCGATTCTGTTTTACGTCAATTCGAAAAAGCGATTATGCTACAAAGTCTTGATCAGCATTGGAAAGATCACCTTGCTGCTATGGATCACTTACGTCAAGGTATTCATTTACGTGGTTACGCGCAAAAGAATCCTAAGCAAGAGTATAAGCGTGAATCGTTTGAGCTGTTTTCTGAAATGCTTGAAAACTTGAAAGTAGATGTTGTAAGCATCCTAAGTAAAGTACAAGTACGCGCAGAAGAAGATGTTGAAAAAGTAGAAGAGCAACACCGTAAAAGTGAAAATGCTCCTCGCGAATACCAACATGAAGAAGCTGAGCAAGTAGGTGGCGAAGCGCCAGCACCAGAAACAGCTACTGTAATGGCTCGTACAGAACCAAAAGTAGGTCGTAATGACCCTTGTCCTTGTAAATCAGGTCAAAAATTCAAACAATGTTGCGGTAAATTAAAATAGCCCAGTATTGTTATTAGCTTATTAAAAAGCGGCGCTAGCGTCGCTTTTTTTTATGGAGTTTTAAAGTAATGACTATAGAAATTGTACATGTAGCTGTTGGTGTTATTAAGAAAAATAACGCTATATTCATTTGTAAACGCGCAGATGAAAAACATCAAGGCGGTTTATGGGAATTTCCTGGTGGCAAAGTAGAAGCAGGTGAAAGTGTTTTTGTTGCACTTAAACGCGAGCTTATTGAAGAAGTTGGATTAACAATTCACAGCTCTAGCCAACTTATGGTGATTGAACATGACTACGGCGATAAGTGCGTTAAATTAGATGTGCACGTAGTGAGTAACTTTAGCGGTGAAGCACATGGCGCTGAAGGACAACCTAGTGAATGGGTAGCAATTAGTGAATTAGAAAATTATGATTTTCCTGAAGCTAATGCTGAAATTATCGAGAAAATAGTAGCCCGATACGCATAACAAACTAGGTACAAGTGAGCACAATGAACATCTCAATACAAAATAAGCTAAGCGAACAATTAGCATTAAATCCTGAGTTAACTCAAGTTAGTGTGATTGGTAGCGGCCATATAAATAGTACATGGCTACTTACGTGTATTGATAAACAGTTTATTGTGCAAAAACTTAATACTGAGGTATTTAAATACCCTGCTCAGTTAGTAAGTAATGCAAAACTAATTGAGCAGCATTTAAATACCAAACAACTACAAAGCAACTACCCCCTTGAAACAGTTAAGCATATAGCCATACAAAACAACGAACACTTAATAGAAATTGATAGCGCGCATTATCGCGTCCTTAGCTATATTAGTGACAGTTACAGCGAAGACGTTGTTAAAAATGCGCAACAGAGCGAGCAAGCGGCTTACGCCTTTGGCGTATTTGCTCATGCATTACAAGATTTTGATACACAACAACTACATACTGTAATTCCTGATTTTCACAACTTAGCGATGCGCTTTGAGCAATTAAATACCGCAATCACAAATCACTCTGTAAATAGAGTAAAGCACTGCGCTGACGAAATAGAATATTGCTTATCGCAGCAGTATTTAATTACCGAGCTTAGTAGTATAGCTAAGCAGATACCACTTAGAGTGTGTCATAACGATACAAAAATAAATAATATGCTGTTTTGTAGTACAACTCACAAAGCAAAAGCAGTGATTGATTTAGATACCTGCATGGCGGGATTTAGGCTTTATGATTTTGGCGACATGGTACGCACTTTCTGCTCCCCCGAAGCCGAGGATTCAACAAACTTACACAACGTTATTATTCGAAAAGATATATTTTCAGCCATTGTTAAAGGCTATGTAACGCCATTAAAAAGCAGCATGAGTACAAAAGAACAAGAAAGCCTACTGTTAGGCGCTAAAATAATGCCGCTCATGTTAAGTGTGCGCTTTTTAACTGATTACTTAAATAACGATGTGTACTTTAAAGTGGCTCATGCAGAGCATAATTTAGAGCGAGCACAAAACCAACTCGCGCTTTATAAAAACATACTCAGTAACGAAAAATGGATGCACCAATGCTTAATGAGCTAAAGCTTATTTAACCTGAACTCTGGTTAAGAGATTTATTAATGTATTGAATCATGGTGATATTTAAATTTATTTTCTCTAGCCAGAGATTTTTAGTGAAAACAAGGCGAATTTGCGCGTCAATAGCTGGCCTATTGCAAGTAAATTCAACGCAGTTAGCGCTGAAAACAGCTGCTTGAGATAGATTTATTATCCATAGTTCAGGTTATTTACAAATTCAAGATACAAAAAAACCAGTAAGCTAAAAACTTACTGGTTTTTTGTTATTTATATGCAATTACCAGATTTTTACGCGATCTTCTGGTTTGATATACATTTTATCACCTTCTTTTACGTCAAACGCTTCGTAAAACTCAGGCATATTCGACAAGATACCGATTACACGGTAGTGACTTGGTGAATGAGGGTCTGTTAATAAACGATTACGTAACTCTTCATCGCGATAGTTACGACGCCAAATTTGTGACCAACCCATAAAGAAGCGTTGATCGCCTGTGTAACCATCAATCACTGGTGATTTTTTATCACCTAAAGACAGCATATACGCTTTATGCGCAACCGTTAAGCCACCTAAGTCACCAATGTTTTCGCCAAGCGTTAGCTCGCCATTAACACTTGCATCTTCAAACGGTTTATATTCGTTATACTGTGCAACTAAAGCCGCTGTACGCTCTTCAAATTGCTTAAGGTCAGTCTCACTCCACCAGTTACGTAAGTTGCCATCACCGTCGTATTTAGCACCTTGGTCGTCAAAACCATGACCAAGCTCATGCCCAATTACTGCACCAATTGCGCCGTAGTTTACAGCATCATCCGCTTCTAAATTAAAGAATGGCGGTTGTAAAATAGCTGCTGGAAATACAATTTCGTTGTTTACTGGATTGTAATACGCATTTACTGTTTGCGGAGTCATGTGCCACTCAGAGCGATCAACTGGTTTACCCAATTTAGCAATCATGTCTGCGTATGCCCATTCGCTATAACGAATGTAGTTACCTACTAGCTCATCTGAGTTAATATCCAGCTCTGAGTAATCTTTCCACGTGTCTGGGTAACCAATTTTAGGTGTAAATTTGTCTAGTTTTTCTTTCGCTGCAAGCTTTGTTTCAGGGCTCATCCACTCAAGATTTTCAATAGCAACACCGTAACCTTTAATTACGTTATCAACTAATTCTTCCATGCGTGCTTTTGCTTCTGGCGGGAAGTTATCTTTAACGTATACCTTACCTAATATTTCACCAAGTACACTGTTAGATGCATCAACCGCTTGCTTCCAAAGAGGTGCTTGTTCTTCTACGCCACGAAGTGTTGTGCTGTAAAAGTCAAAGTTAAGGTTAACTAAATCTTCACTAAGTAGCTCTGCATAACCACTTACAAAATGAAATTTTAAGTAGTTTTTCCACGTCGCTAAATCAGTGTCTTTGTAAATAGTAGCAAGTGCTTCTAAGTAGCTTGGTTGACGTACAATAATGTCACTTGCACTCACGCCTGCATCTTTAAAGAATGCAGCTAAATCAAGGTCACCCATCAACTTGCTTGCATCTGCTACTGTCATCTTGTTATAAGATTTAGTTGCATCACGGCTTTGCACACGGCTCCACTGAGCATCAGCTAGTGTTTTTTCAAATGCAAGTACGCTCTTAGCAGCTTCTGCTGCATTTTTAACGCCTGACTTAGCTAAAACATCAGTGATGTATTGCTCGTAAGAAGCGCGAATTTTAGTGAATTTTTCGTCATCTTTTAAGTAATAGTCACGATCTGGTAAACCAAGACCCGACTGAGATAAATACAATGCATACTCACTTGAGTTTTTAGCATCGTTATTTACAAACCAACCAAACGGTAAAGTACCGCCTTGTTTTTGAATTTTAGCCATTAAACCCACTAAATCAGCTTTAGATTTAACGCTATCAATTGTATCTAATGACGGTTGTAATGGCGTAATACCTAGCTCATTACGCGCATCTTTATTCATATAGCTTTTATAAAATGCACCAATTTTATACTCATCACTGCCTTTTTTAGCGGCTTTGTTTGCAGCTGCACTTTCAAGGGCTATTTTCATCGCTTTTTGCGACTCATCATATAACTGCGAAAAAGAACCGTAGTTAGACTTATCACCTGGTATTTCAGTTTTAGCTAACCACTGACCATTTACATGGTAATAAAAATCGTCTTGTGCGCGTACTGAACTATCCATATTAGCTAGTTCAATACCAAGCTCTAGTGGTTTTTCAGCGGGTGCTGTTACTACTGGAGTGTCGGTTACTTTAGTTTCTTGTTGTTTTTCACCACAACCTACCAAGCCAAGCGCAAGTGCGATACTTGCAGCAGCCATTGTTACTTTATTCATAATTATTCCGTTTGTTAGTTAGAATTGAATCATACCAATCTGCTTATATATGGGGTCTATTTAACGTTAAGAAAATTACGCTAGAACCAGGCAAAAGTTTTTGTATCTAGTTGCTCTAAATAAAAAATTTTTAACGACGTTATAGTGCAATTTAATTCGTTAAATTGATCAAAGACTTATGCAGGTTGGTATCACATACCAACTCCATTAAATTCTTGAATATAGCAGGAGTAAAAATAGCACTGCCTACACGCTTTTACTTAATGGAATGGGTATCAAAGAGCTTTCGATCAATATAAAGCCCACGCAGCATCATAAACCTCATTAAGCCAACAATAAAATGGAATATGTAACAAAGTATTTTGAATGCGGTGAGCTGCCAAATTAGCCCCACCAATAACAAGATGGTGGGTAGTTAAGACTTACTTTTATTTTTTCCGTGAAGCGCTAAACGCTCTAGTTTTTCTTTTAAAGAAGGGGGTGCAGAAGATGCTATCGCGTTTAAGTAATCCGCTGTTTGCTCACTCATTTTACGTGAGTTGGTAACTGCAGGACTGCCCGACTTATTCGCTGTACTTAATCTCTGAGTTGCTTGAGGATTTGCAGTTATTTTTATTTGCCCGAGCTCTGCCATTCCGGCAGCTCTAAAATGTGAAAGCATATCCATTTTCAAATAATTAAGTCTAAGCGCGATAGGTGCAGATACAGCCTCTATCATTAGCGTGCCGTCTCGGTAATTACTGACTCGGCATTTATCACCCAACTTAGGACCCAAAAAATCTTTTAATAGGGTTTGCTGTGTATCAAGTGCTTGGCTTTTGCCTGCATAAGCTGATAAACGATTATTTAACCCCGCCATAATATCGGTTAGCGGTTTTGGTGCATATCTATCTTTAGCCATTTTACACCTCGTAAAAGCTCACTTAGACCCAGAGATAATACTCTAGGTCTAAGTATACACTGCGTATTAATACTACGCGCCGGCTATTTGCATTTGCTCTATTAATACTGAGCCAGTTTGAATACCACCACGGCGTTCGATGTCACCACCAATAGCAGATATGCCTTTAAACATATCTTTTAAATTACCAGCAATGGTAATTTCGCTTACAGGATATTGGATTTCACCATTTTCAACCCAAAAACCAGCAGCACCACGAGAGTAATCACCCGTTACGGTATTTACGCCCTGCCCCATTAGCTCTGTAACTAATAAGCCGGTGCCCATCGTTTTTAATAGTGCAGTTAAATCGTTATGAGTTTGCTCAACAAGCCAGTTATGTATACCGCCAGCATGCCCTGTTGGGGTCATATTCATTTTACGCGCGGCATAACTTGCTAATAAATAAGTTTGTAGCTCGCCGCCTTGAATAATTTCCCTATCGAATGTTTTAACGCCTTCGCTATCAAACGGTGACGACGCCAACCCTTTTAAAATATGTGGGCGCTCGGCAATATTCACACAATTACTAAATACTTGTGTGCCTAAGCTATCAAGTAAAAAACTTGATTTACGATAAAGCGCACCACCACCAATTGCCGACACTAAGTGACCAAATAATGAATTTGCAATATCGGCTCTAAAAATAACAGGCACTTTCATTGTGCCTAACTTTTGGCTATTTAATTTAGCCAATGTTTCAGCTGCTGCTTCAAGCCCAACTGCCGCTGCGTCATTTAAACCCGCTTGGTCGCGGGCAACAGTATAAGCAGAGTCGCGTTGCATCTGCTCGCCATCTTGACCAATTACCATAGTACTAATGCTATGACGAGTGCGTGGAAAGCCAGTTATCAAACCATGGCTGTTACCATAAACACGTAATCCTTGGTGAGATGAAAAACTCGCACCATCAGAGTTAACAATGCGCTCATCTGCGTTTAATGCAGCTTGCTCAGCAGCATGACAAAGCTCAATACCTTCTTCAGGGCTTACATCCCAAGGATGGTATAAATCTAAATCTTTAGGATTAAATTCAAGCAATTCTTTATCAGCAACGCCGTTAAATGGGTCATCCGATGTAAATTTGGCTATATCAATCGCTTTTTCGACTACCATGCGCAATGTTTTTGGATTTAAATCAGCTGTCGATGCTGAGCCTTTATTATTACCAACATATACACTAATGCCTAAGCCGCCGTCTTGGTTAAACTCAATGGTTTCTACTTCACCCATTCGTGTACTAACCGATAAACCAGACGTGCTAGACATAGCCGCTTCTGCAGCTGTTGCGCCTAATTTTTTGGCATGTTCGAGTACTTCTGCTACCGCATCTTTAACTTGCGATATTTGAGAATAAATTGGATCGTTTTGTTGGCTTTTCATAAATTAAGTCCTGAGCCTTAGAGGCATAATGCACGCATTTCTTATATTTAAATGCTAACACACTCAATGCATCACATCAGCTAATATTCCTAAGTATCATATTCATGTATAATGGCAAAAGTTATTTTTATTTAAGAGCACCCCATGGCAAAGAAAAAAGGCAAGCCTGCTGAAATTGAAGAAGAAATTGAATATGTATCAAGAACGGAGCTTAAGCGCGAAGCGCAAGAGTTTCATCAGTTAGGTACTGAAATTGCCAAAATGGGTAAAAAACAGCGCGAACGCCTGCCATTAAATGACGATTTAAAAGCGGCAATGGTTGTTGCTGATAAAATAAGTAATAAAAGTGACGCGTACCGCCGTCACTTAAACTACATCGCTAAAACGTTGCGTACTGTAGAAAACATTGACGCTATTAGAGCGATTATCGATGTAATGCTTAATAAAAATAACCAAGCTGAAGTATTGGTCAAAAAAATTGAGCAATTACGTTCAGACCTAATTGAACAAGGTGATGACCTTATCAATGAGACTATTGAACAGTTTCCGTCTCTTGATCGTCAGCAAATGCGTCAATTGGTTCGTAATGCGGCAAAAGAAGCGAAAGCTGAAAAGCCGGGTAAAGGTTATAAAGAGTTATTTCAATATCTCAAAGATGCCCATACTGTTACGTATTAATTAGACCGCATTAATTGATATTTTATTAAAAAAGGTGCTTCGGCACCTTTTTTGTTATAGATCAAACCGCCTCACTGCGTACTTTTTTATAATCACCCCCTAAATAAATACTTAGGTGCGCGTGATGATTAAACTTCCACAATGGGATCAAACCCTAATAAACAAATATAATGTGTCTGGCCCGCGTTATACCTCGTATCCCACAGCTCTATCACTGCGTGATGGATATCAACAACAAGACCTACTTAGCGCTGTAGAATCATCAACGAGCCGTTCACTTTCTCTATATATTCATATCCCGTTTTGTAGTCAGCTTTGCTACTACTGTGGCTGTAATAAAATAATTACCCGCCATCAATCTAAGGCAGATACGTATCTCGACTTTTTAGCAAAAGAAATTACTGCCCAAGCGCCTTTATTTAAAAGCTACACGGTTGAGCAATTACATTTAGGTGGCGGTACTCCCACCTTTTTAACCGCAAAACAAATGACTCGTCTAATTAAGCTTTTAGAGCAGCACTTTAATTTTACAAGCACAACAGAGCGCGGCATTGAAATAGACCCACGCTCACTTGCCGATAATATGCTCGTTGATTTAAGGATGCTTGGCTTTAACCGTGTCTCATTTGGGATTCAAGACTTTAACGACGACGTGCAACTTGCTGTTAATCGCCCGCAAAATGCAGATACGGTCAAGCAATTAATTACACAAGCTCGCGAGCTGGGATTTCAATCTATTAATGCAGATATGATTTACGGGCTTCCTCTGCAAACGCCAGAGAGCTTTAAGCAAACTATAGAGCAACTTATTGAGTTAAGCCCTGACCGAGTATCGGTGTTTAACTACGCGCATTTACCAGAGCGCTTTGCCGCACAGCGTAAGATTAAAGATGCAGATTTACCCAGTGCACATAATAAACTCACTATGTTTAAAAACACGCTGGAGCAGATGACGCAAGCAGGCTATCAATTTATTGGTATGGACCACTTTGCAAAAACCGATAACGAACTAGCTATTGCGCAAAATGAAGGCAAGTTACATCGTAATTTTCAAGGTTATACAACCCATGGAAATTGTGATTTATTAGGCTTAGGCGTGTCATCAATTTCGCAAATTGACAGTGCCATTTTACAAAATCAAAAAGAATTAAAACATTATTACCACAGCATCGAAACACAAATCGGCTGTGCTCTTAATAAAGGTATGCACTTAACGCATGATGATGTAATTCGTGCTGATGCAATTAAGCAGCTCATTTGCCAGTTTGAATTAGATATACAAGACTTTAGCGAAAAGCATGCGCTTATATTTAATGACTACTTTGAGGATGCGTTAATTGCGCTTACGCCACTTATAAAAGATGAACTAGTCACTATAAATGATAATAAAATTAGCGTAACGCCACGCGGCAACTTATTCATTCGTATTATTTGCATGTGCTTTGACGCTCATTTACAAAAACAAATAAATGCGACGCGTTTTTCGCGAGTGATTTAGCAGATCACTAATTTAATGCAATTAGTATGAAAATTTTTACGCATAAAAAAAGCAGACCAAGGTCTGCTTTTTTTGAGTACTCGAAAAACTAAAGCTAGTTAAAAACCACTTTATCGCTGCCAGGAGCGGCTTTAAACTCGATGATAATTTTAGCGCAATCGGCTTTAACTTCATCTTTAAGTGTTTCTTCAGCTTGCCAGCGAGCTTTATCTAGCTTAAAAATTTCTTTTTTAGCATATTTTTTACGTGCATCGTGTGTCGGCATTTCTTTAACTACCCGGTACATTTTATAAATGCCAGGATATTGTGTCGTTAAATCACGCTCGCTCTCAAAGCCATATTGAGACATAAGTACCCAAATACGTAAACAGCCTTCAGAAAACTCACACTGCTCTTCATTCATTGCACGCGCAATTAAATGAATACTATCGGCTAGTTTGGCATTTCGCTTTAAACGCGACTTCTCAAGCTTTTGCTTTTGTTCAGCCTGCGTTTTAGCAATTAACTTTTTTTGCGCATTTAACTTATACAGCAACTGACCCGCATAAAATGCCAGACCAACTATTATAGCAGCGCCTAAAAGTAAGGCTAAAATTACCGCGGTACTCATTATTTATCCTTACTATTTGTCGTCTTCATCTAACCATTCGTTGGCTAAATCGTCAGATAAGTATTGATCGAAATCAGAATTGCCTTTGCTTTCAATATCATCTTCAAGGTCATCTTCAAATTCGTCTTCATCCTCGTCTTCAATACCAAGAATTTCACATAACGCCTGATGGCGAGCAATACGGCTATTAAAGTACTTAGCATCTTTACCAGTTAGCATTTCACCTTCTTCATGACGCTCTACTAGTTTAAGTAAACGCTCGTCATTCTCAAGTGCTTCTAGCTCTTGTTCAGGTGTAAATTCAGGCTCGATTACCTTTTTCAGCTCAATAGTTGGCTTTAAGTTGCGTTTCATTTCAACTTTAGGCTCAGGCGCAGTTGCAATTAATGGTACCGGCTTTTTACTGCCTACACGCTTATCTTTCGGCGCGTGACCAGCATTATGGCTTTCGCTATCTAGTAAATCTGGCGCGTTACGAGAACCTGGCTTAGCACCTTTGGTTTTTTTAACTCGCTGCTCTTTTAATGCGCGCATTTCTTTAAGCTTATCTTGGCTTAAACGAACAGGTCCGTTTGCTGGGCTTTTGCGTGACTTTTTAGTTCTACTCATATCTTGATCATCTCACTTAAGAGGTTTTGAGCGAAGCGCAAATTAATGGGCATCGCAGTGCTGGCCTAGCCAGAAGAATTCAGTTTGCGCTTAGAGGTTGGGTCTCTCATTTAAAAGCGCCTTAGCTAATTAATCGCTAATTTTAAACGGTGGGTATTGTAACAGGACAAATAAAAAGGCGGTAGAGAAAACATCTCTACCGCCTGCTAATCTGAGCGCCATTATCTGGACACTTCTCCCTTCGACTTTTTTTAGTCTTTATTATTTTTATTATTATCAGTCCGTATTGTTATTATTTTTACGTTCCTTGTTACATTCCATTTTGTTTTTATTATTAAACTTCCATGAGTTTTTTATTATTTTCGGTCATCCTGACACTTTTTTATTATTTCCTTTAGTAGCACTAATCTTATGCTATGTAGTCATGCCGCGTTACTTTCCTTGATAGTTATTTCCGTTTTGTTATTGTTGTTTTGCGACAGTGGTTAATTTACTCGTTAATGATTTTGTTACAACTGGTTTATATAACTTTTATTATCTTTATTACATTGAGATATAAAAATAAACATAAATTACAATAAGTTAATCAATAATCAAAAATAAAAAGAAGACTTTTCTTACAACCAGACATGGTCAATGTCTTACATTAAAACGGACGATATCGTTAATTTTTGACACAAAAAAAGCAGCCTAGGCTGCTTTTTTTAACACATTGTAGTTTATTTATTATTAACTGCTAAATAAATACGACTTTAGTGTAAGCCACCTAAATACTGAGAAAGTACTTCGATATCTTTATCTGTTAATTTTTTTGCAATATCGCCCATCATGCCATTCAAGTCATTATGACGAGTACCATCACGGAATTTTTCAAGTTGAGCCTTGATATATCCTGGATGCTGAAAAGAAATTTTTGGAAACTTAGCAAGTGACGAGCCATTACCACGTGGGCCATGACATGCTGCACATGATGGAATTCCACGTTCTGCATCGCCTGCTTTAAAAAGCATCTCGCCAACTTCAACAACATCTTTAGGTGTAGCACCTTCAGTCATGTTCATTGAAGAAAAATAAGCAGCTAGATCTTTCATGTCTTGCTCGCTAAGTGGCATAGCCATAGCGCTCATTACTGGATCCATACGCCCTTCTTTGCCGCCTGACGTCATACCTAATTTTAAATCCTGAAGTTGCTTAAGGATATAATCTGGATGTTGACCTGCAATTTTAGGGTAAATATTAACCGGCGCATTACCGTCTGGGCCGTGACAAGCCGCACACGTTGCTGATTTTTCTTTACCTGCGTTTACATCGCCATCAAATGCTGTTGCGTTGCTTGCTGACAACGCACCAAGCAATATTGTTAAAGATAGTGCTATTTTTTTCATGGTGAATTCTCTGTTTCCGACCCTGTATCATCTACAATCGTGATGTTGTAATACATATATTCTACACGATAATAAATTCTCTGGCACGTTTTCTACACATATTAAGCTTATAATTTACAGGGTTTTGACTTAGATTAAGCTTTAACATGTTTTAAATGTACCATAGGTGCTGTTTTTAGGTGGTTAAATACGCTTTTTAATACATCCTTTATAGTATAAAATACGCGCCCTGAGTGAATTTGGTTTACTCAACGTTATTTATTTAAGTTTTAGGAGAGCCTGTGCTCAAATCTCGTATCAAATATAATACTGCGTCTTTCGTAACAAGCGCTCCCGACATTACTAAATTACCTGCTGATACGGGAATTGAAGTTGCGTTTGCCGGTCGCTCCAACGCAGGTAAGTCGAGTGCATTAAATGCATTAACCGATCAGAAGCTAGCACGTACAAGTAAAACACCTGGACGTACTCAGCTAATCAATACATTCGATTTAGCTGATGTTGACGATATGCGCCTTATCGATTTACCAGGCTATGGTTTTGCTAAAGTACCAATCGAAATGAAAAAGAAATGGCAAAAATCGCTAGGCGAATACCTACAAAAGCGTCAAAGCCTAAAAGGTATTGTTATTTTAATGGATATTCGTCATCCATTAAAAGATTTAGACCGCGATTTAATTAATTGGGCTATTGGTAGTGAAATTCCAGTATTGGCACTATTAACTAAAGCCGATAAATTAAAGCAAGGCCCTCGTAAATCACAAGTACTGCAAGTTCGTCGTGAATTAAGCACGCTTGATGGGGATATTACAGTTCATGCATTTTCATCATTAAAAGGCACGGGTTTACCAGAAGTAGCTAAAAAACTAGATGAATGGTTTTTAGGTCCTGTTATTGCTGTACCACCTACCGATGAAACAATCACAGACGAAACTAACCCAGAGGCTTAAACGCTGGCATTACGATAAATAAAACTGCTTTCCTGCAGATTTAATAAAATAGCCGAGTTTATCAGACTCGGCTTTTTCAGCCCACTGATAATATACGCTTCGCGCAACACGCGCACTACAGCCATAAGGTAGCTTTAGATAAGGTACTTTTGACCCTTTATAGTCTTTTATAACTAAAGGCTGCTGAGCGCTCACCAACCAGTGCCTAGCTAAATTATCAATACAACACAACACCTGCCCTTGCACTGTATTTTCAAAACGCCAATCAACAATAATAAACGGCGCATCATCAACCGTTATTGTTATTTTTTCGACAGGTGTTTTTAAATAAAATTGCTCACCTTCTTTACATAGAACAGAAGCAAACAGCTTCACCATGGCTGGGCGTGTTATTTCGCTGCCATCGTAAAACCATTTCCCCTTATGATTAATGACAATTGGCAGTTCACCACAATGATTAGGCTGCCAACTATCAAAAGGTTTGCTTGGCTCGCTTAATTGCTTGCTAAGCTCACTTAAAGAAATCACTGTTTTTTAAGTGTAATTGCGAATGTAACAGGCACTGCTGTTGCAATTGAAGGTAAGCCCGCTAGCTCTTGCAGCTTTTTAACGCCTTCGGTTACACCAAAATCATCACTATTAATAATAATAGGTGTTAATGATGATACCGTTAAATCACCACTTTGCGTGCTGTTAACGAGTACATCAATTGCCAATGGCTTTTTATTACCGTGAAAATCAAGCTCAGCTTTAATACCCTTTAATACATATTGACCAGGCTTTTTAATATTGCTCAGTTCTTTAGTTAAATTTGCAGTTAAAACAGCATTTGGAAATTTAGCCGCTTCGAATAAAAATGTCGTTAAACGCTCATTACGAATAGGAATTAGAGTTTCAGCTGATGTTAAATCAACATTAACGCTAAACTCGCCTTTATCAGAAAGCATACCTTCAAGGTTAGTAAAATGGTGAGCTTCAGCAATCGAATCTTTTTTAATTGAAACAAAGCTTAGTTGGCTTTTATCATTCACTAGCTGCCAATTGGCCTGAGCAACATTAGAAATAACTAAACTTGATAAAGAAAAACCTGCAATAGCTAATGCTTTAAACATAACGCACTCCTTAGTAATAAAATGAAAAGAATAAAAATAATATCACTTCGATGGTATCACCTGCGATGTACCCAAACCACCTCGAAATGACGAATGAATAATACAATTGGTATAGCGCAATAAAGAATTAATTAGATAGGATTTTCAGGCGTAAAACAAAAAACGGCCCACCAAACAAGTTGGTAGGCCGGTATAGCAAACTGGGGAGAAGCTATCAATTTGTTGCACCCTTTCAGATGCATCATCAACAGGATGTCCTACAGGATAGGACAGGCGGGACTTTAACAAAAGCACGCATTAAAATACAATCATATTCCTGTAAAACAGCTCGAATTGACGAACATATAACTATTTAATACAAATAGTTGCTTAAATTAACCTTATTTTAACTAAAGCTTGCATATACCTGATTGAATCGCTGTTATTCGCCATTTTTATTAAACATAAAAAAAGCGCCAAAAGGCGCTTTAATTAAAATGCTCAAATTGCATTAATGAGCTTGTTCCCAGTTGTCACCTTCATCAGCTTCAACTATAAGTGGTACATCTAGCGCAGCAGCTTGCGACATCAGTTCACAGATGTGTTTTGTGTACTGTGGTGCGCAGTCTGTTTTGATTTCAAATACTAATTCATCGTGCACTTGCATAAGCAGCTTAATTGTATTTGGCGCTTGTTCGTGTACCCAGCGGTTAACGCTCAGCATTGCCTTTTTAATAATATCGGCGGCAGTACCTTGCATTGGTGCGTTTATAGCAGCACGTTCGGCTCCTTTTCTACGCGCCCCATTACGTGCGTTTATTTCTGGTAAATGTAGGCGACGACCAAATATTGTTTCAACGTAGCCATTTTCAGCTGCTTTTTCGCGTGTTGTTTCCATGTACTCTAATACACCTGGAAAACGCTCAAAGTATTTATCTATGTAATGCTGCGCTTCGTGGCGTGGCACATCTAGTTGACGTGCTAAACCAAATGCCGACATACCGTAAATTAAGCCAAAGTTTACTGCTTTCGCCTTACGGCGCATATCGGTAGTTACATCATCAAGCTCTACACCAAATACTTCAGCGGCAGTTGCACTATGTACATCTAAGCCGTTAGCAAATGCATTTAATAGACCTTTGTCTTGTGAAAGATGCGCCATAATACGTAGCTCAATTTGACTATAATCGGCAGCAACAATTTTATAACCATCTGCGGCTATAAACGCTTCACGAATACGACGTCCTTCTTCTGAACGAATAGGAATATTTTGTAAATTAGGATCAGTTGAACTCAAGCGCCCCGTAGCTGTAATTGCCTGATGATAAGACGTATGTACACGCTGGGTTTTCTCATTCACCATTAATGGTAATTTATCGGTATACGTTGATTTAAGCTTTGATAAACCACGATGCTCTATAATTACTTTAGGTAGCGGATAATCATGAGCAAGTTCTTGCAGTACTTCTTCTGCGGTAGAAGGTGCACCTTTAGGCGTTTTTTTAATAATAGGCAGCCCAAGCTTTTCAAACAACAGTACTTGTAGCTGTTTTGGAGAACTTAAGTTAAATGGTTCGCCTGCTATTTCAAACGCTTCTTTTTCAAGCTCAATTAAACGCTCACCTAAACGTTGACTATGCGCTCCAAGCATATTGCTATCTATCGCAACACCGGTGCGTTCAATATCAGAAATCACACTAATAAGTGGCATTTCTATATCTTCAAATACCGATTTTAGCTTTTCATCAGCTGCTATTTTTGGCCAAAGCACTTCGTGTAAACGCAAAGTAATATCGGCATCTTCTGCGGCGTAAGGCGCTGCTTTTTCAAGTTCAATTTGGTTAAAGGTAAGTTGCTTTTTACCTTTGCCAGCAATATCTTCAAAGCTAATATTTTTATGACCTAGGTATTTAAGTGCTAGCGAGTCCATATCGTGACGCGTGCCTACACTATTAAATACATACGACTCAAGCATGGTGTCAAACTTAATACCATTTAGCGCAAAACCTGCATTCGCTAATACACTTTTGTCATATTTAAGGTTTTGCCCTACTTTAGCTTTGTTTTCATCTGCCAAAATTGGACCTAGCTTTTGCATTACAAATTCAAGGCTTAATTGCTCAGGCGCACCTGGGTAGTCATGCGCTACCGGTAAATACACAGCTTCACCCGCTTTTACGGCAAAGCTCATACCCACCAATTGCGCTTTCATGTAATCAAGGCTGGTTGTTTCAGTATCAAATGCAAATAACTCAGCACTATTTAATTGCTCTATTAGCGTATCAAATTGCACTTGCGTTAAAATAGTTTCGTAATGAGCATCTTCTACTTTTGGTAATTCAGTAGCTTCGGTAGGTACAGCTAAATGTGTTTCAGCATCTTTAGGATTATCAAGTAATTCAGCTAACCAACGACGGAATTCGCACTCACCATATAATGCAATTAATTCGTCTTTGTTAGGCTCTTGAAGTTTGAATGTATCAAGATCAGATTCAACTTCAACATCACACTTAATTGTCGCAAGTTCGTAGCTTAAAGGCAGATGATCAAGAGCAATTGCTAACTTTTCGCCTATTTTACCTTTAATCTCACTGGCGTGATCCATTACACCTTGAAGAGAACCATATTTTTCTAACCATTTAACTGCCGTTTTAGGACCACAGCCTTCAACACCCGGAATATTATCGACCTTATCACCCATTAATGCTAAGTAATCAATAATAAGTTCAGGGCCTACACCAAACTTTTCAACCACGGTAACGGGATCTGAAATACTGTCAGTCATCGTGTTTATTAGCGTAACGTGTTCATTAACAAGCTGTGCCATGTCTTTATCGCCAGTAGAGACGAGTACATGTCGTTTTTGCTCTGATGCTATACGTGCAAATGTACCAATAACATCATCAGCTTCAACGCCTTCAATACTAATTAGCGGAAAGCCCATCGCTTTAATAATACTGTGTATCGGTGCTATTTGAGTGCGTAAGTCATCCGGCATAGGCGGACGATTTGCCTTATACTCGCTATACATATCGTTACGGAACGTTTTACCTTTAGCATCAAATATAACCACCATATGTGATGGATCGTATTGTCTGATCAAGCTTTTAAGCATATTGATCACGCCATAAATAGCGCCCGTAGCTTCACCTTTAGAATTAGTTAAATGCGGCGGAGAATGATAAGCACGAAATAAATATGACGAGCCATCAACTAAAATAAGTGGGTTTTCGGGGATCTGAGCCATGGTGAATTTGGATCCTAAATGCAAAAAATTAAGGTAATTATAAGCATGCCATAAGGTAGTAAATAAAACGACAGTGAATTACTGCTTATCGTGTTATTAAAACTATAGCAAGCTGTGGATAAGTGTGTAGATAACAGCCACGAGCTATTCTTCCAAAGCATTATAAAATGCTTAGAAAATACTTTAACTGTATGTTTTAATTTAAAAAAGATAATACGAGGTTCTTTTTTTATTATTTTAAACCAATGTGGAAAAAGGTTTTCTAACGACTGCTTGTGTTGTTATTCACTTTGATTATTCGCGTCCATTTAAATAACCGGAGGAGTATTCTAGCACAATGGATCGAAGATCATAGCGATCCTTTATAATTTTTTTAAAGGCAAAGTGATCGCAAATGGCATAAACCGCAATACAACTTGCATAGAGAATGATTTTTGTACTAAAAATTTATTTTCGCGAGAAATTTTGAGCATGTTAGACTTCATCCGATCGACTTATAAAAAAGACTTTAGGGGCACAAAAGCATGAAAAACGTAGCGGTAATATTAGCAGGGTCTGGTGTGTACGATGGTAGTGAAATTAATGAAGCAATTTTAACTTTATTACATATAGCCAAAAATGGCGCAACGTATCAGTGTTTTGCACCGGATATTGAACAACTTCATACCATTAACCATTTAACGGGCGAAGTAATGCCTGATAAACGTAATGTATTAACAGAAGCGGCTCGTATTGCACGGGGTGACATTAAATCGCTGCTTGAATTAGACGTAACTCAGTTTGACGCATTAATTGTACCTGGCGGTTTTGGCGCTGCAAAAAACTTATGTGACTTTGCAATTAAAGGCGCAAAAGCAAATATTAATGAAGACGTACTTAATGCTTGTAAATCATTTGCAAAAGAAAATAAGCCTGCTGGTTATATGTGTATTGCACCCGCTTTGATCCCATTTATTTACGATAACGCTGTACTTACGATTGGTAACGATGCAGAGACAGCACAAGCGCTAAGCACATTAGGCGCTAAACATATAAATTGTGCAGTAGATGATGTTGTTATTGATCAGCCAAATAAGCTAGTTACAACCCCAGCTTATATGCTTGCGCAATCGATTATTGAAGCCGATGCAGGGATCGAAAAACTAGTTAGTAGCGTATTATCAATAAATTGATATTAGGATCTAAAAGTTAATTGTATGACTGTTTGCGCTTATTAAATTGCTTAACAAAAAACAGTAAATAATTAAATTTTATTGCGTTAACGCAAAAAGTAGTCAGTTTTATTAATAAAAACGCCTCTTAGCATTTTATAAATTGGCTCAGAGAGTTATAATCGGTTTAATTTCCGTCATCTTTAATCGTGATTGATCACGTTCAAATCGAAGTGAGCAAGGCAAAATGAAAAAATTAACAGCTGCAGCATTATTAATGCTAGCAACCACTGCATACGCACAGCCATATGATAACTCTATGACTGAAGATGCAATTAAAGCACGTCTCGCGCCGGTTGGTGCTGTATACCTTGAAGGCGATAAAGCTGCTGTAGCAGCGGCGCCTACAGGCCCTCGTTCTGGTGAGCAAGTCTATCAAGGTGCATGTTTTGCATGTCACGGTACTGGTGCACTAGGCGCGCCTAAATCGCCTGACGATTGGGCTCCACGTATAGCTAAAGGTAAAGACACTTTACTTGAGCATGCACTAAATGGCTTTAATGCGATGCCTCCAAAAGGCACCTGTATGGATTGTTCTGATGATGAGATAAGCGCTGCTATCGACTTCATGACATCTAAGTAAATACAGCTGAAATACACAAAAAAGGTTTACTTCGGTAAGCCTTTTTTAATACCTAAAATAGTGTTTCTAGCCAGTATGATAGTACGAATATCAACTTGACGATAAGCGCTAAAAGTGAAAGTATAAGGCTAATAACTATACAATAAAAATAGCCGGTTAGATCATTGGAAGATAAACTCTCAGTATCGAGTAAATTGGCGTATCAAAATAAACGTCTAAAAACATTACTCAATAAATACAAACAATCACATCACTTACAAAATGCGCTGATACAATTATCAGAGCAAGCAAGTACTGTTGCCGAGCTAACCCTACTTTATCCCGCTATCCACGACATTTTACAAAAATATGTGCCGAGTAAAAGTTTTTATGTGGTGCTATCAAATCAATACAGTCAATCGCTAGAACTTTCTTACTTTTCAGATGAAAAAGATGGTATTGCCGTCGCCCTTAACCAATCAAATAGCTTTGATGAAGGCGCCACTGGTTATGTATTTAAACAGGGTAAAACCACATGTTTTACCAAGCAGCAAATGCAAAATGCCGCAGCAGAAGGCTTATTTAAAGCATTAGGCACTCCAGCAGAGCATTGGGTAGGTGTTCCAGTTTACCAAGAACACAATATTATCGGTGTTTTAGCAGCGCAAAGTTACGATACAAAACAGGGCTATAGCTCACAACAAATACAATTACTTGAGTTTATGTCGCTTTATTTAGCAACTGCAATAGAGCGTGTAAAAAAAAGAGAGCTCCTTGAGTCAGAAGTTAAAATTCGTACCCGAGCACTCACTCAAAGTAACGACGCGTTAAACCTTGAAATAGAACAACGCAAACGCGCACTTCAACGCCAACAAATTCTGTTTAAAATATCTGAAATAGCAACGCAAGCTAAAAACCTTGATGATGCTTACTTTAAGATACATGAAATAATAAAAACAATTACCTACGCAGAAAACTTATATATTGCACTTTACGATAAAGAGTCTGGCTGGATAAGCTTCCCTTATTGTGTAGATGAATTTAAAGAAAACACACAACCAAGACGCTTTGCTAAAGGTTATAGTGAACTGGTAATAAGCACTGAAGAAACGCAACTTATACACCCGTGTAGAGCAAAAGAATTAATAGAAAGCGGTGTAGTACAAAGAGCTAAGCCTGTACAAAAAGAGCAAATGGCCACTAGTTGGTTAGGCGCTCCACTTAAAACAGCTCAAGGTGTTATCGGCCTTATTGTTTGCCAAGCTTACGATAACAAACATATTTTCAGCCGGGATGATTGCGAGTTAATTACCTTTGTATCTCATCAAATTGCAGCGGTTTTACAAACAAAGCTCACCAATCAAGCGATTGCAAAAAGCCATCAAGAACTCGAATTTAGAGTAAACGAAAAAACCAAAGAACTGCGTCAAACAAATCTGCACTTACAAATGCAAATAGATGAGCGTAAAAAAATAGAGCAGCAGCTTTATCACGACGCACATCACGACTCTCTTACTAGCTTACCTAATCGCAGCCTCTTTTTAACTCAGCTTGAAAAAACACTACAACATTATCAGCGCTTTCCTGAACATAATTTTGCTGTTTTATTTATTGATTTAGATAAATTTAAAGACATTAACGACCAACTTGGTCACCATGCTGGCGATCAGTTTTTAATTAACGTTAGTGAGTTATTTGCCCAGTGTATACGCGAACATGATTTACTAGCACGCTTAGGTGGCGATGAGTTTGTTATTTTATTAACGCACTTAACTGAGCCTCAACAAGCAGAAGATGTTGCTAATCGTATTATCGATTTAATGAAAAAGCCTTTTTTCCTTAAAGGCGAATCACTTCAAAGTGGTGCTAGTATAGGAATAACCTACTCAAAGAAAAGCTATATGCATACGGATGAAATTATTCGTGATGCCGATGCCGCAATGTACCACGCTAAAAACTCCGGAAAAAATCGCTACGAGCTATTTCATCCGCTACTAACACAATCAATACCTGCGCAGGCACTAAAAGCACAACATCACCTTGATATATTACCTATGAGCTTTAGAAGCTCAGAAATAATTACGCTTGATGAACAACATCAGTCTGAATCTTTATTTGAAGCATTTGGTGAACACCCAATACTTGGCTTTACTAGCTTTGATATTTTGAAAAAGTTTGCATCAGATAAAGAACAGCACCTTGAGATAGAGTTACAGTTATTACAACGCGCTTATGCACAAGCAATTACCGCAGATGTAACTATGGCGCTGGTTCCTTGCTCTGGTTTACTACTCGAGGAGCACGAATTTGTTTTATTTACAGATACGCTAAATAAACAACAAGGACATAGCCAGCTCTGTTTGCTATTTGATGAGCAAGAAATTCGTCACGCAAGCGCAACACAAATAGAAAACCTCAAAAAGCTATCACAACTTGGTTATTCAATTGGTTTAAACAATTTTGCTAAAGATCGATGCGAACTTAATTTACTAACCGATATTAATTTTGACTATCTGCTACTTAGCTCGACCTTTAGTAAACGTGTTTTACAACAAGAAAGTTACGATTTTCAGCTACAAGGGGTGCTAGCAATTACGAAGCTCAAAGCAATGAAAGTAATTGCTAAAGGCCCATCAATACTTAATTTTAGAGCTTTACTAGACAAGCACGGTTTGGCATTTTTTGTGGGAAAACAACACGCTCTAGTGTGTTCTGAGTTACCTGAAATACAAGCAACCCAGTCTTTATAAAATTAGCCTGAGGTATTACTCAGGCTTTTTAAACATTGCACGAAGGTTAGCGACTCTTGCTTGGCCTTTTTCCATTCGCTCTGCTTGCGTGTTTGGCGCCTTTTTATTTTCAAACGCGAGATCGTCCTGCGGTAACTCTTGTACAAATCGGCTTAACTCAGTTTGTGAGGTTTCACCAAATTGACGACGTATTTTTGCATAAGTAAGTGTTAACTCCTGCTGCGCACGAGTAATACCGACATAAGCTAAGCGGCGTTCTTCATCTACGTTATCTTCATCAATACTTACCTGATGCGGAAGTAAGCCCTCCTCCATGCCTACCATAAATACATATGGATACTCTAAGCCCTTTGATGCATGAAGTGTTGATAAGTGCACTGCATCGGTTTCATCTTCTTCTTCGTTACGCTCAAGCATGTCGCGAAGGGTTAGCTTGCTAACAACCTCAGCCAATGTCATTGGCTCGTTGTCGGCATCACCGGTCAACATATCGGTGATCCAGCGATACAGCTCAGATACGTTTTTCATACGCATTTCAGCGGCTTTTGCACTCGGTGACGACTCGTACAAATATGCCTCGTAATTAATATTACGCACTAAGTCTTTAACAGCTTCGAGCGTATCACCGCGTACTGCGTTATCGGATAGCTCAACAACCCAGCGTGCAAACCCAGCAAGCGCATTAAAACCACGCCCTTTTAGTCTGTAGCCTAAATCGTTATCAAAACAGGTAGCAAATAAGCTCATGTGCTTTTCGTTAGCAAGCGTACCAAGCTTTTCAAGTGTGACCGTGCCTATTTCGCGTCGTGGTGTATTTACGATACGTAAAAATGCATTGTCATCATCTTGATTAACTAGCAAACGTAAATACGCCATAATATCTTTAATTTCTGAACGAGCAAAAAATGACATCCCGCCACTAATTTTATAAGGGATACGGTTACTCATTAATGATTTTTCAAAGCCACGTGCTTGATGATTACCACGATATAAAATCGCGTAATCTTTATAGCTGGTACGCTTCATAAACTTATGTGAAATTATTTCAGCAACCACACGCTCAGATTCATGCTCTTCATCGCGGCACCCTATTACTTTAATCGGCTCACCATAACCTAGTTCACTAAATAACTTTTTCTCTATGTCATGTGGGTTATTCGCAATTAAAATGTTAGCCGCTTTTAGTATTCGCCCTGCACTTCGATAGTTTTGTTCAAGCTTTATAAGTCTAAGCCCTGGGTAGTCTTTACCTAATAACACTAAGTTTTGCGGGCGAGCACCACGCCATGAGTAAATTGATTGATCGTCATCACCTACCACAGTAAAACGGGCACGCTCGCCTACTAGCAATTTAACAAGTTGATATTGGCTTGTATTGGTATCTTGATACTCATCCACCAGCAAGTATTTAAAGCGTTGCTGCCAGCGCTCACGAGATGTGGCGTTATTAGTAAGTAACAAAGTAGGGATCATAATTAAATCATCAAAATCCAGTGCGTTATAAGCACGCAGTTGATTTTGATAACGAGCATACAGCTGTGCAAACAATGCCTTTTGCGCATCACGCGCTTCGCGTATTGCTTGCTCTGGCAGTACTAATTCGTTTTTCCAACTACCAATTTCCATTTTAAGTAGTTTGAGTAAGTCCTTGTCTTTTTTTAGCTCATCTTCGGTGAGCTCACTTAGAAGCTGATTGGTATCTTGATCATCAAATAACGAAAAGCCGGGTTTAAACCCTAATGTGCTTAACTCTTTTTTTATTATTTCTAAACCGAGTGTATGAAACGTTGATACCCATAAACCTTTAGCGTCTTGCTTTCCGAGCGTTTGCAGTACTCGTTCACGCATTTCTTTGGCTGCTTTATTGGTAAAAGTAACAGCGGCTATATTTCGCGCTTTGTACTCACATTTTTTCACTAAATAAGCGATTTTATTCGTAATAACACGGGTTTTACCAGAGCCTGCGCCTGCGAGTACTAAGCATGGACCACTAATATATTTTACGGCTTCATCTTGTTTAGGATTGAGTTTCATAACGACCAAAGAAATTTAAAAGACGCGCAATTTTAACGTAACCATTACTGCGAGCATAGCAATTGCCTTAATTAATTAAGGTAAAGATGATCATGTGTTAAATACCGTGGGTATAAGGTAATATTAGTTATTATTATTTTAGGCCGCATCGAAGGGACAAATATGATCAACCCAGCAAAACTTGAAGAAATTGCTAAGCAAATTACTAGCAATATGCCACAAGGTGTAAAAAACCTAGCAGAGACACTCGAAGGTAAAACAAAGCAAGTTTTACAAAACAAGCTTGCTGAGATGGATTTTGTGAGCCGTGAAGAATTTGATGTGCAAAGCCAAGTACTTATTCGTACTCGCGAAAAACTAACCGAACTTGAAGCTAAAGTTGCATTGCTTGAGCAACAACTTAGCACTAAAACTGACGCTGAATAATTATACCAATTGCATTAAATTAGTGTTCTATTATAGCGATAAGAAAATAGCTCAATAACAAGGCTAAAGTTATGGTACATAGTTGTTCTATATAAATAATTTTTAACGTAGTTAGTGAGTTATTTAATACGCTAGAATGAGCATTTTTTTAATAAAATTGGTATTAATTTAATGTACAAAAAAGGCAGCTTAGGCAGCTTAGGCTGCCTTTTGCGTTTTACCAAGTTTATTCAAATAGCTCATCTAGCACATAATAAAATAACTTAGCCTGCTGCGCTAAACTCACACTCAGCATTTTTTGCGCAACTTGCTCACCTGTTATTGGTTTGTAACGCTTTAAAAACGGGAGCCGTGTAATAACAGGAAAAATAATACTACCTATCTTTTCTGCCACTCTAAATTGCTCACGATCACCTAATAATAAAGACGGTTGTAAAATACTTATTTTATCAAAAGGGAGTGCTTTAATATGTTGCTCAAGCTCACCCTTCATTTTCAAATAAGCACTATTACTGTGCGTGTTCGCCCCGCTTGATGACACTAAGCAGTAATGCGTAACACCATTACATGCCGCTAACTGCGCCGCTATAAACTGATAATCAAAATCTACTTTACGCTGAGCTTGTGTAGAGCCCGCCCGTTTACGGGTTGTGCCCAAACACGAAAACAATACGTCACCTTTAAAAAGCTCAACGTATTGAGTTAATTTTTCAAAATCAATAACGTGATTAACTAGCTTTGCGTGTGTAATAGGCAAAGCCCGACGACTTAACGTAACCACTTTGGTATAACGATCGCTCTTAAGTAGCTTATGTAGCAACTCATTACCGACCAAACCTGTAGCACCTATTAATATCGCCGTTTTAGTCATAAATTTATTTATTTTCGCCCACTTTATTAAGTACGTGCTGCACTGCTTTTTTGTAGCTTTGCGTTTCTTCACTCGCGCACGTTACTACAGATTCTAAATCATGAAGATGGCCGTTTTCTAAACCATAAACCCAACCATGAACGCTTAGCTCTTGGCCGCGCTCCCACGCATCTTGCACAATGTTAGTACGGCATACATTACGCACTTGCTCAATTACATTTAGCTCAATAAGGCGGCTTAAACGTTCGCTTTCTGGCATTGCATCAAGTTGTTCAAGATGCTTTTCTTTTACATCCCCTACATGGCGTAGCCAATTATCAATAAAGCCAAATTTTGCATTGTTTAAAACGGCTTGTACGCCACCACAGCCATAGTGACCTACTACCATGATATGTTTTACTTTTAAAACCTCTACAGCGTACTGCATAACCGACAAACAGTTATGGTCAGTGTGTACAACCACGTTTGCAACGTTACGATGCACAAATAATTCGCCTGGTAATAAATCAACTATTTGATTAGCAGGTACACGAGAGTCTGAACAACCAATCCATAAATACTCTGGATTTTGTTGCATAGATAAAATTTTAAAAAACTCAGGATCAGCTTCGCTTGTACGTGCAGCCCAACGTTTATTGTTATCGAATAAATTTTTTAACTTTCTCATTGCATCTCTTATTAAGTCGAGGACGGAAATTTAATGGATATTAGCAAGAATCAAAATATTACGAGGCGTTAACTGCTTTTCACAAAACGTTTTAACGCTTACTTGATAGCCTTGCTGTTGCAAATATAAAGCACGATCGAGCACAAGCCAAACTTCAATTGCTCTTCTGAACACATGTCGAACCAGTTCAACTCGGTCAGTTATTTTTTTTCGAGCAACACCAATATCTAAATATTTATTATAATCAGTACCTTGAGGTAGGTTTATTGCCTTTTTATCTGCAGCCCATACACAAAATGATTTAAACGAATCTGAGAATATAGCTTTGTTAACCGAAGGTACGCTTACATAATATTGCTCGCCAGTAATCGATTTTCTAAGTGCGTCAAAACCAAGCCGCCATTCTAGTTCTGTTTTACGTACTTTTTCCAGACGAGAAGGCGCTGTAACGGTTTCTTGTAATGCGAGCTTTAAATCGCGATGCGTTAGGTTAAGCTCACTTTTATTTGCAACCTCACTCATTACACGGTACTCATTAGCCGTAAATAAATGATAGCAACAAGGTGAAAAGCTAATTTGCTGTACTTTCGCTAAACTTGCTTGACGCATAAATGCTTGGTGCAAACCACCACATGCGTGTAGCGCTACGGCATGCATATCAGCATTAAAAAATTGAGTGATATCCTCTTTTAATACATCTGCTTGGCTAAAGTGCATTGCCAAGCCTTGTTGCTGTGCACTTTTTTGTCCTTGCTCGCATAAGCTTTGTTGCAGTTCAATACTATGCACATCACTTGCGCCATTAAAAGCAAGCATTCGCCCTAAGTGTCCTTTACCCGCACACCACTCTAAAACTGGTTGCTTAGTATTAGGTAGTGCAGATACAAAATCTTGTAACTGATCAAACTTACGACCTTTAATGCCGTTACTTATCCAAAACGGATAATCAGCTCGAGAGTGTGCAGAGCTAGGTAAGTCACATAGCTTAGCAAGTTCATCAAGTTGGTTTATGTGTTGGCTAAAAAATTGGTATAGCTGATTTTGATCGTTATCAAGAACGGTTACCTGATCATCAGTTAGTTCGTTAAGTATGCCTTGCAGCTCTGGCCAAGGAATAGTGTCAAAATCAAATGCGGTGCACTGCCAATACTGACGATGGCGCATTAAAAGTGAATCAAGTGCAAAAAATTGCTCAGCTAAAGTCATAACAGCTTAAAAAATAAAAAGACAATTAATTATATCAGCTCAGTGAGCTCTCATTAAGCAGTTATTTTTGCCTAAAAATCAGCCGTAAATACAAAGGTATTGAAATAATACTCACCAAAATAGCTGCTATAAGCATCCATGATAATTGCATCTTTTCAGGCTCTTGGTATTTATAAATAAAGTGAGATTTCACTTCGTCAAATTCGTTTTGCTGTATGCCATATAAGTCAGCTATTAAGCGCCACTTTGCTATCGACATATGCCCTAAACTGGTAGTGGGTGGGGTTATATAACTTTTTAGTACTTCAGCCTCAAAGGCGAGCTGATGAAAGCTCTTACTCGGTGCATAGTTTTGCTGGGTGACTGCAATGGCTTCATCCATATTCATCATTGCATAGCGCCAACCTTTTAGGCTCGCTTGGTAGAATTTTTCGACCGTTTGTGGATTTTGCTTAAGCATGTTTTCGCTGGTAAATAAAATGTCGCTATATACATCCATACCATAACGCTGTGGGCAAACAAGCCGATGAGCGATGCCTTGTTGAGTCATATAATAAGGCTCTGTAGTAACATAAACTTGCATAGCATCTAGCTTGTTTTCAATCCAAGCCTGGTTAAAATTTTCGCCATTGTAAACTTTGAGTTTATCTACATCAACGCCACTGCGTTTAAGCATAATAAGTAGCTCGGTGCCGTCATTTTTGCTCACAGCAGTGATACGTTTATTAACAAAGTCACGAGGGTGAAAAATATCAGACGTGTCTTTTACCATCCAGCAATAAGGTGAAAACTGCAATAAGGCTGCCATTGCAACAAAAGGCTGACCATTAATACGTTGCTGTAAAATACCAGAATGCCCTACACCAAATTGTGCTTCGCCACTGGCCACAGGACCAAAGGTATCAGGTTTCATTGGATTAGCTTGTTTAATAGTTACATCAAGGCCCGCTTCATTATAAAAGCCTTTTTGCTTAGCCATATAGTAGCCAGCAAACTGAAACTGATGTGTCCATTTTAGCTGTAATGTGACTGATTCTTGCGCCGCGATATGGCTGCAAAAAAAGCACAATCCAATGATTAATCCTTTAAATAGCAAATAGGTGTCCTCAAAAGGTATGACGATTACCTGTAACTATATGTAAAACGTGTAATAAAGCAAGCACCCTAGTTAGGTGCCTGCCTTTAAAGAAGGGTTATACTGAGGCGAGTTTTTCGGCTTTTTCTGCTTGCGGTTTTGATGTTAAAAATTGGGTAAAACACGGATTTTGTGTTTCATCTTGTACACTGTAACCTAAGCGATTCAAATGCTCGTTAAACATTTCATACTGACTCGGCTCAATAGCAAAACCTGCCAGTACATTCCCCATCGAACCACCGTGATTACGATAATGAAATAAGGTAATGTTCCAATTGCAGCCTAAAGTATCTAAAAAGCGTGCAAGCGCACCCGGATACTCAGGAAATTCAAAACGCAATAAACGTTCATGTAATTGCTCTGGTGCTTTTCCGCCAACCATATAACGCACATGTAATTTAGCGAGTTCGTTATCCGACAAATCGCAAAATTGATAATCGTTATTTGTTAAGTCTTGCTTTAACTCATTAAGCTCTTGCTCGCCTTGGCGCAGAGCAATGCCCACAAATATTTGTGCTTCACCAGGCCCTGCATAACGGTAGTTAAATTCAGTAATAGCACGGCCACCTAAAGAAGCACAAAACTGTTTAAAACTGCCTTTTTCTTCTTTAATAGTAACGGCTAATAGCGCTTCGTTTTTTTCACCCAGCGCAGTGCGCTCTGCAACATAACGCAGGCGATCAAAGTTTAAATTAGCACCCGAAAGCACAGCCGCTAAATGTAGTCCTTTTAACCCCGACTGCTGACTCCACTTTTTAAGCCCAGCCGTTGCAAGTGCACCTGATGGCTCTGCAATTGCACGCGTAGATACAAAAATATCCTGCATGGCTGCACATATTTCATCGCTAGTAACGGTTACGACTTCATCGCAAAACTTTTGCGCTAAACGAAATGTTTCAGTGCCAATAATTTTAACCGCTACGCCATCGGCAAAACTACCAACGCGATCAAGCTCTACTGGCTTACCAGCTTCAAGTGCTGCTTGTAAACACGCACTTTCGTCGGCTTCTACGCCAATTACTTTTATATCTGGACGCAACGATTTAATGTAAACCGCCATACCAGCAAGTAAACCGCCGCCGCCAACAGGAATAAACACAGCATCAAGCTCGTTTAATTGCTGCATTAACTCGCGTGCTACAGTGCCTTGACCAACAATGACATCCGGATCGTCAAATGGCGGGACAAATATACCGTTACGCTGATCTGTAAGCTCAAGCGCATAGGCTTTTGCTGCATCAAAATGATGGCCATGTAATACAACTTCACCGCCAAGTGCGCGCACTGCGCTGACTTTTATTTCAGGCGTTGTTACTGGCATTACAATAGTTGCTTGATGCCCAAGGTGAGATGCACTTAATGCAACCCCTTGAGCATGATTACCCGCAGAAGCAGTAATAACCACTGAGCCTTTAGGTAATTTATTTAATTTGTTATACGCACCGCGTAACTTAAATGAATACACGGGCTGTTGGTCTTCACGCTTTAACCAAACATGGTTACCTAGCTTTTTACTGAGTTCAGCCATTTCGCTAACCTCAGTAACTTTAGCCAAAGGCTCCATGTTTGCTTGAATAATAGCGCGAAAATAATCGAGCTCTTGAGAGACCATAATTAACTAAGCGCCTCCAATTTAGCTAAGTCGCGCACAGCGCCTTTATCAGCACTTGTTGCAAGTAATGCATAAGCCTTTAAAGCAGACGAGACATAGCGCTCACGATCAACTGGCTTGTACGCCATTTTTCCGCGTGCTAATTGCTTTTGTTTACGTGCCTCAAGTTCTTCATCGCTTAGCGCTAATGTGATTTCACGTGTTGCGATATCAATAATGATTTTGTCGCCATTTTCAACATAAGCGATTGCACCACCACTCGCCGCTTCTGGCGATACATGGCCAATTGATAAACCCGAAGTACCACCCGAAAAGCGACCATCAGTAATAAGTGCGCATTTTTCAGCTAAGCCTTTCGATTTTAAGTAGCTTGTTGGGTATAGCATTTCTTGCATACCTGGGCCGCCTCTAGGGCCTTCGTAACGAATAACAACAACATCGCCGGCTTTTACTTCGTTATTTAAAATCCCTTCTACTGAATCATCTTGTGATTCGTATACAATGGCGGTGCCTTCAAAATGTAGCATTTCATCAACTACGCCAGCACTTTTTACAACACAGCCATCAACCGCTAGATTACCCGAAAGCACAGCTAAACCACCGTCTTGGCGAAAAGCATGTTCAACGCTTCGAATACACCCATTCACGCGGTCATTATCGCCTTCATCCCAACGACACTCTTGGCTCATTGCTTTAGTAGTACGAATGCCCGCAGGACCCGCACGGTAAAATTTGCGCGCAACTTCGTTAGTTGGGTCGGTTGCATCCCATTTTTTAACAAGCTCAGCCATTGTTGACCCAGCTACATGATTAACCGACATGTCAACTAAGCCCGCTTTACCAAGCTCGCGTACAACAGCCATCATGCCACCTGCACGGTGGACATCTTCAATATGGTACTCTGGTGTTGCTGGTGCAACTTTACATAAAAACGGTGTTTTACGAGAAAGCGCATCAATGTGCGACATATCAAAATCAACGCCGGCCTCTTGCGCTGCTGCGAGTAAATGTAATACGGTATTTGACGAGCCGCCCATTGCAATATCAACAACCATTGCATTCATAAAGGCTGTTTTATTGGCAATTGCGCGTGGCAATACATCTTGATTATCTTTTTGATAATACTCACGACATAAATCAACAATACGAGCCCCTGCTTCAACATACAGTTGTTTACGGTCTTTATGGGTAGCAAGCGTGGTACCGTTACCCGGCAGTGCCAAACCTATAGCCTCTAACAAACAGTTCATTGAGTTTGCAGTAAACATGCCTGAGCACGAACCACATGTAGGACACGCAGAGCGCTCTACTTGCTCTGAATCTGCATCACTTACCGATTCATCTGCGCCTTTAACCATGGCATCAACTAAATCAAGTTTAATGTCGATGTTAGCAAGTTTAGTTTTACCCGCCTCCATTGGACCGCCCGATACAAATATCACCGGTATATTTAAACGTAGCGCTGCCAGCATCATCCCTGGGGTGATTTTGTCGCAGTTTGAAATACAGATCATCGCATCGGCGCAGTGTCCATTTACCATGTATTCAACCGAGTCAGCAATTAAATCGCGTGAAGGCAATGAATAAAGCATACCGCCGTGTCCCATCGCAATGCCATCATCAATAGCAATGGTATTAAATTCTTTTGGAACGCCACCGGCTTGGGTTATTGTCTCACCCATAAGCTCACTAAGCTGATTAAGGTGTACATGCCCTGGTACAAATTGTGTAAACGAGTTAACTACGGCAATAATCGGTTTACCAAAATCAGAGTCTGTCATACCTGTTGCGCGCCATAATGCTCTTGCGCCTGCACGTTTACGTCCTTCAGTTGTTGTTGCACTTCTTAATTTAGCCATAGTTACCTCAGTTTTTGCCGCAATATAAGCGGGCATTCCTCATTCTAAAATTGGTGAATAACCGAGTGACTCAGTTACTCGTAAATTATTTTGTAATTCGTAATTATACAGCCTGTTGGTGCTGTAAATTTTGTAAAGTGACTTCTTTTACATCCACCAGCTTGTTTAGCTGGCTGGTTAATAGATGAATAGGTTTATCACTATCTACCGTCATGGCTACGTTGTATAAGCCATCATCTATATTGAGCTGAAAATGCGTTAGGTTAAAACCACGATGACGCACCACTCGTAAAAAGCGTTCTACCGCTATACTTTGGCTTTTTAATGCAATAGTTAGGCTGTGTTTCATTTTGCTTTCTCCGTCATCATTTCGTCGTTAGCAGCCCCAGGTGGTACAAGTGGCCAAACATTTTCTTTATCATCAATACAAGCATGTACTATGTACGGGCCTTTGCTGTTAACTAATGCTGTAATAGCATCATCAACTTGGTTAGCATGGGTAATTGTTTGCCCTGGAATACCAAATACAGCAGCTAGTTGCACAAAGTCTGGGTTATCCGAAAGGTTAGTTTCAGAGTAACGTCCTTCAAAAAATAGCTCTTGCCATTGGCGAACCATACCCAAGCGCTGGTTATCTAAAATTAATATTTTTACAGGTAAATTATTACGGCGAATCGTGGCCAATTCTTGAATATTCATCATTATTGAGCCATCGCCCGATACAGTGATAACAAAGTCATCAGGGCGTGCTACTTGTGCGCCAATAGCAGCCGGTAAACCAAAGCCCATTGTGCCTGCGCCACCACTGCTTAAATGATTGCTCGGGTGAGTAAACTTCATGTGTTGTGCTACCCACATTTGATGCTGGCCAACATCGCAACACACAACGCCAGTTTTTGGCATGCGTTGGCTCAGTTGGTTTAATAAGTACGGTGCGTAAACCTTCTCACCTGGGTAATCGTAACGCCACGCGTGCTTGATATTCATTTCTTTATTTGTGTCACACCACGCTTTAGGTGTTACAAAGCACTCAAGTGCAGGTAACGACGTTTTTAAATCAGCAATTAATGAAGCTTTAGCAGGTTTTCGCTTACCTACTTCAGCGGCATCAATATCTAAATGAATTACTTTAGCTTTAGCTGCAAATTTAGCTAAGTTACCCGTTACGCGGTCATCAAAGCGCGCACCTATACACACAAGTACATCACATTCTTGCACGGCAATATTAGCGGCTTGACCACCATGCATACCTAGCATACCTAAGTAATGCTCGTAGTCAGGTAACACACTGCCTAATGCTTTTAGTGTTGATACAGCCGGCATCTGAGTTTTATTTAAAAACTGCATTAACTCGTCTTGCGCATCAGCGGCTTGTACACCACCGCCTACGTACGCTACAGGCTGTTTAGCCTCACTCAACAATTGATTAGCAATAGCAACTTGCTTTAAATCTAACTCAGGTAAGTATTCATCAGCTGCAAGCCAAGGCTTAAATGGTACTTGCGCCATTTGAATATCTTTTGGGATATCGACAAGTACTGGACCTGGTCGGCCGCTTTGCGCTAAATGAATTGCTTCTTGTAATATCTCTGCTAAGTCTTCCGCTCGTTCTACCATGTAGCTGTGCTTAGTACACGAAAGCGACATACCTAGTACATCTATTTCTTGAAACGCATCTGAACCAATAGCTGCAGTAGGCACTTGGCCTGTGATCGCCAATAATGGCACTGAGTCCATCATCGCATCAGCAAGGGCAGTTATTAAGTTAGTTGCACCTGGGCCCGATGTTGCAAAACACACACCTAATTTACGCGTGCTGCGAGCATAACCAACAGCTGCAAACCCTGCACCTTGCTCATGACGAGTAAGGTAGTGTTTGACTGGCGCGCCATACAGCGCATCGTAAATTGGCATAATAGCTCCGCCTGGGTAGCCAAATACTTCATTTACGCCGTGTTTGGCCAATAAGTCGATTGTTAGTTCTGCGCCTGTCATTAATAAACCCTCATTCCTCAGTGACAACCCAATTACATTTTTACGCTAAAAACTTTGCCCTTAAAACTAAAAAGCCCTCCGAACGGTTAAGTGCGGAGGGCTTTTTTAATGCTTAAGTTTTTAAAGCACTACGAAGCCCTCGCGGGAATAATCACCACGATAATAATCAGGACTAGGTTAAGTGCGTTTGTAAGCATGTAATTAATACCAAATTTTGTTCAATTATCGCGAAGGTTATTCCTTCGCTCTCTTTTTATATTAGTACCGCGCTAGGCCCTTTAAGTCAACACCAAAGTTAATCTAACAAAAAGACTAAAAGGCAATTTATCAGGTTTTAAAATTCATTATACAAGCTAGTAGTGGTTTTTTTATGCTCTAATTTTATTCTCAGAAATTCACTATTCTTATATCCCTTATTTAAGGTTTGATTAATTTTTAAGAATATTTTTATAAATAAAATTATTTATCACCTTCAGGTAATGCGTAGGTTCTCTTAAGCGACTCTTAAGTGTTGTTGCATAGCATGGCGTTGTTATTTTAAACGAGCCTAAATATGAACGTAATTAGTCAAACACCAGCACAAAAAAAGCCAAATCGTAGTAAACGGTTTTACATTCACTGTAGTGCAAATTCCTTTGTAGTGATGATTGCCTGTTATTACTGTTTAGTTATAAACATTCCTTTTATTCAAGGTTCGTTTAGCGCCATAACCTCTCTTGCATCTTTTTCATGGCTATTTTTACTTTCAGTCCCGCTACTTTTGTTATGCCTTTTAATTATTTTCTTTTCGATAGTGTCGGTTAGATGGTTATTAAAACCAGTTAACTATCTTTTACTGATAATTTCGAGCGCCGTGCTTTACGGCTCATTAAATTACGGTGTCGTGTTTGACTATTCAATGATTCAAAACACGTTCGAAACCGATTCAAGCGAAGCGCTGAGCTATTTAAATCCGCAACTCATAGCCTTTTTACTGTTGTTTTGTGCGCTACCTGTTTTTATATTAAGCAAAGTAAAAATACACTTTACTCGCCCTCATCAAGAAGCGATTAGCCGCATAAAACTTATTATTGCCTGCTTAACGCTAATTGCTTTAGTGGTCGCTAACTTTTACGCCGATTACGCAGCCACTGGTCGTAACAACCGCATTTTGAAAAAAGAAATTATTCCGTTTCAATACCTCTCTAGCGGTTATAAATATATGCGCGATCAGCTGCTGTATACCAATATAGAATTTAAAAATATAGATGCAACACCCACTCTTATTGCGCCTAACACCACCAGCGTAACCGTTATGGTTGTTGGCGAAACCGCACGAGCAGAAAACTTTGCTTATCAAGGTTATAAGCGCAACACAAATTCTTACACACAAAAGTACAATGTGACGTATTTTAATAATGTGGCGTCTTGTGGCACCGCTACTGCTGTGTCTGTGCCGTGTATGTTTTCACTGCAAACACAAGATAACTTTGATCGATTAGCAGCCGACAACCAACAAAACCTGATTGACTTAGCACAACAAGCTGGCAGCGATGTATTGTGGGTTGATAATAACAGCGGCTGTAAAAACGTATGCCCTCGTGTTGTTAACATTGATATCCCAACCACCCCATCAGCGCTTTGCGATGGGAAATATTGTTTTGATGAAGCACTCCTTGCTCCACTTAAACGCAAACTCGCTAATTTAAGCCAAGCTAACACCGTTCTTGTCCTACATATGATGGGCTCACACGGGCCAACTTACTTTAAACGCTACCCAGATAAGTTTAAGCAATTTACGCCTACGTGCGATAGAAGCGACATTCAAAACTGCTCACTCGATGAATTAGTTAATACCTACGACAACACAATTGCGTACAGCGACTTTGTTAACGCCCAAGTAATTGAGCAATTAAAAGCACTGCCAAACAACATAGATAAGCAGTTTTTATATGTCTCTGACCATGGTGAATCACTTGGCGAAGCCGGTGCTTATTTGCATGGTTTTCCGTATAGCTTTGCCCCAAGTACACAAACACATGTCCCCCTTTATATGTGGGCTGATGAGCATAACCAGCGCATTACTAATACCTGTTTAGCTAATTTAGACACCCGCGCTGCGCGCTCACACAACAATATTTTTCACACCCTTTTAAATTTAATTGGCATTAAGAGCAAAACATATCAGGCATCGCTTGATTTACTTGCTAGCTGCCAAACAACACCAAGCGAAATACAATTATGAGCAATAAAACCGTTATAAAACGCCAAGGCTTAATGCGCCTTATTTTTACCTTAAGCCATTCTTTTAACGGCTTAAAATGGATGAGTCGATTTGAAGCGGCGTTTCAACAAGAGTTAGCACTGTTTTCGTTACTCGGTGTGTTTGTGTGGCTACAAGAAATTGCACTAAGCGACAAGTTATTACTGATAGCCAGCCTGCTTTTTGTATTGTTTGCTGAGCTGGTAAATACGGCAGTTGAGGTTGTAGTTGATAGAATTGGCAGTGAATACCATGAGCTTTCGGGGCTAGCTAAAGATATTGCCTCTGCAAGCGTGTTTATAGCTATGCTAATTGCCGCTCTTATTTGGTGGGCTGTGTTATGGGCATAAAGCTAACTTTTATACCTAAAATACAAAATGCACTTGGCCCTGTATGGATTTTTGTTGTATTTACTGTTTTGGCACTTAGCTTTTTAACACTTGCTCGCTTTGGATTAAGTGTATGGCAAGGGGAGCGTGTATTTGGATCGCATGCGTGGTTATCTATATTTATAGGTGGGTTAAGAGTAGATATAGCCACTCTAAGCTACATTATTATGCCCGCATTACTACTTAGTTTACTGACGCAAAGCGTAGGTTGGCAAATTAAAGTACGCGGCCTCATTAAAATTTATTTAGTGGGGATGTCTGCTTTACTCGTTTTTTTTGAAGTGATTACGCCTACATTTATAAACGAATACGATTTACGCCCAAACCGCTTATTTATAGAATATTTAATTTACCCTAAAGAAGTCTCAAAAATGATTTTTTCAGGCTATAAGTTAGAAGTATTTATTGCTGTTATAGCACTTATTTTAAGCTGTAAATTTGCAGGTAAAGTATTTGGCAATCAATGGCAAAGTACGTCATCACTAACAGGCTTAAACCAATCAATTTTAGCGCTCGTTTTAGTATGCTTAACTATTTTGGGCGCGCGTAACTCATTAGGGCACAGACCACTTAACCCCGCCATGGTCTCGTTCTCTACTGATCACTTACTTAACGACTTAACCCTTAACTCACTTTATAGCGTCGCATTTGCAGTTAAGCAACTCTCTAACGAGCAATCAAGCCAAGACTATTATGGCAAAATGCCTACCGATGAATTGCTTAGCATTGTGCGTAGTAACATGCAAAACACGCAAGCCGCATTTAATGATGTAACCGCCCCTACAAAAACGTTTCATGAAGCAAGTAATATAGGTAAACCCAAAAATTTAGTCATTATTTTACAAGAAAGTTTAGGTGCTCGTTATGTAGGCACGCTTGGCGGTTTACCGCTTACACCTAATATAGACGCCCTTTATAAACAAGGCTGGGGGTTTGATAATTTATACGCCACGGGTACACGTTCAGTGCGTGGGATTGAGGCGGTAATTACAGGGTTTACACCCACACCTTCGCGTGCGGTTGTTAAGCTTGATAAATCACAACGTGACTTTTTTACCATTGCTGATTTTTTAGCGAAGCAAAATTACAACACGCAGTTTATTTATGGTGGCGAAAGCCATTTTGATAACATGCGCAGCTTCTTTTTAGGCAACGGTTTTAAAAGTATCGTAGATACAAATAACTTTAATAAAATAGATTTTAATGGCTCGTGGGGCGCATCAGACGAAGACTTGTACGACCAGGCCGACATAGAACTTACTAAGCTTAAAAATCAAAACAAACCCTTTTTTAGCCTTATATTCTCAAGCTCTAATCATAGCCCGTATGACTTTCCTGACGATAAAATAACGCTGTACGATAAACAAAAACAAACCCGTAATAATGCAGCAAAGTATGCCGATTACGCACTAGGCACGTTTATCGAAAAAGCTAAAAAATCGAGCTACTGGGACGACACTGTATTTATAGTTATTGCTGATCACGACTCGCGTGTATCTGGGGCGAGTTTAGTACCGGTTGATCACTTTAAAATTCCGGCCGTTATTTTTGGTAAAAATATTACCCATAAACGAGATAGCCAACTAGCCAGCCAGCTCGATATTCCTGTGACTCTACTGTCTTTAATTGGCGCAAGTGGTAAGCACCCTATGATAGGTCATGATTTATCAAAGCCAATTAGCGACAACAAACAACGCGCAATGATGCAATACGACAAAAACTTTGCCTACATGCACGATAATAAAGTGGTGGTGTTACAACCACAAAAATCAGCAACCACCTATACGTATAGCAATAACCAGCTTGTGCCATGTGAAAACGATGAGCAACTAGTTAAAAAAGCCCTAGCCCACGCGAACTTGGGTAATTTAGCCTACACAAATGGTTGGTATCATTAACCAAGTGACTTGATAATAAAGCCTTGTTAAAGTAACAAGGCTATTTTTATAAACCGAGTAAACATGAAAATCCTCGTTATTGAAGACTCTGAAGCACTAAGACGCAGCTTGCAAGTTGGCCTTAGCAACCTTGGTTTTACCGTAGATGAAACTGGTGATGGCTCAGAAGGGTTGAGTATGGCACTGAGTGGAAACTACGACCTCCTCGTGCTTGATTTAATGCTACCGAGCGTTGATGGCATGAGTATTTTACAAGCACTGCGCAGCAGTAATAGCCAAAGCCGTGTGCTAATTTTATCGGCACGAAGTGAGCCTCAAGATAAAATTAACGGCCTTATGAAAGGCGCTGACGATTATTTAACTAAGCCATTTTCGTTTGAAGAACTCCATGCTCGCGTCCTTGCATTACTTCGTCGTGGTTCACTGCAAAACCAACAAAATACCCTTACCGTAGGTGATTGCGTATTAGATCTGTCACTTAAAACGCTTCATTACAAGCAACATGCCATTGAGCTCACGCGTAATGAATACAAAATAATAGAATGCTTATTTAACGCCCCAGAGCGAGTATTGGGGCTTGAGCTTATAAGTGAAGCGGTGGTAGGGCAGTTTGATATGCTCTCTAAAAATGCGCTTGAAGCACACATCTCAACCATACGTAAAAAAGTAAGACAGTTTGATGGCGAGCTCCCGATAAAAAATAAACGTGGATTTGGTTATGTCGCAACAACAAAATAAAAATCACTCAATAAAACGTAAACTCGTTAATAATATTAGCGCTGTGATCTCTGTTATTTTATTCACCATATTTTTAACCGTTGATCTAAGTGTTGATACTTGGGTGGAAGATCAGTTCAATCAGTCTCTAACTAACAAAGCTAACTACTTAAAAACCTTAGTTGAGGATGACAACAACGTAGTTGAATTTGATTTTGCTGGTGAGTTTATGTCGGAGTATGAAGCAGCCGATGCCACGGAGTTTTACCAATTATGGCATGGCCGTGATGTGTTTGAGCGCTCGGACTCATTAGAGCTTTATGAAAATGCTAACCTACCTTTTTTAGAAATGCCGATAAACGAATCTAAAATTATAGATTACGAGCTTCCTAACGGGCGTGATGGCCGCGCACTTATAAGTCACTTTGTAGCCCAAAAAGACGATAGAAACCCCACTCACTCTGCTGTTTTTAATACCATGACTCTTGCGATTGCAGCGCCGACAGCCGAACTTAATAAAGTACTGATTATTATTGATGTGGTCTTTATTTTAACCTGTGTACTTGGTGTGTTTGGTGTGCGCTATTTAGTGACACGTATTGTAAATAAAGGTCTGCACCCGCTACACAACTTAAACGACCAAATTAAGTTACTCGATATTACCGGTGTTGCGCAAACAATAGAAAGCGACTTTAAAGTAGAAGAAATAGAACCTATACGTAACGAGCTAAATAAGTTTATTACCGTTAATCAGCAACTCTATAGTAATGAAAAACGCCTAACAAGCGACATTGCACACGAGCTTAAAACCCCAATAGCTGAACTAATAAGCCTCTCAGAAGTGGCTATTCGCTACCCTGACGATAGACGCATTAGCGACACCTATACCAGTGATGTGCTTAATATTTCACAGCGTATGAAAACGATTGTTAGCAACCTATTACTGTTGCAGCGCTCAAGTAGCAGTGCAATGCAATTAAATGCACAAAATATCATTCTAAATAACCTAGTAAATCAAATTGTTGATGAGCTGACCTTTAAGCACCCAACTATTAAAGCGCGTTTAAATAATGAGATAACTGACGAGTTTACACTTAATGCTGACGAATTTAGTTTAAATACCATTTTATGTAACTTAATCGATAACGCACTATTTTATGGACTCCCTGAGGCACCAATTAAATTAACTGCCGTAAATAACAGCACAAACATGACCATCTCTGTTAGTAACAAAGTAAATAAACCACTAAGTAGTGAACAGCTCACTGCTATTTTTGACCCGCTCTATCAGCTAGATTCATCTAGAACTAATAACCAGCGCCATGGTTTAGGATTATCAATTGTACAGAGCTTATGTAACTTAAATGGCTTTACTATCACGGCCAGTAATACCGAAAGCAATACGTTAACGTTTATATTAACGTTACCTCTGAAGTAAATTTAGGTTAGTATTTACACTACTAACCTTCGAGATTTTAAGGACAAACCATGAATGCTCTTACCCGTATTAGCCACTTTTTTATTGTGGCATTGCTTATAACATTTAGCCTTAACAGCTATGCAGCTCCCGCCTTATATAAAATAGAAAAAAATGGCGTCAGCTCTTACTTATTTGGCACTGTACACGTTGGTGATGCCAGCATGAAAGGCTTACCTAAAAATGTAACCGATGCAATTAGCGCAAGCAAAGAAGTCATTGTTGAAGTTGATATAAGCAAACTTACACCACTTGAAATGCAACAGCGCTCAATGCCATTTATGATGCTAAGTGACGGTAAAACATTACAAACTGAGCTTTCAAAGCAAAATTATACCAAGCTAAAAAATTACTTTGCTAAAAAGTCGATTGATATTGCTATGTTTAATGGCTTAAAGCCTTGGGCTGTTATGGTGACTATGATGCAAATTGAATTTCAAAATGCAGGATATTCAGATAAAACCGGCATAGACAAGCAAGTGCTTAGTTATGCTAAAGAGCATAATATTAAAATTGGCGAGCTTGAAACCCTAGAGCAACAACTGCAAATGTTTGATGGCATGGCGCTATTAAGCAATGAAATGATTGAAGAAACCTTTGAGCAACTCAGCGATATTAATACTTACTTTATCAAATTAGTTAATGCCTGGAAAAACGGAGATATGGATACACTAACCGATTACTACAACATGAGTTTTGATGACAGTAATTATGGTGAAATTAGCGAGCAAGTAATGCTAACTAACCGCAATAATAATTGGGTTAAACAACTCACACCGCGTTTAGCAAACGAGCAACTATTTATTGCCGTAGGTGCTCTGCATTTACCTGAAAAACACGGGTTACTTAAACAGCTACGAGATAAAGGCTTTAGCGTTACTCGTCTTTAAAATAAAAATGGGTTGAGTGAATTTTCGCTCAACCTTTCTCTGAGCTTTTAATTAAAGTCTTCCATTTTTAAGTAATTCTCTATTTTTTTAATTTTGTCTGCCGCATGATGATTTACATAAATCACAGTACTTGTATTAGCAGCACAAATTTTCTCTATTAGTAGCAGTACACGTTGCCTGTTTGCTTCATCTAATCCTAAGCAAGGTTCATCTAAAATAAGTAACGTTGGATGCTTTACCATAGCTCGTACAATTAAAAGCATACGTTGATCGCCGTACGAAAGCTGGGTGAATGAGGTGTTTTGCTTGTCACTTAAACCAATAAATGCCAGCCACTGTTGAGCAATATTAACTTGTGCGTCGCTCGGCTTTTGATATAAACCTATGCTGTCATAAAAACCAGATATAACAGTATTTAAAGCCGATATACTTACGCGATAATCCATATGTAGCGCGTTAGATATAAAACCAATATGCTGTTTTATATCCCAAATACTCTCCCCGGTTCCGCGTTTAAAACCGAACACTTCAATGTCATTGTTATAACACTGTGGGTTATCACCTGTTATTAAATTTAATAGGCATGTTTTACCTGAACCGTTCGCTCCAGTAAGCTGCCAATGCTGATGCTTTTTTATAGTCCAATTGAGATTTTTGAATATGCTTACGTCACTATAACTAACTTTAGCATTACTCAATTTAACTAAGGTATTACCAGTGAATGTCTTTTGCTCTTGTTCGGTATCAGGAGATGGCACATCCAATGAAGTATGCTCTAAATGAAGTAGTTTTAGTAAGTCACTTAATTGCTCACTACTTGGCTTTGCTAAAGTATGTAACAAGCAGCCTTGGTTTACATAACCATAGTGAGTAATGAATGAAGGCATTTCGTCTAAGCGGTTTAGCACAAAAACAAAAGTAATCGTGTGGCTAAGCTCTATGAGTATTTTATTAAGTTGCTGGCAAGATTGTACGTCGAGTCCATCAAATGGCTCGTCAAGTACGACTAACTCACTATGGGAGCTGAGTGCTTTTATAAGTAGGAGTTTACGAGTTTCACCCGTTGAAAGGTCTCTAAAATGCCTATTTAGTAATGAGCTAAATTTAAATAATTCTATTAGCTGCGCTAATAACTCATCATTATTACTATGCCCTGTAAAAATAAGGTCTTTAACGAGGGAGTGCTTTTCATGCTCTAATTCTTGAGCTAGTAACTGTTTATGCGAATCTGAAGACACGAGCATAAGCTTATTAATACTACTTATACGCTTACCACTTTCGCACTTAGCTTCACCAACTAACGCAGCTGTCAGTGCAGATTTACCGGCTCCATTAGCACCTAGAAGCAGCCAATGTTCTCCTAGATTCACTTGCCAATCTAGGTTGCATATGTCGTAACGACTTTTGCCTTGCCCTTGTAAGTAACCATTAAATTGCTCAAGCGTAATTGACTGCACTAACTTTTCCTAATAAACCTTAAAACAGCAAGTTAACGCATATTAAAAGAGCTTAGCAAGCTTGTTATCTGCAAAATTAATTTATTTCACTAGGGCGTGTTGATCTTTGTGGATTGAAATTTGTTCAATCTAAGGGCGATTAAATCGCGGCGCGAGGTTTGTAACCTAGTGGGCTAAGTAAAAACCGAGTAAAGCTTCCGCGTCCTGCTCACGCCCCTTACCTACATCCATGTAGGCAACAAAGAGTTAATCGTCCCTAGAAAGAACCCAATGGGCAGCGCATGTTTGGTATTTATGCTGCGTTATCGCCTATTTATGGGGAATAACCACACTACATAGGCTCTGCCTTGCCTAAAAACCAAACAGTCTGCTGCAAATTCAACTACCAAAGATCAACACGCCCTAGCAACGCTAATACTATTTAATGCGTCTTTAATTGCTTGCTGGCTTATTGGCTTATGAATATGGAGGTTAGCTCCGTATTCATAAACTCGCTCTATATCATTTTGTGAAGTATTTGCTGTTATAACAATAATTGGCATTACTTTATTAAGATCAGAGCGTATTTTTTTAATCGCCTCAAACCCATCCATTACTGGCATATTTAAGTCCATAAAAACAATATCGTATTGATTTTCACTCACCATATCGCACGCGACTTTGCCGTTTTCAGCGCAATCATAGCTTAAACCTAATAAGCTAAGTATGCGGGTCAGTAATATAGTATTTAATGGATTATCTTCAACGACTAAACACTTTAGTTTGTCATTTATTTTACGAGGGTTTGGGAGAGCTTTACTGGCAATTATTGGTAAGTGCAAAGATACCAGCGCCCCATGGGCTTCATTATTTTTGAAGGTAATTTCACCGTGCAACGCCTTTACAACATACTGAACCCGAGTGAGACCTGTTCTTAATCCTTGAAAATGGTTTGTTTGTTTAAATGAGTCAAATTCAAGATCAGTAATCTCTTTCGAAAAACCACAACCAGTATCACTTACAGTGACACAAAGTTCATTATTAAAAAGCTTTGCAGAGACAGTAATTTCACCCTCTGTCGTAAACTTAATAGCGTTACTGATTAATTCTGTAAGCGTATGCTGCAAACGTTGATGATCCAATTTACATACACAATTTAATGATTCATCTAAACAACTAACTAGTTTTAGGCCTTTTTGCTGACAAGCATGCTCGTAAGCCATTAGTACTTTATTACACGACTCTAGAAGGTTTTCATTTTTAAATTGCGGTACCCACTTACCTGTACTTAAAGCTTGCAAGTCCTGCAGTTCATCTAATATGGCTATTAACCTAAGTGCACAGTAATTAGCTTGGGTTTTAACGCTTTGCTGCGTATCAGAAACCTTTAACTCCTCAATAGACGTAATAAGACCCTGTAAAGGAGTTCTAAATTCGTGACTTGCTCTGGCAATAAAATGCTCTTTATTTTGACTCACTTGTTGAGCGAACTCTTTTTGCTTTTGGTATTTAGACAATGCGTTACCTATTTCTTTTTCCATTGGCATAAATACAAACCTTAACTCTACAAGTAGTAAAAACATCGCCATAAGCCAAAATAATAATTCAAGATTAGATACCCAGTTCAATTTTTGGACAGCTTGCTCTTCAAATAAATTCACTGCATGATCTAGTTGCTTTAATAGCTCTTCAACCTCAGTTACAGAGAATATACGCTTATCTACTTGGCCTTGTTGATAAAGCAAATTTTCCGCTTGCTGGATATATGTTGCAACTTGGGAATCTAGTTTATGAGGAGCTAACGTATATAGCTTAATAAGCTTAGGTGTAAGGTACTGATACTCTCCATTAGCATTTTTTGAAAGTAAGTAATTATGAGTTTTTTTGAATGATACGACTGATGTCTTTAACGCTTTAGTATGCTCAGAAATATTTGTTGCCGATAATAATAACTCATTACTATGCCAAGCTATTTTTTGAGAAAGCATTCTCTGCTTACCAGCCATATTTATTATTTTTGCGTCATATTTTTGCACCGAAAAATAATACTGCATAAGTGATGCTGATGTGCTTATTAATAGTGCTATTGCTATTAATGCCCATCGGTAACGAGTACGGATATTCGCGACAACTTTAAACATACTAAGCCCTGTTTTTGTTTTAAGTGTAGCTCAATTTTTTAGAACTAATAAGCAGCTTAAATAATGATTATTAAATAAAAAAGCCCAACTAAAAAGTTGGGCTAATAAAATAAAACTATTTAACTATCTATTTTCTAAACGGTTATAGTCGAACATTCCATATTCTATCCCACGATATTTTTTAGCTGTATCGTGCAATATATCGCTGTATTGCCAAAACTGTGGATGAGTACGTCGTATACCAAACTTAGATTTCAATGCACCATAATCAGCTTCTATTTGCATCATAGGCAATTGCTCGGCAAAAGCATTTACTTGCTGCTCGTTATTTAAATACCAAATAGCTGCTGGATAATCTCCGATAAACCCAGGAACAATAGTCGCAGTATCTTCATCATAAGCACGTTGGCCATCTTCGTTTAATAAACTAGATATATTGTAGTGCGCATTATGATGAATAATAGTGTAGCCCTTATGGCTATTATCTTCTTGCTTTACAAGTATAAAAGAAAGCTGAGGTAATAAGTTAACCGCTTTTGCTGGCATTTCACTTATTACATTTAACGGCTTTGCCACTTCAGTGTAGTTGTATTTTTCACTTAAAACTGGCGCTAAGGCTTCTTTCATCAAGGTATATAGTTCATGCTGTGGATCATCAGTTTCATAGTTAATACCACTGGGCTGGCTAAATTCTCGGTTACTTTTAAAGAACTTAGATAAGTCAGGTGGTGAATTACGATACCACTGCTTTTTGATTTGATTACGCTTGTGCTCAGGTAATAGAGCTAAAAAGTTTTGCTCTCCCTCTAAACGTAAAAAATCCATATATAAACGTGTAACCAATTGATGGCCTATATTTCCGTATACATCAAAGCCTGCCACAAGCAAATAATGAATACGTTCAAATAACGCATAATCAAGTATCCACGTGGTTTTAGGCTCTTGACCAATAAAACCTTTAACAACAGTTGCACTATCAAAATGGCGGAAAATAGTCAGTGCAGCATTTTTATTATGCCCATCACCTTTCCAAAGCAAGTCAGTTGTAAGATGCTCGCCACCTTTGAACATTTCGTTTGCAAGCTCAACTTTTGCCTGTAAATATTTTTTCTCACGAACTGAATATTTAACCCAGCTAGAAATAGGTAACGCATTACTTTCCTCTGCGGCAGGAAGTTCTAGAGCTTCTTCATGTTGCATTAGCATTTCCCCTACAGCAGGAGTCGCAACCTTATCAGGATCAGCAAATGCCACCCAAAAGTGATCATTTATAACATTTAAAGCAATCTGACCACGACAAACAGGCCCTTTTATAAAGCCCATAATAATTAACTCTGCTTCATCAAGCATAAATTGATATTTAGAATTAATAGGAATAACTTCAAAAGTTTTAAATGGGTTAGATGCTGACTTAGGCTCATAACTCGGCATTTGCGTAACTGTATAATCTGGCGCAATAAACTGCTCGTACAAACGCAGTAATTTAGTTTCATTAAGCTCAAGTGGTAAATGCGTTTTAGAAAGTATGGTTGTACGCTCTTGCATAAAACGATAATAAACACGGCTAACTTTAGGGTCATCGTATGGACGACGCGTATTAATTAACTTTATTTCCTCACCAGGAGGCGTACTTGAGCGAACTAGTTTGAAAAAGCTTTGTGGGTTTTCTGACGTAAAATAAATATGTGCTAAAAACCAATGTTCATAAATATAACGTGCTGATAACTGATACTTTAAGTTATCTTGATTTAAAAATGCTTCCCAGCCCTTTATTTTATTCTGATCATACTTACTTGGTGGCTCAATATGTGACATTTTACCGCCATTTTTAAGCCAGTTCTGTAAATGATTAAACTCTTCGCGCGAAACCCCAGGTAAACCATAAGGCATACCGCCATGAGGTTGCTCGTCAGCTAATCGGTCAAACTCCCCCATTGTTGCACAGGTTTGCGAACGCCCTAATGAAAAATCAAATTCATCATCTAGCACTTCATTAGTTGGTAATTCATAGCTTTGCTTTAACACTAAACTATTAAATAAAACACTTCCCGCTAAGTTTGCTTCTTCACTTTGTACGCGCTCATTTAGCACTGGCGTAAAGTTTTTTTCTCGCCATTGCTGTGTATTGGTTGCATCAAACAATAAACGGCTTGGGGTCGTTGCCAATAAACGAGTTCCATCGTAAACGAGCTCTTTACTCAAACCTCGATCAATACCTTCAGGGGATGAGAGCTTAAGCTGGCAAGGTGCATCGTAACAACCATGGCAAACGACGCAGCGGGTATCGAGTACTGGTTTTACGTTTTGTAAAAAATCAGCTCCAGCAAGGGTAGAATGTGGAACGATACGTTCTTGCGCTTGTTCAGGGCCAAATAAATCATCGTAATGTGCATTACCTAAGTAAGCACAGCCACTAAGGATAATTAATACGAATGTACTTATTATTATTTTTTTCATTCGTCCTCGTCACCTAAATCGAAGGTAGGCATCATATCCATTTGAGGGGAAACGAATGTTTTTTGACCTTCAGTATTCAAAACAATACTTAAAAGAGGCCCATGCGTTAATGTTATCTGCGCATCATGCTCTTGCTCTAATATACTTAAATACAGAGAATCAGTTATAAGCAACTCATAACCGCTAACGGTAATAGCTACACTGCTATCTTCACTTGGATTTTGGCAAATTTGAGCAAGTAACTCATCATCAAGTCCAATTGATATTTCAAAATCAGGCTGCTCTAAATCTCTATTACTTAATGATTCATCTAATAGAAATAAAGGAAGGGTTAAATTGCTATTTTGTTCAAATTCCATTGCGTTCTCTGCACTTTCTGACGATTTAATTGGCGAGTATTATAACAAACTAGCGAGTAAATTAACGCTAAAGCTAATGTAACCGTTTAAACGTCATCTATAACAGATTCGATCACCGAAAATACAGCACCTTGAGGGTCGTATATAACACTAAAACGACCAACATCGGGGATATCTGTTGCAGGAACACATACTTGTCCACCTAGGCTAGCGGCTTTATTTACTGCTGCATCGCAGCTCTCTACTGCAAAATAAATCATCCAATGAGCAGGAATATCTTCAGGCCAGTCGCTTGTCATCTCAAGCATACCGGCAATTGGCTGTCCATCAACCAAAAATAAAGTGTAGTTCATACCTTCTATTGGCTTTATTTCACTTTCCCAGCCTAGTAAAGCACAGTAAAAGTCTCTACTTACTTTACTATTTCTGGTTGCTAACTCATGCCAATAAGGCGTGTTTAATTCACCTAAGTACTTACAACCTTTATGCTCATTGCCTTGCCATAGTGCAACAGTGGCACCTACAGGATCTTTTAGCATCAACATTCGTCCTGCATTCATAACATCATGAGGACCGGCAATAACTTCAGCACCTAGTTCTTTAGCTTTTAGCGCACAATCATCAACATTGTCGACGGCAATGTAAGCCAACCAATGACTTGGGATCCCTTCACTAATTTGCTCTTTAGGCATTTCATACATAGCGGCTATATCACCACCTTGCTTTTGTAGCATGGTGTAATATATGTCCTCCCCAATAGGTTGATCGTCATACCCCCAATCAAATAATGATGTATAAAACGCCTTACCATCTTTCCAATTATGCGTACAAAGTTCTGACCAACAAAAAATGCCATGTGGATGATTATCAATTTCACTCATTATTAAACCCTTATTATTCTATTTTTATCTAAACGAGCTCTGTCACATTTTATAAACTACATAATTGAACAGATCATAAATTGAGATTAGAGCAATAACTAAGCGGAGTCGATAAAAGAAGGGCAAGAATTCGTTATTCAGTTGTTTCATATATGAGATTTTTAACGCAGTTAGCGTCAGATTTAATCCCTCAAATTGATTAAATATTATTGCTGATCGATATAAATGATTTACTAAGAAGTCCTTCGCTCTAGAGGAATCCCTAAATCACTTTTTTGCAGACGTAAAAAAGCCCGAATCATTAGATTCAGACGCTCTACAATATAAAGTCGGTACGCTACGCAGTATATCAGCGTCGGGAGTCGCTGCACTCGCCCGCCCTACATGCTAGGTGTTGACGAGTGTACATTAATTGCGCACACTTCACTTTTCTGCAGACGTAAAAAAGCCCGAATCGTTAGATTCGGGCTTTCTACAATTTGAAGCCTGGTAATGTCCTACTTTCACATAGCAAATGCTACACTATCATCGGCGCTGTTTCGTTTCACTACTGAGTTCG